>DASXUQ010000002.1 GCA_036504735.1 bacterium
ACGGCGAGGGCAGCGATGACAGCAACTGTGCGTTTCATGGAGCGAATCTCCTCCCTGGAGAAAATATGGAAAAAGAGAGTTTCACCTGCCTAACTGTCTCGCAGCGCGACATCGGGGCAGGTTTCCGGTGTGCTTTGCTAA
Source organism: bacterium (assembly GCA_036504735.1). Classification (NCBI taxonomy): domain Bacteria; species bacterium. Next base: position 142 of record DASXUQ010000002.1, read on the forward strand.
AGGAACATGTTCTGGTCAGTGCGAGCTAACCGAACTATTTCTTCTTATTTGCTTGTTTTTGTTCCGCGTCGCGGATCTTAGCCAGCATGTCACTGGCTTCCTTGGACGACTCCGTACCCGGGTACTTCTTCAAGAATTCTTCGAGGCCCTGAGCCTTGTCCTTCTTGGGAAGTTTTTGAACTTTGGCGAATTCGACCTTGGCCTGTTCTTCCTTGAGTTGCTTGGCCTGAGGCGTCTCGGGATACCAAGCCAACACTTTGTCTGACTGACCGGCCGCGATCAGCGAATCGGCGAGCTTGCCCTTAGCCGTCACCGCCAAGGGTGAAGAGGGGAAGGAATCGAGCAGCGCCTGATACTTGCCTTCGTCAAACATCTTCTGCGCCATTTCGAGGCGGGCCTTGTAAGCGGCAGGGGTGTCGCTGTATTCCCGCATAATCGCAGTATAATCCTTCTTTTGCAGCAGTTGTTCGGCCAGTTTCGCGTGAGCCCGGAGGGCCACTTCCAAATCCGGATACCGTTCAACAACTTTCTGATACTCACCGCTGTCGAACAGCTTCTGAGCAGATGCGGCCCGGCTGGAGCAGCCCGTCGAGAAAACGAGGAGCGTACTTAGAGCCAGAACGAGCGCGAGAGGGAAGAACCGAGTAGTAAACATAGGGGGTAGAGACGTCACTTGTGCCACACTTAACAAGCTCTTAAATTAACCACTTTTTCTGAAAAAGTCAAGCCTGACATCCTGCCGTTTTACGCCACGTCCATCATAAAATTTGCTCTCAGATCACCAATTCTGCTTACACAATCTAAATCTATGTATGCCATAGAATGAGATATTCTTTGCAAATATCTAATTATGGTAAGCTTAGAGACAAACTTTGTTTCACTCGGAATCAGGACGTTCGAGGCGCAGGAAGGGGTAAGGAATGCGAAACGGGCAAGTCTTTGAGAAGCTTGGTACTCCCGCCAACCCGGAGCTATGTTCTATGACCCATAATATACGAAGAAAATGAATATATAAAAATAGGCAATTCTGACCACAGAAGAAGGATGCATGCCTCCGAAATCTTTCGGAAGCTCCGGAAAAACAGGCTTTGCAGGGTCAGAGCCATTTGACTCATTCCGCTCAGCGCGCAAGATTTACTCTCAGTGCGCCTCAACTTGTCTCGAATCTGTGCGGTCGGTTGTCCTCTGCGGCGGACGTTCCGTTCAAGACAGAGCTAATGGCGGCCAGACGGCAGCAAAAAGAGAGGAGTGGTCACGAGCGAATCAAATAGGAGGCAGCCTCATCGAGCAGCCACGTACACTGACCCTCCTCGGGGCGAACCAAAGCGGCAGGATAGGTGGCATCCTTCCCTCCGAGGATCTCCCGCACCTTTTCGGCCTTGTCCTCTCCAGTGACCAGGAAAATCGCGTGGCGGGCGCGGTTCAGGACGGGGAGCGTCAGCGTCAGCCTCTTGGGAACGGGTGCTTTAACCTCCACCACCTCCACCAAGGCCTTTGACTGCAAGGCCGGGTGGCCGGGAAACAGCGAGGCGGTATGGCCGTCCGGCCCCATCCCCAAAAGGAGGGTTTCGAAAGCCGGGATACCGAACCCGAAGCGCGCACGGAGCGTCCGCGCGTAGTCCTCCGCCGCCTCCTGCAGGTTGGGCAGCTCGGCCTGCATCCGAAAGACTCCTCCCACCTCCACCCTATTTAATAATGTGGTCTGCGCCAGATGGAAATTGGACTCCGGATTGTCCGGCGGCACAGCCCGTTCATCCCCCCAGAAAATCTCCCAGCTTGCCCACGCCATGGTCTTCTCCCACTCCTCGGAGGCCAACTGCTCATAGAGCAGTCTGGGAGTGCGCCCGCCGGAAAGGGCAATATGATAGATACCGGAGTCCTCGACCGCCGCGGCCTGATCCTCAAAAATCAGAGCCGCCGCCGCATCGGCAACATCCTCGGGAGTTTCGCAAAACACAATTTCTGGGGGCATGGGAAGAAGAAAACGCTGAAAATCTGAAAGGCTGAAACGCTGAAAGGAAATCAGGAGAACAACAATTCCTTCAGCCAGAGGCGGGCACGATGGAGGGATTCATCACGCAGCGGATCCCGGCCCCAGATCTGGAGCTGAAGGTGCAGCAGTTCGGTCAGGCGGTTCTCGCCGCTGGGCTCCTCACAGCGCAGCGTGGTTTCCTCCCCGTTGGCAGACTTCATATAGAAGTCCACCGCCTCTTTGGCCTCGGGACCGGACTGAGTGGCAAAGGAAATGATGTGATCACCGGCAAAAACAATGGCAGGAGAGTGGCCGTGCAGGGTAATACGCTGGGTCTTCCAGCCGAGGATCACCGACATCCACGCCGCCAGCAGCAGCATCTCGGCGGGGATTTTCGATCCGCTATAGGATAACTGAATATGGCTGATCCGCTGCGCGGCGGAAGGATCGGCGTCGAAGAGCCCGGCCACCGCCATCTGCCACGGGCGCACAAAGGACTCGGCAAGATCGGTGACGATCGGCTTCCCGCCGAGAGCATCCGTCAGCGCAAACAGAGTCGCGAGCTTCGATGCCGGAGCGCAGGGGGAAATCGCGGAGACGATCACCCGCTCCAGTTCCGAACCGAGCTTCAACAGCACGGGATGATCGGACGGCAGAGAACTGTCCCATGCCAGGACCGTCGGCATTCCGGAGCGGAAGAGAGAAAGCAGCGTGGAGACAACGGCGGAAGGTTCCTGCTTGCAGGCTTCAAGGGTTACAAAGTCGCTGCACACCGGCGCGGCTCCGGGCGCGGGGCGGTGACAATAGGCCGTCACCCAGGCGCGGAAGGCCTTCTCCCCGGCTTCATCATTCAGGTGCAGCAGAATGGCTCGCGACGGATGCCGCAGGGTCAATTCCACCAGCATATCATTGATCATCCCGCCGTCCGCCGCACCGCGTACCGCATAAATCAGCGTAAAGGCGGCGGCGCGCATGACCGCCTGCCCACCCTCCGCCTCGGCGCAGCACCGCCAGATCTCCTCCAACTCGCGCTCGATGGCCGAGACATCCACGTCCCGCGGTTCAACCAGCGGATAGGCCGAATCCTGCGCCATCAGAGAATCCTCCACTCGCGGCCATCCTGCTCAATCAACTGATCCGCCTCAGAAGGTCCCCAGGATCCCGCCGGATAGTGCGGCAGCGGTCCATCCTGCTCGGCCTGCCACGTGTTCAGAAGCGGCATGGCGAACTTCCAGCCTTCTTCCACCGCATCGAAGCGGGCAAAGAGCGTCGGATCACCGAGCATGGCATCCAGCAACAGGCGTTCATAGGCATCGGAGATCCTTCCGCCGAAGGACGCGCCGTAGCGGAATTCCATGCTCACACTGCGCAACCGCACCGCATGACCGGGAAGCTTGACGATGAACTTGAGAATAATTCCCTCGCCGGGCTGAATGCGGATCGAGAGCACATTGGGCTCAACAAGATCCACCGGAGACACCGGGAAGATCATGTGCGGTACGGGCTTGAACTGAATGGCCACTTCGGTAATCCGCTTGGGCAATCGCTTGCCGGTGCGCAGATAAAAGGGCACACCGTGCCAGCGCCAGTTGTCCACCCACAACCGCAGCGCACAGAAGGTTTCGGTGCGGGACTTGGGATCGACGCCCTTCTCTTCCCGATAACCCGGCACGTTCTTGCCGCCGACAGTCCCCGCCGCGTATTGCCCGCGAATGACCGACGACTTCACATCATCCGGCGTGTAGCGGCGAATGGCCTGCAGCACCTTGGTCTTCTCGTTGCGCACAGCTTCGGGATCGAGCGACGCCGGCGGTTCGAGGGCAATCATCGAGAGGATCTGCAGCAGATGATTCTGCATCATGTCCCGCAGCGCGCCGGTCTCTTCATAGTAGGCCGCGCGGTCTTCGACGCCGAGGGCTTCCGCCGCGGTAATCTGCACGTGATCGATGTAATGATTATTCCACAGCGGTTCGAGAATCGTGTTGGCCAGCCGTAGCACAAGAATATTCTGCACCGCCTCTTTGCCCATGTAATGGTCAATGCGGTACACCTGCTCCTCGGGAAAGACCTCCTGCAGCGTATGTGCCAGCTTGCGCGCGGAATCCAAATCATGCCCGAACGGTTTTTCGACGATGATCCGCGCCCATGCGCCATCGGTCGGCTTGTTCAGGCCGCCTTTGCCGAGTTCGGTGACAATCGGTTCGAAAGCAGACGGCGGCACTGCCAGATAAAAGAGCACATTGCCCCGGGTGCCGCGCTTTTCGGACAGGTCCTTGAGCATGTCCTGAAGCTGCGCGAAACCTTCGCCCGTGCCCGGATCGTCGGTGCAGGGAAAGATCCGCGCGGCAAACTGCTCGCGGAACCGCTCATCCTGCACCACATCGGGCGCGAACTCCTGCGCGGAATCGAAGATGGTTTTGCACATCTCCTCTTTGGACATCTCCCGCCGCGTCACCCCGATCATGAAGGTGCTCTCGGGCAGTTTGCCTTCCTGCATCAGGCTCATCAGCGCGGGAAACAACTTGCGCCGCGCCAGGTCGCCCACCGCGCCGAAGATCACCAGTCCACAGGGATCCGGCGGCCTTTCGGCAATCAATCCGCTGCGAAAGGGATTGGCGGCCAGTTCCATTAAGGATTCGGAAACGTCGGTCATAGGGTTTGGAAGTCGATGGTGGCTTGCACGAGCTGATCAATCATTCCGTCATCGAGAGGCGAGTGCGATCCATCGGGAATGATCCGCAAATCGGAGTTGGGCAATACCTGATGCAGATCCCACGCCGCGCGCACCGGGCAGATAACGTCATAGCGGCCCTGCACCATGCGCAGCGGTATGTTGCGCATGGCGGAAGCATTTTCCAGAATCCAGTTGTCGGACTTCATGAAGAAATCATGATAGGTGTAGGCGCACTCGATGCGGCCCACAGACAGTGCCCGCTGCGGCTCTTCGAAGACCTCGAGAGTCGCGGGATCGGGAAAAAGGCACATGGTGGCCGACTCCCAGCGGTCCCACGCCTGTGCCGCTTTCAATTGCAGTTCCTTGTCTTCACCTGTCAGGCGCACATAGTAGGCTTTGACCATGTCGTCGCGCTCAGCTTCGGGAATCAGGCTCTGGAAACGCACCCATTCATCGGGATAGATTTCCGACATGCCGAACTTGTGCGTCCACACCGTCTCGGAAGGCCGCGCGAGAAATACGCCGCGGATAATTACACCCTTGACATGAGCGGGATGGGAGATGGCATAGCAGAGCGCGAGTGTGCTGCCCCAACTGCCGCCGAGCACCACCCAGCGGTCAATGCCCAGATGGCGGCGCACCTTCTCCAGATCTTCTACCAGGTCCCACGTGGTATTCTCCCGCAGTTCCGCATGGGGAGTGCTGCGGCCTGAGCCGCGCTGGTCCACCAGCACCACGCGGTATTTCTGCGGATCGAAGAAGCGGCGGTAATCGGGAATGATGCCGACTCCCGGCCCGCCGTGCAGAAACACCGCCGGCTGCCCGTTGGGATTGCCGACCTCTTCATAGAAGATTTCATGCAGATCGGAGACCTTGAGCCGGCCAGTGGCATAGGGCTCAATGGGCGGATAGAGAATATGGCGGGACATATGCAGTTCTCACAATTTAGAAAATGTGTGATGGCAAGCCGTCGTGATTCTTCTGCCGGTGGCGGGCAGAACCCCCTCTTATTCCTCAAACCCACCGCCTATCCAGCTCGCTCCCGCGTGCTGAATTCGCAAGGTTGCACCACGCGGGAGCGTGGCGCCTAGTGGATATGGAAGGAACCCCCTTCTGATTCCCCCTTTTTCAAAGGGGGAAGGATCGGAGTTTCCCCCCTTAGCATAAGGGGGGATAAAAGGGGGGTATCGGGTCGCTGACGAGCAGCAGAGCAATCCGCGTTTCATGATCCCCGACTGTCAGGAATCTATCGTCTTCATCGCGTGGCCGCCGAACTGGTTGCGCAGGGCGGAGAGCAGGCGGAGGCCGAATGCATTGTCGTGACGCGAGGCAAAACGGGCAAACAGTGAGGCGGCAATGGCATAGGCGGGGACTCCGGTTTCGATGGCCTGCTCCACGGTCCAGCGGCCCTCGCCGGAATCATCCACCCAGGCTTTGACGTGATCGAGGCCGGGGTCGGCGCGCAACGCGTCCGTGGCCAGTTCCAGCAGCCAGGAGCGCACCACGCTGCCGTGTTGCCAGAGTTCCGAGACCTCGGTCAGATTGAGCGGGAACGGGCCTTCCTTGAGGATCTCAAAACCCTCGGCATAAGCTTGCATCATCCCGTACTCGACTCCATTATGGACCATCTTCACAAAATGTCCCGAACCCACCGGGCCGGTATGCAGATAGCCTTTGACCGGAGCAAGGCTCTTGAAAACCGGTTCCACATAGGAGAAAGGCTCGGGATCGCCGCCGATCATCAGGCAGTAGCCCTCCTTCAGACCCCACACCCCGCCCGAAGTTCCGGAATCGAGGAAGTGGATCCCCTTCTCCTTCAGCAGTCCGGCGCGGCGCACGGAATCCCTATAAAAGGAGTTGCCACCGTCAATCACAATATCCCCGGGGCTCAAGAGGCCTGACAGTTCCAGCACGGCCTGCTCCACCGGATCTCCGGAAGGGATCATCAGCCAGATTACCCGGCGGCCCTTCAGCGTACTGACGATCCCCGCGAGGTTCGCCGCTCCGATAGCTCCCTTTTTGACGGCCGCCGCAACCGCCTCTGCCGTGCGGTTTGCCGCCACTACCGAGTGACCATCGCGCAGCAGTCTCTCCGTCATATTGCCGCCCATGCGGCCCAAGCCCAACATTCCAATTTGCATGGCAAACCTCAGCAAGCCCTTGGTAAGGTTGTATCTGTCGAAAAATTAACACTTTTTTGTGTGATCTGCAACTGCTCCGCTACAGGTCGTTATCATTTGGATCTTACCGGAAAATTTGACTTATTTAGATACACCTTGACATGACAATTCCAGATTATTCCGGTGGAATAGAAAGGACATTTTTGCATGAAATGGCTGTTGATTTTGCTGGTGTGCGTGACAGCGGCAAATGCCGATGTGACTCGCAAACAAACGGTTAGCTCTCAGTTTATGGGGGCAAATGAGGGAACGACGATTGAGTACTACTCCGCGGACCGTCACGCGACGGAATCCACGCTGAAGTGGACGCGGGGAATGATGAAGACTGCCACTGGCGGCAAGACGGTAGAATCGGGCAGCATCGTCCGGCTGGATAAGCAGCTTGTGTGGTCGATCAACCCCAAGGATAAAACCTATACCGAGATGACCTTCGAGCAGTTCCGCGAGATGCTCAAAAAGGGCAATGCCGAAGTGGAAAAGGCCGAAGGCGAGCGCCCGGATACCGCGCGGGAGGAAATGTACACGTGGACCGTGGTGGACAAATCCGAGGCCCAGCCGAAGATGATCGGCGGCTGGAATTGCCGCAATGTCCGCATCGAGGCCACAGGGGTCAGCAAGGCCGATTCGATGGACAAGGTTATCATGACCATCGATACCTGGAACAGCCCCGATGTGCCCGGAGCCAAGGAGATTACCGAATTCGGTGAGCGCTATGTCAAGGCTCTCGGATTGGACAAAGAGGCCCTGACGCCCGGCTTGATGCAGGCCTCGGCCATGTACCAGAAACAGTTCAAGGAGCTGATTGAAGCCGCGCGCAAGGCACCGGGGGAACCCGTACAGAGCCTGATGGAGATCAAACGCAACCAGCTTAAGGGGCCGGATATCGGCAAGGCCATTGCCGAAGGCGCCAAGAATGAGCTGATGGGCAAGCTGCCCTTCGGGCGGAAGAAGGAAGCTCCCAAGGAGCAGAAGCCCGAATACGAAGTGAAGGTCAAGTTCAGCGTGACAAGCACGTTGACCGAAGCTTCGACCAGCGCAACCGATGCGGCCAAGTACGAAATTCCGGCGGGCTACAAGCTGAAGAAGTAGTTCCTGCGCCGAAGGATATGAGATGAAGAAGGCTCCCGCCGTGGCGGGAGCCTTCTTTTTGTAAGCAGAATCCTGTGCGGAAGCGATTACTTCAGCAGCATCATCTTGCGCATGTCGGTGAACGAGCCGGACTCGAGGCGGTAGAAGTACACGCCGCTCGAAAGGCCGGTGCCGTCGAAGCTGACCGAATGCACACCCGAGGTCTGGGCGCTGCGAGCCAGCGTGGCGACCGTGCGGCCCATAACATCAAACACCGTGATGTTGACCATTCCGGCTTCCTTCAGCGTATAGGAAATGGTCGTGGTCGGGTTGAAGGGATTCGGATAGTTCTGCGCCAGTTCGTACGAAGCGGCCTGATGGGCGGCATTCGGCGTGGCGGACGCGATATGGCTGAACTGAACCGTCGAGCCGTCCAGTTCGTGGATGGCCAGGCGATAGCTGTACGGCGTACCCGCGATGACGCTGGCATCGGTGTAACGATAGGAGAAGCCGCTGGGGCTGCTGCCCTGGCTGTTAACCGTCACCAGAGACTGCCAGTCGCTGCCGTTGACGCTGCGGCTGATTTCGAAGGAGGAGACCTGCGATTCGGATGCCGTGCGCCATTCCACCACGACCGCGCCATCGGACACAGACGCTTCAAAGGACGCCATTTCAACGGGCAGAATCTGATCGCAGCCTTCGATCATGAGGTAGCCCTCGCTGACCGTGCCGTTATCGAAATTCTGGTTGATCGAGGTCAGAACGTTGTTCAGATCGGAGACGCTGATGCCCGCGGGCAGTGCGCCGACATTTCCGCCCAGCACCTGATTGGCCAGCGCGAAAATCGAACTGACCGACCAGCCGGCAAACGCACCCGTGGGATTATGCACGCCGCTCTGAACCACCAGGCTGCCGAACGCGGGGTTGAAGCCCGGCACGCCGGCGTTGGAGAATTCCAGAGTCAGAGCTAAGGCGACCAACTGCCCGGCAAACACACCCGCCGGGGAAGACGTCGGATTCACGAGGTTTGCGGTAAGGACGCCGGGCGTGCCGCCCGCCGGGATAAAGGCGTTCGCGGCCGCTGACGTGGTCAATTGGATCGTATAGGTGCCGCCCACAATCAAGCCGTTCGGAAGCGGAAAGATCGCAGACCAGTTGTCATCGCGAATACATCCCGGGTTGCCACCGTGGCAACTGGCGCCCCACCCGCCTTGGGTGTAGGTGCGGAAACCGCCGGGAGGAATCAAACAGGGATCCGTCTGCGCGTAAGCACTCTGTAAGGTTGTTAGTGACGTGAGAACCAATAAGCACGTGACCAGGATAAATCTCATACCTTTTGCCATGACCAAACTCCACAAGTTAATATCGGGCTGACAAGCTGCAGTTGCGTACTTGATAAAACACATCCAAATATACGCGGGATGTCGCCGAATAGCAACTATGGATGTAAATGTCTGCTTTCGCGAGTCTGTTTAATCGCGGCACGGAACTATGGCTTTCGTTTTTTTGAATATAGCCGCAGTTATTAAATATTGAATATCATAACAACTTCTCCCAGATACTTGGCGGGACAGTACAAATTGAGAGGCATATTTAGCTGGGTCACTCTGGTTGCCACGGAAGTCCACCAAAAAAGAAGCGTTAGCCTTCATGGCCAACGCTTCTCATATGCTATAGAATGGCGCTTACCTTATCAGAAGCACTTTGCGGGTTTGCGATGCACCCTGCGCAGAAAGTCGGGCGAGATAAACTCCCGAGGCTAAACCGGAGGCATCGTACGCCACGTCGTAACTGCCAGCCTGTAGAACGCGATCGATGACCTTCGCCGTCTGTTGTCCGAGCAGATTGTAAAGCGTCAAGTCCACCCGCCCCGGCGCCGCGAGACTGAATTTGAAATGGGTTTCCGAATTGAAGGGATTGGGATAATTCCCTGCAAAGGAGAACGTCTGCGGCAAAGCCACGGGATGATCCGGCGCCGATTGCGGCAACTGCCAGACCACGTCCATGCTGACACCGATCAGCGAGCCTTCGTCAATCGCGGCAGCGTCATGCACATACAAAAACCACTCGCGGCCATGCACGTCCGCTCCCCGGCGGCGAATCAGGCTGTCTCCATTGAAGCGGCTGAGGGGCTCGACGGGTCGGAAATGACCTGTGTAGGGAGCCTGCCCCGCGGTGAAGGGCAGATCCGCCTGATCATCGAATTGGCAATAGGTCATGTTCTGGCCAACGATCAGCGAGTCATGCGCCGCGAGCAGCACGCGGGTGGAATCCGGTCCGCGCAGCCAGATATCCAGATCTCCCACAGAGGAATGGGTCAGGTTCACGGTCACATCAAGATCCCAGATCACCACGGTATCCCGCATGTCCAGACGCATCACGGTGGTATCGAAATCGGTGATGGGCCTCGGAGAATAGGTCGTCGCGTAATGCCGCATGCCAAGTGCCAGAGGCGTCAGGACAGGCTGCAGCCGTGTGGTATCGGTGGCGGCAACGGTCACACCGGGGATGACGCGGCCATTGAAGAATTCGTGGCTGACCCGGACCGTATAGCTTGCCGGAGGAAGTCCGGCAAGAAGAAACGCTCCCATGCTGTCCGTACGCACCGAACGCCCCAGCGAGTTGATCTGCACCGCCGCGTAGGAAATCACCCGCGCGGAATCGTCCACCACCGTGCCCGCAATGGCGCCAGAAACCAGGCCGGAGGCGGCAATCTGTACGTCGTCAAGCTTTAGAGCAAAGCGGTCAACCGATACATAATGGAAGGCAATGCGAAACGACGAACCGGAAAGGCCGGACAGATCCTGAGTGAAGTGCGTCCACTCGGAGGAGATGCCGGTCTCCGTGGCAAGCACGGTGGTGAAATCCTCCGGCTGAGTGCCGCCCGTGGAGGCGCGGACTTCGAAGGATTCGGGGTAGCCTGCATCTTGCGCGGCCGCCCAGTAATCCAGAGTAATCTCACCGGTTGCCGTGATCACCGGCAGCACCAGCCAGTCGTCATTGGGAAGCTGCTGATCATTGTAATGACACATGGCGAAGCGCGTGCCGCTGTGCGCCGGGAACTCAGGCCGGGAGTAAACTTCCCACGTGGAGCGGCGGTCGAACCATGAACAGTAGCCGCTGTCCCGGTCCACCTCAGTCCAACCTACAGGCAACTGTCCCGGCGCAGTGGATTCGAAGGTCTCGAAGAGCACCACGTCATCTAAAGCAGACCGGGTGCGGGGAGCCGCCTGCGCGCGCAGGCCATAGCCCGCCATCACGGCCAAGGCTGCACAAAGTATGATTCGGCAAAGACGCATGGTTTGGCGCTCATGTGACAGGGTGAAAACGAAAGACCTCTATCCCCTTCTCCCTTTCCCCATAATGGAATGAGGAAAGGGAGAGGGGAGACGGACTATTTCAGCAGCATCATCTTGTGCGTGGCGGTCACACCGGAGGCGGACAGACGCGCAAAGTACACGCCCGAGGTCAGACCGGAGGCATTGAAGGCCACCGTATGCGTGCCCGCCGACAGCGTGCCGTTCACCAACCGCGCCACTTCCTGGCCGACCAGATTATACAGCGTGAGCTGCACGGGGCTGGTGCCCGGCAGCGAGAAGCGGAACTCGGTCTGGCTGTTGAATGGATTCGGATAGTTGCCGTCGAACACAAAGCTCTGCGGCAGGATGCGCGGAGCATCCGCCGCTTCCGAGCCGAGGGTCTTGACATGCAGCGTGACGGTGCCAATGTGCCCCGTATCATCCGCCGCACCGTCATAGGCGAGGAGGGTCCAGGTTCCGGCGGCCATTTCACCATCGAGGACGCTGAGCGGCTCTTCGGGAATGAAGCTGCCGGTAAAGGGAGCCACCCCTTCGCCGATGGGCGTGGTGGCTTCGTCATCGAAGCGGCAATCCACGAAATTCTCCGCGGCGTTGCCTCCGACATTCGCTGCCAACCGAATCCGATGGCCGCCCGGTGAGGTCAGCCACAGGGTTAAGTCGGCGTCCCACGTGTGCGTGATATTGACCGTGACATCCAAATCGGCAATGGATAGGTTTTCCGTCGAAACCATAATGGTCTGCCGGGCGGTGTCAAGGTCGGCAATATGCACATTGCCGCCGGTGGATGCAAAATCGGTGGTGTAAAATTCCGGGGAGTGTAATTCCACATCCAGCACGGTGGTGTCTGTGCCGGCGACGATGACGTCATTCTGCGTGAACAACGGATAGTAATCGTAGCGGACAGTCACCGCATAGGTGTCAGCGGGAACGGAGGAGATCAGATAGTGCCCGGCAGCATCGGTGAACGCCGTGAAGCCGAGGCCGGTCACTGTGACGGCGGCATTGGCCAGCGGAGCGTGGGACTGGTCATCCGTAATGGTTCCGGCGATGGTGCCGTGGGGCGAGGTAAAGGTGCCTTCCAGCAGCACATCGTCCAGCTTGATTATGAACCTGTCCGTCGCGTTGTAGTGGAACGCAACGTAGAACGGCGCACCCGCATACGCGGTCAGATCGTGGCGATGCGAGATGAATGCCGTGTCGATGTTGGTGGCCGTGTAAATCAGGTGGGTGAAGTCCGCCGGCTGCGCACCGGTGGTCGACACGCGCACTTCGTAATTCTCGCGCCAGGCCGGATCCTGCGAGGCGATCCAGTAGCTCAGGAAGATGGAATCCGTCAGAGTCTGCTGCGGGAGAATCAGCCAGTCGTTATTGGCCAGTTGATTGTCGTTGTAGTGGTTGCCGACGAAATGCGTTCCGCTGTGCGCCGCAATCCGGCTCGGTGCGCCCGGATCAACGATCACTTTCCATTCGGACAATCCGGGGCAGGCCTGGTTTGTGGTCGAGCCGTGATCCACGTCTACCTGCGTCCAGCCTGCCGGGAGTTGCCCGGCGGGAATCGCTTCGAAATCTTCCGAGATAATGACGTCATCGAGCGTATTCGGATCGCGCGTGCCCACACGCGGCAGCCCGGAGGGTGCGGCGGCAATCACGTGAGCGGCCAGCGGGCCACGGTGTTTCTGGGCAGGCGCGAACGAATCGTGCTTGGTGGCAATGGTCCCGGCAAACAGCACCGAGGCCGTCAACAGGAAGGTAAACAGAGTCAACAACCTTTTCATAAACTTCTCCTAAAAGACAGGTTATTGGAAGTGGGGTGTTCTGTAGAGAAACGGGTAACAAGCTGTCCGGGCTATCGCAACAGCGCCAGCTTGGAGCTTTGGGCGAGACGGTGATTGAAGGTCAGGCGGGCAATGTACACTCCGGATGCAAGATCGCGCGCATCATAGGGAATAGCATGAGACCCCGGCGCAAACGCTCCGTTTGTCACCTGCGCCACCTTGCGGCCCAGCAGGTCGAACAGATTCAGTTCCACGTGGCCGGCGCGGGCGAGGTCGAAACTGAATTCGGTCTGAGCATTGAAGGGATTCGGATAGTTGCCTTTGAACATGAAATCTTCGGCAACGTCCGGGCGCAGGGCCACGGCATTGGCGGGGGTCAGCGACACATACAGCGGGGCCGTATCATTGCGCGCCACTCCGATGTTGCTGCGGATCAAGGTGTCAAAATGCGCCTTGGTAAACCGCACATTGTAAATACCGGCGGGAATGGAGTCGATCAAATAGCTACCATCCGCGGCGGTCGCACCTGCGCGGGTGGTGCCGAGAATGGTTACGGCGGCATTGCCGAGCGGCAACTGGGTAGAGCCATTCAGCACCGTTCCGCCCAACGCGCCATACGGAATATGGGCGGTGAGTTGCACATCATCGATCTTGATGGCGAAGTCATCCCGCGAGGTGTGATGGAATGCCAGAAAGAAGGGCGCGCCGGCATAGGCGGAGATGTCGTCGGTGTACTGGGTCCACAAGTGAGGCGTGCGCGTGACGCTGCGAACAAGATGCGTAAAATGGGCCGGCAGCGAATCGGTGGTGGAGATCCGCACCTCGAAATTCTCGAGATACGGGCTCTGGTGGGACGACACCCAGTAGCTGAAGACAATGGGAACCAGCAGGGTGTCGAATCGCGGCAGGATCATCCAGTCATCGTTCGCCGCGCCGTTCGAATTGTAGGCATTGATGCTGGTGCCTTCGCCGGTGTGAGTGGAGATCCCCACGCGGCTGATGGCCTGCCAGATCGTGGGCCCGCCGCGAAAGATCTCATCATTGTGGCCGTTGTCGAGACTGATCTGTGACCAGCCCATCGGCAGCAGGCCATCCGCCGTGTAGTCGAAACTTTCCGAGAGCACCACGCTTTGGGCGAATGGGCTCTGCGCTGTGGCGGCAAGAACAATCAGCAGTCCCGCCACATACCACCTGTTCATGTGCATCCCTCCCGAAAAATGTACTGAGTGCAGTTTATCGAAGCAGCAGAATCTTTTTACTCTGAGACGTACTGCCATTCACCGTCATGCGCGCCACATAGAGACCGGACGCCAGACCGTGAGCATCAAAACCGATGGTGTGCGGTCCGGCCTCCACGGTTTCCTGCAGGATATCCGCCACGCGCTGGCCAAGGGTGTTGTAGAGCACCAGATCCACGCGGCTGCGGGCGGGCAGTTCAAACCGGAACTCCGTCCGGCTGTTAAAGGGATTGGGAAAATTCCCTTCAAAGGCGAAGGACTGCGGAAGCGTCCGGCGACTTGGCGGAGTTACCGGCAGATCACCGGTGCGAACCTCGAGGGCGAAACTAATCAAGACGCCCTTGTCGTGGTACGAGCCATCCGCCACGGTGAGCACCCAAGCTCCCTGGGTCGAGGTCCCGTTTAACGTGTCAAGCCTCGCCGCCGGACGGTACGTGCCCGTGAACGGGCCGGTTCCTTCACTGACCGGAGTCGACGCCTGATCACTGAGGCGGCAGTTGACGAAATTCCGCGTGTGGGCGCCGGCATTTTCCACCAGCGGGATAATAACGGCGCCGGGACTTTCCAGAAAGATGCTGAGATCGCCGTCATAGGGGTGAGTGATGTTCAGCACCACATCGAGATCACTGATGGAAATATCCTGCGCGACGTCGAGGGTCTTCGTAAGGACGCCCGCCACGACGGAGTCGGGGCTAAGCGAGTCCGCATCCGGAATCGAGTCCGGAGCGAACGCGGAGGCGAATTCATAGAAGTTGGCCACGGTGGTCATGGCGGTGTCGAGCTGCATATTTCCGCCCGGCGGCACCGAGACTCCGCTCACCGTCAGCGTGTCCCATTCCTGAAATGAAAGTGTGTCCGCCGGATGGGGACGATAGCTGGGCTTGGAGAACTGAAGGGAAAAAGTATCGGTGGGAACCTGCAAAAAGGAATAGTGGCCGTTGACGTCGATGAGGCTGGAATAGCAGAACCCCGGCATCTGCACGGTGCCATTGCGCACCGGAGCGCGCGTCAGGCTGTTCACCACATTCCCTTGCAGCGCCGTGCTGGGATTGACGTCGATTCCCCAGCCATCCAGCGCGCCGCTGTCCCCCGCGAACTGATCCAGAATCCGCAGCATCCACACTCCCTGCGCGGAGAGGCCGGTGAAGCGGCTCAGCGAATCGATGGGCCGCCAGGAGCAAACGTACGGCGTATCGGCCTCTAAGATTCCCGTGCCGGAGGCGTCATTGAACCAGCCGTCCATGTGTTGAATAGAATCGAACGGCAGAAGATCGAAGAGCACGATTTCCCGGGCATCGGGAGTCCCCGGCGCATGCAGTGCCACGCGCAGATCGCGCATCCACGTGTGAGAGATCACGAGATGAATGTCGAGCTGGCTGATCGTGACGTCGTCGGGGATATTGATGGTCGAGGTCACCCGGCCCACTTCGGGAATGGACACGGTATCGGTGCTGGTGTAGAGAGCATCCAGAGACTGCCCACCGCGGCGCAAGGACACATCCTGTCTCCACGGCGGCGCATCGTGATATGGAGAATTCGTGGCATATTTTTGCGGAGCCGGTTGCGGCACGAACGGCGGCGGCGCTTGCTTTGCCGGCTTTGTGGCGAAGATCGCCGCGGAGAGCAGCAGCAGGGCGGCCAGCGCGAAAGGTACTTTTCTCATGGAGTCTCCACGGTAGTCATAGAATACACGGATGCGTGCATGGCGGGAGGAAAAGGAAACAGGGCTTAGAGTCCGTCCTTGTGGCCGGACAGAAGCAGCGAATAGCCGAGCCAGCCCGTCTGGGCGGCGCCGGCGACACGGTCGAACATATACTGCGCTTCGAGGTTCAGGTTCTCTACGAACCAGACGACGCGCGGATGTTTCTGCGAGCGCGCCCAGCGCAAGGCGTGGTCGAACAGTTGGCGTCCGAAGCCCTGCCTGCGGTAGTCGGGATGAATAAACAGATCGGTGATGCGCACCACGCGGCAGGAATCCAGCGCGGAAGGCACACAGTAAATGTGGACGAAGCCGATCAGTTCGCCGCTTGACGTCCGTCCGATGAACAGGGCGCTGTGCCCGTCGCCGGTGAGGAGTTTCCGCAGAAACTCCCGGGTGGTTTCGTCATCAGGAATAGTCTCCGAAGTTTCGTCGAGGTTCTGATATTCTGCGATCAGTTCTGCCAGATCCGCAAGATCCTCGGTCCGCGCCGGTGTGATATTCATAGCGAATGCGTACGGTTGACCCTTCTCTTCGCGTATAGTGTGAAAAAGGAAAAGCGGTTATTCGGCCCATTCGAGCAGTATGGCCTGTCCCTGGCCGACGCCGACGCACAGGGCGGCGACGCCATACTTGACGGTGAAGCGGTGCATCTGGTGGGCCAGCGTGCCGACCAGCCGGGCGCCGCTCATACCGAGGGGATGACCGATGGCAATCGCGCCGCCCCACGGATTGACGCGGTCGAAGGGCAGATCCAGTTCGGCGATGACCGCCAGCATCTGCGCGGCAAAGGCTTCGTTGATTTCCCACAGGCCGACTTCGAACTTGGAGACTCCCGTGCGCGCCAGCAATCTCTCGACCGCAAACACCGGGCCGATGCCCATGTAGCGCGGATCCACGCCCACGGACGCGGTGCCGAGGATTTTGGCCAGCGGTTTGAGATTGTGTTCGCGGGCAAACTCCGCCGAACAGATCAGCACCGCCGCCGCACCGTCATTCAAGCCCGAAGAATTGCCGGCGGTGACCGTGCCGCCCTTGCGGAAGACCGGCTTCAGAGAGGCCAGCGATTCGAGGTTGGCGTCGGCGCGGGGGTTTTCATCGCGGTCCACGAACACCGAGCCTTCGCGCGCGTCGGGGATCTCCACCGGAATGACTTCGTCCTGCAGGAATTTGGCTTCGTACGCCATCACAGCTTTTTGATGAGACTCCAGCGCGAACTGGTCCTGCATCTCGCGCTTGATCTTCCACTTCTCGGCGATATTTTCCGCGGTCTCGCCCATGGACTCCAGCGGGAAGAGTTCTTTCAGCCTGGGATTGGGATAACGCCAGCCAAGCGTCGTATCATAGGCGGTGAGATTGCCGAAGGCGAACGGCTTCTCCTGCTTAGGCACGGAGAACGGTGCGCGGGTCATGGATTCGACGCCGCCCGCGATGTAGCAGCGGCCCTCGCCGGACTTGATGGCCCGGTAGGCGCAGGCGGCGGCTTCGAGGCCGGAAGCGCAGAGGCGGTTGACCGTGACCGCGGGCACGCTGTTCGGATAGCCCGCCAGCAGCGTGGCCATGCGCGCGATGTTGCGGTTGTCCTCGCCCGCCTGATTGGCGCAGCCGAGATAGACTTCGTCCACAAAGGCCGGATCGATGTGATTACGCTGCACAATCTTCTCCAGCACCAACGCCGCCATGTCATCGGGGCGGATGGTCTTCAGAATGCCGCCGTGTTTGCCGACCGGCGTGCGCAGCGCATCGCAGATAAAAACGTCAGCCATATAGCCTTGTGATTAGAAGATGGGAGGTAACGGTTTGATATCGGAAGCCAGAATCTGTTCATCCTCGGTGATCCCCGGCGGCACGCGGCGCAGACTGATGCCGCTGCGGGGACCGCGCAGAAAGCCGCGCTTGGTGCTCATCTCGCTCTCGCGCAGCCGCAGATCGTCGAGGGCTTCGCAGGTGAACCAGATGTCGCCGGGAGTGACGCGCTTGCCTTCGCGCGGGTTTTCGGTCTCCTTGGCGCGGTAGACCATCACGCGGGTGACGCCTTCGGCCATGAGTTTGCGGCAGAGGCCGCGCATGTAATACGCGTTGAATTCCGTTTCGGCGATCAGGCTGGCCGCGGCCGGATGGCTGACCTTGCGCTGCGCCACTTTGCCGCCGCGCGAGTAAGGCTCGGAACTGATAAAGAATTCGGGCTGCGCCAGGCTTTCGGTCAGCGTCTGCTCATCGCCCGCCTCCAGCGCCCGCAGCAGCAGCTTGCGATAGGCCGCGCGGCCCTCTTCGGTCAGCCGTTTGTAGAGCACGAAATGGTCCCGGGCCATATCCCGCTGGCATTCGAGCACCATGTAGCGCCGCGTATCGGCGTCGAGTTCTTCGAAAAAATAAGGCATGTGAATAAAATTTAAAATAGGAAATTAGAAATAGGAAACCACAGGTGCGTGGTTCAGGTCCGCTATGGGCGGGCGGTGCGCCGGATGTACTTTCGACGCCGTTTTTCATAGGGAAACGGGCTGCCGGACGGGGTGTGCCGCCGGCAGGCGTCCGGCACATTCTTAGAATATTCTTTCTTGAATAATATATTATTCAAAGAGAATTCTTAGAATAAACTCTTTGAATCTCTCCCCCCTACCCCCCACGCCAACCGACGAACTTTGGCTTTGAACGGACGTACCCAAATATACATTCCGGAGGTGCGTTTGTCAAGCCGAGTTTGAACAAATAGTCAAGCCATTGTGTTTGCAGCATTCCTCCCGCTGCGAAACAGCAAGCGCAGTTCTATGTTTACAGCACTTGCCCACGTCCGGACAGATCCCGCCGCATGTGGATAACTCGGATTTGGGGGGGGAAGAGGCATGCCTCTCGAGGCAGTCCCGCACAGCAAGCTGTGCAACTACGGCCATGCATAGACCGGGGTAGTTGCGCAGCTTGCTGCGCTCGCGAACAATGTCCTTAACGCATGCGAAGGCCCTGGATGCTGACAGGAAGCTCATCATGGGTGCGGCCTTGAAGCCGCCGACCGGCTCGCTTCTTAAACACTCCACCCCATTGTTTGAAGAAGAATGGCACACCGGCACTCTGGCACTGGTCACGTATGTCCAGCACCCACTCCTCCTCCATCGGTCGCGCACCGGGGCCGGATTCACCGCCGACGATCACCCAGTTTATCCCCTTCAAATTCAATTTACGAAGCGGTCCAAGCAGCGGTTCACAGGAAAGAAACTTGATCTTGGCAGCCGAATTCCGAAGATGATCTATACGGGAAACCACATCCTCATTCTCGACGCTGACACCCATCCAGATGTGATCGGCCCAATCGAGCTGCGGGCTAAGCTCTTCCAGCCGCTGCGCGCGCTTGGTGAGAATCTGATACTGATGCCAGTCCGCTGTGTTCATCGTATCGAAGATGCGTTGAATGAACTCCAGCGGCACCTTTTCGTGGAAGAGGTCGCTCATGGAGTTGACGAACACTCTTTGCGGACGCCGCCACGTGATCGGCTTGTCCAGCGCATCTTCATGCAGCGCCACGCAGAATCCGCCGGTATAGTGCGGCTGTCCCATAGCCTTCAGCCGTTTGGACATCCGCTCGGCATAACAGTTCTTGCAACCCGGACTGATCTTCGTACAACCGGTGACTGGGTTCCACGTCGAGTTCGTCCATTCAATATCCGACTTCGCCATCACACCATCCCGCTCGTTTCATAGTCATCAGCCCATCGGTACGTCTTCATGTGCGGTGATCTGTGCGCTGCACACATCACGCCGCATGTGGATGACTCAGAAAGAAGGCGCGGGAGGTGTGCCTCGCTGAGGACCTAGGTCTACAAGGGTCTCAGAGACCAGGTCGTTGAAAGGGGTCACACGCCGATTACTTCGAAATTCGCCGTGGCTTCTTTACAGTTTCCTTTGTCAAAGCAATTGACGATTTACCTTGACGGTTCACCAAGGCGGTCTGAATGGCCTCGAGAAGGTCTCGGTTGATACATTGCATGGCGGCATACTCCAGCCGCATTCGGCTAAAGTGGTCAACTAGAGAATTAAAGGTAACAGGACGAAGTTGACGCAGAAAGTCCATCGAGCCATACATTCCTTCGAGACTATGACTCTCGGCTTCACGCTCTGCGAGCTGGGTAATGTACCCAGCGACATCGTGTCCGAAAGCGGCGAGCACCTTCGTCATCTCCTCTGACTGATCGTCTACTGATAAGAGCACTATCTGAGCAGTGCTCTCGATAGCTTTGGACATAGCGCGACGAAAGGCAGGCATTTCGACATTTTGTATCTCAATTGCCTTATTAACCTCAGAACAAAACCGGTCAAATTTGACAAGGGCCGTTTTTCGCAAACGGACTGGATCTTTATCAAACTTATTTCTCATTCGCTTCAATCCATCCGCCAGACGTTTCGCTGCACCGAACATCTTCAGACGAGCGTCATGCACCTTTGTCCCCGCCTGAGTGGCCAATGAGAAGTTCGGATCTCCTTCGTTAATAAGTCGAGCGATTTCCGCGTTCAAGTCCTTATCGCGATTGACTTGACGCTGTAAGGCCTGTCTCGCCTGTTTTGCCGAAGCAGGCGCGGATGCGATGCAACCAGCCGTAGCGGCAGTTACGGCACTACGCCAATGTTGAATTTCCTTGCTAAGGTGAATTCTCACGTATTGCGCGAACCAGTCCAGATCATTATAGGAGTAGTATAGACCACCCTTCTTACTGACAGAAGCCCGAAAGGCGTTTACCTTTCGAATCTGCGATGGGTCAATTTGGTCTCTCGGGATATCTGCGCTCTTGAAATACATGAGTAGGCGCACAGAGGAAGCATCACCTTTGAACCTCTTGTATGCGCGAGAAAATTCCTCTTCCGTCCCCGAGCCGAATTGCCCCGTTGGTATGCCGAATCGCGACCACATGATGCCGATAAAGATGTCATAGTCGTCGCCGATTTGGGAATTGATAACATCTTGAGGATAGTCGCCAAATCCTGGGCGCACATCCGTTTCCCATCGCAACAACTCCAGACGAAGCCCGAGGAACTTACTCCACGAAATGTTTAGCTCCCGGATCACTGCCTCGAGACACTCACGTTCTGGCGCGACGTCGCTGGGAGAAGCGACGAAGACTCGAATGACATGTTCTTTTGCTGGCATAGGATTATGTCAAAATAAATTCGTAGGAATCCACGGCAAACCATACTTTGGACTCACGTCGTATTCGCTCGTGTTGTGTGTGAAGGCGTCCCTACTTCTTCACCCAGGACCGGTAGTGTTCGAGCATGCTGCGGGAGTTGGAGGTGTCTTCCATCAGGGTGGTTTTCAGGGCGAAGTCGCGGGTTTTGGGCTCCCACTCGATGAAGGGGGACGGGGCGACGCCGGTGATCACCTTGCCGCTGCTCTCGCTGACCGTTTCCGTGCTCTTTTCGGTGTTGATGAAATAGATTACCGGGCAGCAGTCGCACTTGGCGCTCTGCAAAAAGCCCGCGCTGTCCAGCGAAGTAAAGGTGAAGGTGACTTCTCCTACCAACTGGCCGCGCTCTTCGAGCAGCTTTTTGCCCGTCACATGGAAGGCGGGATAGTCCTCCTCGAACTTGGTGCCGTTCAGATAGTCGGTCACCAACTCGGCAAAGTCCTTGAAGGAGACATCCTTGCCGTCGTTGTCCGTCGAAAGAATGTTGACGAAGCGGATGGTGCCCGTGCCGGTGCCGTCACCGTTCAGCTTGAAGTGGTACTCTTTTTTCTCGACCGAAATGCAGCCGGCGAGCAGCAGACACAAGCCAAGCAACAGGCTAACGCGCAGAAGGTGCGCCATGACATTCTCCCTAAGATTCATGAAAGATCGTGCGACACAGACGGACGGTCATCGAGATTGCAGGACGGACACGGCAAGCCGTGTCCCTACCGGGGCTTTAAGAAGCGGTCGAAGAACTCGACGTGCTTGCGGTATTCCTTGATGGAGTTGACGCGCTTGCCGCTGCCGTGGCCTTCATCGGCAAAGATCAGCGAGTCCACCACCGTGCCGTTCTGCGCCACGGCGGCCAGCATCTGCCGGGCTTCACCCACAGGCACGCGAGGGTCATTGGCGCCGTGCACGATGAGCAGCGGTGTCTTGACCAGATTGGCCTTGTGGATCGGCGAGATCTGATCCAAAAACGTGCTGTCGGCGAGCGGGCCGTATTCGGCTTCGCGGATCGCGCGGCGGTAAGCGGCGGTATTTTTCAGGAACGTTTTGAAATTGGCGATGCCCACGATGTCGATGGCCGCGCTGAAGAGGTCGGGATATTCGGTGATCATGCCCAGCACCACGTAGCCGCCGTAGGAGCCGCCGCGAATGCCCATCATGCCGGGTTTGGTGTAGCCCTGCGCCACCAGCCAGTCCGCCGCGGCTTTGTAATCCTTCAGCGAATCTTTGCGCTTCTTGTAATTGTCAAGGCTCATAAAGGTGCGGCCATAGCCCGAGGAGCCGCGCGGATTGGGCGCGAGAATGCCGTAGCCGTTGAGCATCAGGTACTGGAAGTTGCGGATGAATGCCGGCTGGAACTGGCCTTCCGGGCCGCCGTGCGCGTCAATGATAAACGGCACCGCCTGGCCTTCCTTGTAGTCGGGCGGCAGATAGAGGAACGCGGGGATTTCCAAACCGTCAAAACTCTTGAAGCGGACCAGCTTGGGCTCGCGGAACAGGCCGCGGTCGATGCCCGCATAAATCGAATGGGTGAGCTGCTTCAGGTCTTTGGTCTGCGGATTCCACTTCCAAACGTCCGGCGCGCGGGTCGGGCTGGAGAAGGAGATCAGACACTCGCCGTTCTGATCGAAGGAGCCGCCGCCCAGCAGGCCGTCGAGCGGCGGATTGGGCAACTCCTTCTTCGAGTCCGCGTCGCGCATCTTCAGACGGTTGTAACCGTCTTCATTGGTGATGGCCACCTGATATTTGAAATCGCGGGAGAAACCGTAACTTTCGGTGTCCCACTTGGGATCGAGCCAGCCGTCCTTGATCCACTCCACCACCTTCTTCGGATCCGGCTTCTTCTTCAGATCGGCCACCATTTTGGCCGGGCGGGAGATGCCTTCGGAATTGTCGTTAGAGGTAAGGTAGACCGTCTTGTTGTCGGGCATCAGCGTGACATTGCCGAACTGCACGTCGCCCTTGTGCGGCGTCATCAGTGCATACTTGCCCGTGGCCAGATCCACAAAATAAAGGTCGTTGTTGACGTTGGAGGAGTAGTTGGCAACAATCATCTTCGTGCCGTCTACGGACAGATCGGCAATGGCATTGGAGCCGCGCACGTGCGCCGTATCGCCGAACACCTTGCTGTACTTGCCGTCGGCAATGGACATGCGGTAGATGAAGAAGTCCTTGCCGTTCTCTTCGTTGGAGCGGAAGTAGATGCTCTTGTCATCGCGCGTCCAGACCACGGAGCCGAACTGCACCTTGCCATTGTCGGTCAGGCGGCAGGTGCGGCCCGTCTTCGTATCCAGCAGATAGAGCTGCGCGTTTTCATCGCCGCCCACCGATGCGCCGACCACCGCCATGTTGCCGCCATAGGACAACGTGAAGAACTCCACGCCGTCATCGAAGGTAGTCAACTGATAGGGCCAGCCCTCTTCGGTAATGCGGTAGACCTGCGAGGCCCCGGACATGGTCGAGGAGAAATAGACATCCTTGCCGTCCCACGACAGCCCGTCGGGCATGCAGCCGCCGATGTTCAGAAAGGTGGCAATGTCGGGAATGTACTTGCCCTGATTGAGCAGGCTCGGCGCGTCCTTGCCGCTCTGGGCGAAGGCCGTTGCCGACAGGATCAGCAGTGCGACAAAAACAGTTCGAATACGCATGAAAGGTTCTCTCTGCAAATTGACGACGAAATATTCTATCGGGTGCAAAGCGTGTTGGTGCTCACTCCTCGACGCCCATTAATTCCACGAACAGATCTTCGAGATGCTTGCCACTGGCGGCGGCTTCGGCTTCGAGTTCTTCCTGAGTCCAGTGGCGGTAGATGCGGCCCTCGCGGATCATGGAGATGCGCGTGCAATAACGCTCCAGAGACTCCAGCATGTGCGAGGCCAGCAGGATTCCGGTCCTGCCCTCCGCGGCCAGATCCTTCAGATGATTCTTGACGCGGTAGCCCACCACCGGATCGAGGCCGTTCAGCGATTCATCCAGCACCACAAACGGCGGATGGCCGAGCAGCGCCAGCATGATCGCCAGCTTCTGCTTCATGCCAAAAGAATACGCACCCAGTTCGGTGTCGAGGCTCTCGCCAAGGTCCACCAGTTCGGCCAGCATGTAAATTTCTTCTGCGGGAGACTTCAAATTGCGGATGCCCGCCATGAAATCGAGGTGCTGCCGCCCGGTGAGGCGCTCGATGAAGTCACCGGGCTCGAAGGCGCAGCTTAAGACGCGCTTGGCCGCAAGCGGATCGGTGGCGACGTCGATGCCGTCAATGGTAACGCTGCCCGCGGGCGCGGTCCACTGGCCGGTAATGCAATGCAGCAGCGTGGTTTTGCCCGCGCCGTTGGGGCCGATGAGGCCAAGGAATTCGCCGCGCTGGAGTTCCAGAGAAATCTGATGCAGCACCGGCTTGCCGCCGAGTGCCTTGGAAAGTTCGTGGACGCGCAACAGGTGTATGTCAGACATGCAGCCCCTCTTCGCGGTAGCGCCACATGTGCGACGCCCTGCGGAATAGATAAATATCAGCGGCCAGCACCAACGGCACCGCCGCTACCCAACTCACCGTGTAAACCAGCAGCCCTCCGGCGCCGACCACTCCCATGTAGACGAATTCCGTGGTCTGCTGCGCATCCGGAAAAGCCGACACGACCAGCAGGCGCACCGGCACCACTCCGGCATAAATCCCCAGCAGGATGGCGCACGACCGCAAGGCAGCGGACGGCTCCACCGACACGATCAGCACGCCACTGGCAAGCAGCATGGTTCCGGTAATCGCCAGCGGCAAAGCGGAAATTGCCCGCAGCCAGGCGCCGAAAGTGACCGGCATCTGGCGCAGCAGGCGGTACACGGGAAACACGGGCTGGAGCATGACATTCAGGATCAACGCCGACCAGCTGCCGAAAAACACCACCATCAGAACCGGCGCATTCTCCTCGTGCGTGGCTAAAGCGGTGAGGGCCAGCAACGCGGAGATGGCGACGAGAAACGCAATCATCATGTAGAGACGGCGGCCGCCGATATTCCGTGCCTGACCCCAGCTTGACATTTGAATGCCGGCGCGCAGGTTGTCGAGGGTGACAAACCGCGTCACCGGCGAGCGCATGCGGTCGGCGATGAAGGTGGCCAGCGGCACCGTTTCTTTGGCGCGGTGCTGCGTCTGCTGAATTTCGAAGGACGCAGCAATGGCGCTCCATTTGCGCACCAGCAGATGCCGCGCCAGCAGCACCAGCGCGGCCACGGAGAGTGCGATGACCACCAGCGCGGCGACGGTCATAGAGAGCACATCGTTTTGCCGCGCATATTCGGCCAGCAGCCAGAAGCCCACCAGCGGCTGCACGAAGAGCATCGTGAGCAGCGCACCCAGCCACTTCAGGATCCAGTTCTGCCATTGCAGCATGCGGGCACTGCCCAGCCGCAGCACGAGCGTCGAGAAGGTTTTGGCGATGCTCGCCGCCGCTATCAGCAGCACTGTGCCCAGCAGCAGAAACGGAAACTCCTTCCACCAGACCAGCCCGGAGACAAAGGACAGTCCGATGCTGATCACCAGCGCGACGGCCACCCACACGCTGTCCATGAGAAACATGGAGCCGAGCAGCGATTGGGCGATGCTGCGGGGTTCGACCGGCAGCACACTCCACGAGCCGCTGGACCAGCGGGCCAGCAGGCGGTTCATGCGGTCAAAGGATCCGAGCATGGCCGCGAGAAGTGTCAGCAGCAGCGGAAAGGCATAGCGGATAAAATGCCACTGTTCGAGAAAACGCGCCTGATGCGCGGCCACATGGCGGAAGATGTTGAACCAGAGATAGAAGCCGAAGAAGAGCACGAACCAGGCCGCGCGCCGCATTTGTTGCCGGTTGGTCCACAGACGGACCACGCTGCTCCGCAGCCGCTGCATCTCGAGGAGAAGAATCGGATCGGTCATGCGTGGCGATGGGTAAAGAATCCGGTGCCGGCGCGCACACCGATGTGGCCCGCGCGTACCAGACGCTTGAGCAGCGGCGCGGGACGGTAGCGTTCTTCTTTGAATTCGGCATAGAGGCCATCCATCACGGCGAGCACACGGTCGAGACCGATGCGGTCACCCCACGCCAGAGGACCGAAGGGATAGTTGACGCCGAGCTTCATCGCCTGATCGATCTCTTCGGCGGAGGCAATGCGCTCCTGCAGCGCCATGGCGGCCTCATTGACCAGACAGCAGACGGTGCGGCCCAGCACGCCGCCGGGGCTGTCGGTCACCTGCGCCGAGCCCAAACCCATGCCTTTGAAGAACTCCCCGGCCCTGCTCAGCGCTTCGGCGGAGGTGTGCGGCGTGACCATGAGTTCGACGAACTTCGTTTCGCTGATGGGCGGCAGAATGGAGATTCCCACCACGCGCTCGGGCATCATCATTTCCCGCGCAAGTTCGCCTGTGGAAATGGCCAGCGTGTAGGTCAGAATCAGCGTGTCTTCATTCAAGGAATCGTCGAGGTAGAAGAGCACATCGGCCTTGGCTTCGAGACTGGCGCAATGCAATTCGATGGCCATGCTGTATTCTGCGGGATCGATGGCTTCTTCGGGAGCCAGCACCTTGTGGGCCTTGCCGGCGAATTCGATGTCCTCCTCGGGCACCAGCAGCGTGACGCTGTGTCCGGCGGCGGCAACCTTGTCGGCAAAGGGGCGGGCGTCGGCCACGGGTCCGGCGATAAGGATTCGGCCCAGCGCGTACAGTTCGGGCTGGTCGAGGGGGAGCTGATTATCCGGCATTGGGGTACTCGTAGAAACCGCGTCCCGACTTGCGGCCAAGACGCCCGGCCTCCACCATTTTCTTTTGAATGAGATGCGGACGGAAGCGCAAATCGTGGAAGTAACCTTCCCAGATCGAGCGCGTCGTCGCATAGTTGATATCCACACCGATCATGTCAATCAGTTCGAACGCGCCCATTTTGAAACCGCCGCCTTCACGCAGAATCTGATCGATGGTCTTGATATCGGCAACACCTTCACCGAGGCAGCGCAACGCTTCGCCATAGAAAGGCCGCGCGCAGCGGTTGACGATGAATCCCGGCGTGTCCTGCACCTTGGCGGGTTCCTTGCCGATCTCCTTGATGAAGCTTACGCAACGGGAGATCACTTCGGTAGAGGTCTGCTGTGCGGCCACCACTTCCACGAGCTTCATGCGCGTGGGAGGATTGAAGAAGTGCAGCCCGCACACGCGGTCGGAAAAGCGCGTCTTGGCGGCGATGGAGGTCACCGAAAGCGAACTGGTGTTGGTGGCCAGCACGGTGGGCGGCTTGAGCTGCGCATCGAGCCGAACAAACAGTTCCTGCTTGACGTCGAGCCGTTCGAACACCGCTTCGATCACCAGATCGGCGTCGCCGCAGTCGCCCATGCCGCTGACGTAGCGGATGCGCGCGCGGATCTCGCTTTCCTGCTCGCGGCTGAGGCGCTTGGCCTCGACGCCGGCGCGCAGGTCGGCGTCAATCTGCTTCTGCGCGCGCTTGGCCGCTTCGGGCGACGGATCGCAGACAGTGACATGGATGCCCGCGGTGGCGCACACCTGCGCAATCCCCGCGCCCATCGTGCCCGCGCCGAAAACGGTAATTTTGTTGAACGTTAAGGCCATGAACCGTGATATCCTGTAGGGTGAGTGCGACGCGCGCGAAAACTTATTTCAGCAACGACTTGGTTTGCTGTTTCAACATATCCTGCAAAGACGGGCTGTAGCCGACGTGACGGTAGGCAATTTTGCCGTCCTTGTCGATTACCACCAGCGTGGGGATGCTGTTCACACCATAGTCCGTCGCCATGTCATTGGTGCCAAGCAGCACGGGGAAATGCACATTCTGCTGGGTGAGGAACGGCTTGAGCTTGTCGGTGCCGCTGCGCTCGAAGACATTCACGCCGTACACCACCACATCCTTGGGCTTGGATGCATCGGTGTAGAACTTGTCCAGCAGCGGCATGCTCATGCGGCACGGCCCGCACCACGTCGCCCAGAAATCGAGAATCACCACCTTGCCGCGCAGACTGGCCAGCGAGATTTTCTTGTTGCTGGCCAGATCATTGAGGGTAAAATCCGGCGCGGGGAGATTCAGCCGCTGCTCGGCGGACGGCGCCGCCGACGGATCGGCATTGCGCTGCGGCGCCGAGGCCTGCGCCTGTTTGGACATGGCCATGAGCCGCGCGCGATCCGCCATCTGCACCTTGGCCAGCAGATCATTCCAGCGGGAATCATCCCGCAGCGGAATCAGGTCTTCATCTTTTTTGTACTGTTCGATGTCACAGAAGCCCAGATCCGCCGCGGTGAAGAGCCACGTGAAGGCAGAATCTTTTTCACCGGCCAGAGCATAGCCGCATCCCAGGTCATAGGCATGATCACCGGTATGCGAGACCGATACCAGCTTGCGCATGGTGGCAATATGGCCCTGCCAGTCGGACTGCTCCCGCTGCGCGCGCGCCTTGGTGTAGAGCGCGTCCACATTGTTCGGATTGCGAGCCAGAAAATCGTCGAGCAACTTCACGGCCTGAGCCTGATCACCGGCCAGACGGATGCGGTAAATCAGCGGCACGAAATTGTCGGGCTGCATTTCGGCCAGCTTGGCAAAGACCTCATCGGCGGCTTGACGGTCGCCGCGCCGGGCCAGAACATTGCCCAGCGATTCCACCGCCCACGGCAGGGAATTATCTTTGGCGATGGCTTTGCGCAGAGCAACTTCCGCCTTGCCCAGTCCCGAATCTCCCGCAGCGGCATAAGCGCCTGCGATGAGCAGATTGCCCCAGTAACTGTCGGGATCCTTTTTCAACAGCAGGTCGGCATACTTGCGCTGATCATCGGGACTCTGCGACAGACGCCCCGTAATGAAGACGGCCACCACGTTGCTCGGGCCCTGCTCGGCGCGAGACCGATAATAGTTCCGCGCGGAATCCAGATTGTCCACCGCCAGCACCGTCGCCACCCGTAGCTGCACCCCCATGTCCGTGGGGTACTTCGCCTGATAGTCGCGCAGAATAGCCTTTTGCTGGTCGTAGGCTTTGGCCGAATCGGTCGCAGCCTGCAACGACAATTCCGCGGCGCTGGGTTTGTAGACGCGCACCGAAAAATCCGCCGCGCACGCCGGCGCGACGCACATTCCCATCAGTGCCAACGCGATCCATCCCGAAAGTCTCTTCATCTTTACCTTGCTGTTTGTCTAATCTGTCTGCGTCGTATCTGCATTCACCCGCCCCGTGCCGGGCTTGACAACCTCTTCCAGTTCCCGCACATGATCCGAACCGTTGATCTGCTCTTTGACGAGCCCCACGCCCGGTGCAAACCAGCGCACCACGCGGTCATTCGCGCCTGCCGACCAGTCATTATACTCTTCGGGCGTAAACTCACCGCGCTCGCGCCAGGCATTCAGAGAATCCATGAACGTGGGCAGCACGATGGTGGTGGTCTTGTAGCAGTTGTCAAAGGTGCCTGCCGGTACGGTCACAGTTTCGAAACCCTCGAACAGCGTCTTTGTACCGGTGTCCATATCTTCCCACTCTTCCCCCGGCTTGGCGGTTTCATCCACCCACAACTGGCGGTATTCGGGAAGAGCAGATAGCGCAGTGCGGGGATTGTTTGTGCCGAAATAGACCAAGTCGCCCTTGCTGCGAAACATGCATTGCCCGAGGTCAATCCCTTTGACCACCACAGGGTAGACACGGATAGCCCGGCCCCCTGCGTAGTACATATGCATGGTGTACGTGTGCTCTTCGGTACCGACCGTCTCCCGGTAACGCATCACACGGTCATCGAGCAGGGGCAAATGCTCTGTGCCGCCCCGCAGAATGATGCGTTCCGGTCCGCCACCGCAGCCGGCGATGATCAGGAACAGACCGATGAAGAAGGCGTGGTTCAGGCGTTCTCGGTGCATGGTTGAACATATGTTTAATTACTATGGAAAATCCTGAAACACAAGAATGTAAGATACATCCCCCAAAAAGTCAAGGCAAGAGCAGGAATTCCAAATTTGTCACGATGAACCTGATTTCCCCAGCAAACTCTTCAGTCCTGCTTCAAGCTCGGGGTATTCAAATGAGTAGCCTGCGTCCAGCAGTTTACGCGGCGCCACGCGCTGACTCCAGAGCAGCGATTCGGCCAGTTCCTTCCCCAGCCGCAGATGCAGCGCAGCGCGCGGCACATCCACCCACGAGGGCCGGTGCAACACCCTGCCCAGCACCCGCGCGAAATCCCGCTGCCGGACCGGATTCGGTGCGACGGTATTCACCGGGCCGGATAGCGCGTCCGTCGTCAGGGCAAACTGAAGCACCCGCACCACATCCTGAATCGTCACCCAACTGAAATACTGCCGTCCTCCAGCCAGCGGCCCTCCGATGCCGATGCGGAACAGGGGCAGCAACTCCGCCAGAGAGCCGCCCTTGGGGCTGAGTACAATCCCGAATCGCAAATTCACCACCCGGATCCCCTGCCTTGATGCCGGCAGAGTAGCCAATTCCCACTCCCGCACGACCTCGCAGAGGAATCCCTTGCCGGCGGGCTGGCTTTCATCCAGCAGATCATCGCCGCGCTCACCATAAATGCCGATGGCCGAGGCCGAGACGACCACCTGGGGCGGCACCGTGAGTGCGGCCAGAGTCTCGCACAAAAGCCGCGTGCCTTGCGCGCGGCTATTCATAATTCGCTGCTTTTCCGCCGTAGTCCAACGGTGGGCCGCGATATTTTCCCCGGCCAAATGGATGGCAGCATCGGCTCCCTCCAGCGCGGCGGAGTCCAGCTTCCCGGAGGCGGGGTCCCACACCACCGCATCGGCTCCGGCCCGGCTGCCCGGGCGCACGAGGCGGATCACGCCGTGGCCGCCCGCACGGAGCGCAGGCATCAGCGCCGAGCCGATCAGACCTGTGGATCCGGAGACCAGAACGCGCATGGCGTCTCCCTCAGGATGAACGCTCCGTAGAGCGCATCGCCTGTTTTGCTTCCCGCCCTTTGACAATTACAAACGCGATCAAGGCCACAAGGAAGAACACCAGCAGCATCCACGCCACGGCCTGAAGCGTTCCGATGACCGTCCGGTAAATCTCCAGCACCCAGCGTTCGGACGTCAATTCGAGAATCTTCTGGTCCGGAGCCTCGGCGGAGATGTAACGCTCCAGTTTCCAGACCTGAACGCCGCCGGAAATCCCCACCACATAGATCGCGAAGCGGAGATACTTCACCCATTCGGAGTGAATCTGTTCGCCGATCAGGCGCTCGAGAATGCGATCTACCGGACGGCGAAAGATGCGCGCCAGAATGAAGCACACCACCAGCGAGATGGCCAGGCTGGCCACCAATAGGGCAAAGAACACAGCGTCTCCCTGCGGCTTAGGATTGGCCCGGAATTACGGTAATAAACTCGGCGAACGCGCGGGACTCGGGAATCGGCTGGTTATCCTCGATCAGCCCCTGCACATGACGCCGCAATGCGACGCGGATATTTTCCTCCAACTCCTCGCGGGTCGCTCCGGTTGCAATGCAGCCGGGCAAGTCCGGAAAGTAGGCCGAGAAATTTCCGTCCTCCGGCTCAACGACTGCCAGATAATGAGCCATCGTGCCTTTTCTCCTTGAACGTAAGCTGGGCCTGCCGCGCAATGCTGCGCGCGGTTCCGCTTCCTACCAGATGGTTTAGCTGCCCGGAAATGGTCACTCGCCCCGGTTTGGAGGAGTGGACATACTGCCAGTGCGCGCCGCGCAGCGAGATGAGTTGCCAGCCGTCGCTCGTGATGAGCTTAATAATGTCTTTCATGAATGGCATCGGGTGCCTTTCCAAGGTTCGCTTCCGCCGACCACATCAGACGGGGCCTTTTTCAAGGTCATCAGTTACGTGCACAGAATCCTGTCGATTCCTGTGCGAAATTCCCGCATCCCTCCGTGCGACGGATGACGGACATAGACGGGAGTCTGTCCGACATCCTGAACCGCGCGCTGGGCAATGCGTCCCACCGCAATGATTTGTGCAGGCGCCAGCCGTTCGACCAGTCCGTTCAGCAATTCCGCAAAGGCCTTGACGTCACTCCGGCTGGGCCGCCGCAGGGAAAACGGCTCTCCTGCCGGATGCGGATGCAGCGGCACGGCATTCCAGATGAAGCAGCGCGGATGATGCCTTGCCATCACATCCCAGAAGATGCCCGCGGTGCGCTCGTGGTGCGGCTCGTCATGGGTGCTGGATTGCCGCCCGGCAAAGGGCAGTTCGCCCGAGCACAGTTGCCGTTCACTGGTAAAAGGCACTCCCGAAAAGCGGCAGCCCCACGGCCCGGAAGCTTCGCCCACCAGCAGAATCCCCGGCGGTTCGGGAAAGCTGCTCAGATAACCGCGCAGATTTTTCCGGCGGATGGCGCAGGCGTCGGCGCGGTCCGCCCCGGCATGGCATGCGGCGTACGGGTTGAACAGCGTCGCGCTCGAAGGATACGCGAAGACGTGCCGCGTGATCAGCCGCCACAGATCCTGCGGAATCATGCGCCCCAGTCGATCACGAATTGCAGGATGCACAGCGGATGGCCGTCGGGATCATACAGCCAGAACAGGCGCACCCCGGGCTGATCCTGCACCTCGCTGACCTTCTCGCCCATCTCGGTCAGCCGTGCGTGGGACTCGTCAGCGCTCGGCGTCATAAAGACCACATAAACGCTGTGCAAGCCGGACGTCGTGACGGCCTGACCACCCGCCGCTTCGCGCAGCGTAATCCGCTGTCCTTTGACACCCGACAAAACGGCCAGACGGTAGCGCGCATCGTAGTGCTCCGGCGACAAATCAAACACCCTGCGATACCACGCGACGGACTCTTCGACATTGCGGACACGGAGAATCGTGGTATACAGTTCCGGCCTTGGAAAAGGTTCGTTCATGGCAGGTCATCCATCCCGGTTGGGTTCTCGTCTCCTTTGCGTTGGCGATAATCCGTCCCCGCAACGATGAGTACGAATTCTCCCCGAACGGCGTGCGAGGTAAAGTGGGCAAGTAACTCGGACAGCGTGCCGCGCCGCACCTCTTCGTAGACCTTGGTGAGTTCGCGGGCAATGGCCGCCTGACGGTCGCCGAGATACTCCTGCAATTCCGCCAGTGTTTTCAAAATCCGGTGCGGACTTTCATAAAGCACAATGGTCCGCGGCTCTACCGCCAGTTCCTTCAAGCGCGTCTGGCGGCCCTTCTTGTGCGGCAGAAAGCCGTCGAACACAAAGCGGTCGGTAGGCAGTCCGGACAGCACCAGAGCCATCACAATCGCGCTGGCTCCGGGGATAGCTTCCACCTTGAAGCCTTCATCCATAGCCTGGCGCGCCAGCACCGAACCGGGATCGGAGATCCCCGGTGTGCCGGCATCACAGACCAATGCGACGCGATGTCCGAGGCGCAACTGTTCGAGAATCCAGGGAATCTTGCCGCGAATATTGTGACTGCCGTAGGACGTCGTCGGTGTGGAAATATCGTAGTGCCGGAAGAGCGTGGCCGAATGCCGCGTATCCTCACACAGAATCAGGTTCGCACGCTTGAGTTCTTCCACTGCGCGCATGCTCAAATCCGCCAGATTGCCGATGGGCGTAGCCACCAGCACTAAGGTCCCCGTGCGCTCTTCGCTCACCAGCGCGGGTCCTCCACGTGGGACGCGCTGAACGGCGGCGAGAGCCACGCGATGGGCGCGGGCTGCCGTTTGAATGCCGAACCGCGCATCAGCGACACCACGCGGTCTACAAGCTTGGGGTCTGTGCCATCGGCTAAAATTTCCGCGCGCGATTTCTTCTCATCCACCATCTTCACCAGCAGCGCGTCGATCTCGGCATAGCTGTGGCCCAGTTCACCTTCGTCGGTCTGGCCCTTCCACAGGTCGGCGCTGGGAATCTTGTCCTGAATCGCCTGCGGAACGCCGTAATACTTCGACAGCAGGCGCACATCGGTTTTGTACAGATCGCCGAGCGGATTCAAAGACCAGGCCGCATCGCCGAAGAGCGTGCCGTAGCCGAGCAGCGTTTCCGTCTTGTTGGATGTGCCGAGCACCAGTCCCTTGGAGTGGGACTGATCGAAGAGCGTGATCATCCGCAGCCGCGCGCACAGGTTCCCGCGCCGCACGGGCGACAACTCTTCCGCTTGCGACTCAAAGGCGTCGGCCATGGCGCTGATGTCCACCACGCGGCTCTGCACGCCCAGGTCTCTCACCACATGCTCGGCATCGCTTAAGGATTCGGGAGAACTGGTGCGGTAGGGCAGCAGCACGCAGTAGAGCCCCTCCGCGCCCACGGCATCCACCGCCATATAGGCCGCAAGGGCCGAGTCAATGCCGCCCGACAGACCGAGAATATACTCCTGCCGCCCGGTCTCCTGCAACCGTGTCTTCAACCAGTTCCGGATGCGCTGCGCGGCCTCTGCCGCATTACTGACAAAACCCATAAGTTTACGTGCGGTCCGCCGTGGACCGCTTCTCCAAGATTTACTCTGTTCGAAAAGTGGGTTGAGGCGGGGCATTCGATGACGCCTCGCCTCAACCGTATTTGTCCATCCTGACCGAAGCGAGCCGTTACAGCACTAACTGTGCTTCCGCTTGCGCCGCCAGCTTTTCCAGCGACTTGCGCATGACGTCCAGGCCTTCGGCGATCTCCGAAGCGGAGATGGTGAGCGGCGGACGGAAGCGCACCGAATGCGTGCCGCTGCCCAGCATGACTACGCCGTTTTCATACAGGTCGCAGCGCAAGGCATCGCGCAACGCGCCGTTCGGCAGATCAATCGCGCACATCAGGCCACGGCCACGCACGTTGGACACGAGCTGCGGGAAGTCGTCGCCGAGCTGCTTCAAGCCGGAGAGCAGAACTTCGCCCATCTTCGCGGCCTGATCTACCAGCTTCTCTTCGGCGATGATGTCCAGATAGAGCTTGAAGCGGAACATGTCGATCAAGTTGCCGCCCCAGGTGGAGTTCAAGCGGCTCGGTACATGGAAGACGTTGTCTTCGACGTCATCGATCCGCGAACCGCAGAGGAAGCCGCAGACCTGCGTCTTCTTGCCGAAGCAGATCATATCCGGTTCGATGCCGTAGTGCTGGTGCGCCCACATCTTGCCGGACAGGGCAATGCCCGACTGCACTTCATCGACGATCAGCATGGCTTCATGTTCCGTCGCCAGCGCCCGCAGTTCATGCATGAATTCGGAACGGAAATGATTGTCGCCGCCTTCGCCCTGAATGGGCTCAATGATGATGGCGCAGATTTCGTCGCGGTTTTCCATGAACGCGGTCTTCATCTGGGCGATGGCCAGGCGCTCCACCTTCTCCACGGCTTCGAGGTTGCCCTCGGTGAGCGGGAAGGTGACCTTGGGATTCACAATGCGCGGCCAGTCGAACTTGGCGAAGAACTTGTACTTGTTCGGATCGGCGGTGTTGGTCAGGGACATCGTATAGCCAGTGCGGCCATGGAAGGCTTCCTGAAAGTGCATGACCTTATTGCCGATTTCGCGGCGGTAGCCCTTGGCGAAGTTCTTGCGGACTTTCCAGTCCATCGCGGCCTTAATGGCATTTTCCACGGCCAGCGCGCCGCCGGCTACGTAGAAGGAGTACTTCATGTAAGACGGCACGGCCACGCGGAAGAAAGTATCCACGAACTCGGCCATCTCGATGGTATAGAGATCCGAGTTGGTGATGTTATTGACGGCCAGCTTGCCCAGGCGCTCGATCATGGCCGGCGTGGTCAGCTTCGGATGATTGAAGCCTACCGGAGATGAGGCGAAGAAGCTGAAGAAGTCAAGGTATTTTTTGCCCGTACGCAGATCGTAGAAATAGGATCCGCGGGAATTTTCGAGGTCGAAGACCAGATCGAAGCCGTCCGCGAGCATGTGCTTGCCGAGAGTCTCGTGGACATTATCCGGAGTGATTTTCGTCATGGCTGCTGTCTCCATAGGTTGCCAGATAAACAAACGGGTACCAGACTGTAGGAATAGGCCGGGCGGGCGCAGAGCGACCGCCGCCGCGAACCACAACTACAGGCGTGGCGGGTCCTGCGATCCCGTTTGCCGCTGGGCAAACTCATGGAGGTTTTGCATCACAAGCATGGTGTCCTTTTCAGATTTCTATCGTCGTGCAAGGTAGTCCAGACAAACTCACTCCCCCAGAAACTCTTTCTCCAACGTGGCCACTTCATCCGGCGCATCCAGCATCGGAAAGTGTCCGGCATTATCGATGCGCTGAATGTCCGCATCTTCCACTTCAGCCTGAAGCTCCGCAATGTTCTTTTCCGCCGCGCGGGGATCATTCCGCCCCCAGATCAGCAGCTTGGCACCTTGGTACTCTTTCAGCGCGGCACGGTAACGGCGAATACGGTCGGCAGTCCCCGCTTCGGCCAGCGTGGGCGACGTGCGCGTGCCCTGTTCCGTACCGAGAAGCTGGGCAAACTGCAGTTGCGATTCGGTTTTGGCACTCTCACTCAGCGCGGCATTCTGCTGCACCCAGCGGGAGATCGTCTTCGGCGACCACTTGGCTTTGCCGAAGAGCTTCGACCTCACTCCGCCACGTGCCGGGCTTTCCCACAAGGGAGCACTGATGAGACTCAGACGGCGGACACGTGCCGGATCGGTAAGCAAGAGATCAAGTGCGGGCCATGAACTGTCGCCGTGCGCCACCAGATCGAACCGCTGAATCGATTGGGCGGCAAGCAAGCCTTTCAGCCAGCGCTGCATGCCTTCCGCAGACAGATCCGGCGGGGCTTTAGCAAAGCGCGAGAAGGATTTTCCCCAGCCGGGAAGATCGGGCGCAATGGCCAGCCGTGAACGGCCCAATGCTTTAATGACCGACGTCCAAATAAATGCTCCGCCCGGCAGTCCATGCAGGAAGATCACAGGAAAACTATCCGGCTTCCCTTCTACCACGGCGAAGGTGCGCACACCCGCCGCGGAGAACTCCTGAATGTCCAGATTGGCGCGCTCATACCACGGTAACTGCTCAAGGCTCATCGCGCGCCGGATTCCTTCTGTCAGTGCCGCACAAAACTGTAGCGGACGCTCACCTGCCCGATCCACTCATTCAGCCATTTGGTGTATTCGTGCGCACCCGTGTCGGCGAAGCGATCCACATCTGCCTTGATTCCCTCGAACCGCGCGTCCAGCAGCAAATCCCAATTCCGGGCCAGATAGATCGCCAGCAACGATTCCACAAAGTAACCCGGTTTCGGACCGCTGCGCATGCGGGTGTGATAGGACGGCACGGCATCAGGATAATGTGTCGAGTAGTCCTTCTGTTCGATCTCCTGCGTGAACCATCCCAGCGATGCTCCCGCTCCAATGGCAGGACGCACCCGGTAACGTTCGATGTATAGAAGATCAAACCGCGCACCGAGGGAGATCCGGTCATCCGTCCAGTGCGATTCGGCCCGCTCATTGTCGGCGGAGGTCATGCCACTTGGCTTATAGGACACGCCATCCGAGCGCATGGCATTGCTGTGCCGGTAAGCAAGGTGCGCACTGAGCCGTCCGTGCTCTACACCGACTTCGGCTATGCCGCCCGGTCCCACATGCCGCCGCAAAGACTGCAGGGTTTCATGGCCGGTGTAGGAACTGGCCGTGGCAAGACGCGGAGAATCACCTTGCCACCAGGGCTTGGCATGCCCGGCGCCCACCACCATCACGCCACCGGCCACATATGGAACGTAGTCCGACGCTATGGCCGGAAGACTCACAAAGAACACAAGTAGCGCTGCACATGTCCACACCATGGGTCCCTCCCGTGTTTGTGTGCTGCAAGAAAAGTTTTTAGCCGGTCAGGCCGTCGCGCCTTCGGATTGCTTGGCGAGGTAGTTCTGGATGCCCATCTGCTCGATCTGATCCAGTTGCGCTTCGCCCCAGTCGCGGTGGCGCTCTTCGTCCTTCAAAATCTTCATCAGCAGTTCCACTGTGCCCTGGTCCTTGACCTCATGGGCCAGCGTGATCACATTGTTGTAGGAGCCAATCGCGTCCAGTTCGGACTGGTTGTTATTCACGATCATTTCCTGCACCGTGCGGCCGATCTTGATGGCATTCAGATTCGAGACAATCGGCATTCCCTCGAGGAAGATGATCCGCCCGATGTGCCACTCGGCATGATGCATCTCGTCGATGGCGTGCTTTTCGAGCTGCTTGTGCAACTTGGTGTAGCCCCAGTTGTCACACATCTCGGACTGAACCATGTACTGATTGATGGCGGTGAGTTCATCCGCCAGCAGCCGGTTCAGCGCTTCAATAATTTTGTCGTTACCCTTCATGTACGTCCCTTTCTTTAGTGATTGGGTGCAAAGACTTGCGCGTCCGCAGGGATCTATGCAAATAATGTTTCGAACGGGTTTTCGATGCCGATTTCGCGGAGGGCGGCAAAGGCGTTGCGGTCGGGAGTGACCAGCGTCTTGACGCCGTGGGCGAGCATGGTGGCCGCGAGGTGCGCGGCGCCGAACGTGATGCGGGCAGGGTTCTTTTCCATCAGCTTGAAGGCGCGGCGCAGAATGGCGTCGTCCGAATAGAGCACCACCGGCTGCGGATAGCGCGTCAGCCGCTCGATCATCTTCTCTACCGTAACCGGAGCGAGGGGACGGCGCGCAAAGCGCTCGCTTGTCGTCAGCGCGGCAAATTCATGCAAGCTCTGTTCACACACGCAGGCCGCCCACTTGCCGCTCACCGACTGTTCGAGAAATTCCACCGCCCGCCCATGATGCGGCGAAGCCGTGTCCGCCGCGTAGATCAGCACACTGGTATCGAGGCACTTCATCGGCGGCCTCCGGTCAACGTCTCGCGGTCCACATGATCCATGAAGCCGATCTCGCAGGCCAGCTTCAAAAAGCCTTTCAGGCCGTTGCGCGGGTCGGCATCCATCGCCGCATCCGTGGGCGGCTGGCGCGTGATCTTCTGCTGCTCCTTGTAGAGCAGAATGCCGGGACTCTGCGCGGGAAAGCGCCAGAGTTTGCCCACTTTCAGGGCGCTGATCCGTCCCTCGCGGGCCATGCGCTGCGCCGTTGAGGCACTGATCTTGAGCAGTTTCGCCACGTCCGCCGTGGTGATATAGTCGCTTTGAACCATCGCACTCTCACTTTGGTTCGACAGGCATCCGGTATATCAGGCTGGTGACTTGGGGGTGACCGGCGGGGCCTGCAGCGCGATCAGACGCGCTTCAACCTCCGCGGCTTCTTCGAACTTGCCCGTAGCAGTGTAGAGCTGGCCGAGTTCCTTCAGACACGGGGCCGCGCCGGCGTGAGAATGGGATTCGAAGATGGCCAGCGCGCGCAGGTAGAGGTCTTCGGCCTCGGTGTAGGTTCCGGGCACACAGAGAACAGCGGCGAGTTTCTGCAGACTCGCGGCAACATCGGGGTGATCCTTGCCGAGACGCTGTTCGTCCCGGGCAATAATCTGGCGGTAGAGATCGGCCGCTTCCGTGTCCCGCCGCAGAATCTGGCAGAGCCCGGCGACTTTCTTCCAAGCCGCCACGGACTCGTCGTGATTCTCGCCGTGCACTTCCTGCAGAATCATCGCGGCGCGGCGCAAGGGAGCTTCGGCGCTCTCAAAAGCCTGGTGGGCCATGTAGAAGTCCGCCAGCCGCGCCAGGTCTTCGGCGATGACCGGATCCTTGGGACCCAGCGCCTTTTCATGCAGGGCCATGGCTTCCGTGGCGATGCGCTCGGCTTTGGTGTATTTGCCGCGGGCCGCAAGGACGGACGCCTGCGCAAGCATGGTCTCGGCCATGTCGGGATGTTCTTTGCCCAGCGCCTGCTCCCGGATGGTCATTACCCGAATCAGGAGCTGATCGGCATCATCGAACCGCTTCTGCTCGATCTGCAATTCGGCCAGATTTTGCAGCGCCTTGCCGACGTCCACATGCCATGATCCCAGCGCGCGTTCCTGCATGGAGAGCGCGCGGGAAAGCATCAACTCCGCCTGTGAGATGCGGCCGCGGTCCCTATAGAACTGGGCCAGCCGGTTAATAGTTTGAATCACGAACGGATGAGTCGCGCCAAGGGTACGTTCGAGAATGGTCAGGGCGCGTTTGAAATTCTTCTCCGCCTCCAGCCATTTCTCCTGCATGCGCAGCACTTCGCCAAGATTATTCAGACTGGCCGCAGTGCGCGGGTCCTGCGGTCCGAAGTCCTTCTCCGCATACAGGGACGCCAGCGAGAAGAGCCGGTGAGCTTCCTCGTAGCGGCCATCGTGAAAGGCCTTCTGTCCGGTCTCGGTTGTCTCTTGCCAGCGGGAAGTTTCCGCCATAAGTACGTCTCCCTATTCGGAGCCAAATTGCATACATACTGTCAGAGCAATATTATGGAAATCCCCGCATTGCCGCGGTTCAGATCCGAATCCCGCCGCAGTTCAGGGCATTGATCCAGCACGTCGCGCGCCACTTCTTCAAAACTGTTCCATTTCTCGCCGAACACGCACGCCCGGATCTTGCCCTGATTGCGCCGGTTGGCCAGCGATTTTTGGACCCGCTGGCGGAGGACTCCGCCCGTTCCGCTTGATCCGTATCCGTGGATCACCTTCAATGCTTTCACACGGTCCCGCTTCGCCGCTTCAATCGCTTCCGAAAGCCGCCGCAGAGCTTCCTCGCCCGTAGGCAGTCCGGTTTCTAAATTGACGATGCGAAGAATTTCGGGCATAGAAGGAACGTTGGAGCGCAGTCTCTGTTGTTGTAATCGTTATCCTTGGCCGCGTTTGCTGCTCGTGCCGCCGGTGGCGCTGCTGCCGCCCCGGCCATACATGGCCAGCAGATGCCCCTGGGACAGAATGTGCCCCTGCATGGCGCTTTCCAGCGCCGTGCGGCTGGCGTTGTCGGAAAGATTCAGCATGTTGTCGAGCGCATACACCGTGAAGTAATAGCGGTGCGCCTTTCCCGGAGGGGGACAGGGACCGCCGTAACCGGTCTTGGGCCAGCTATTCTGTCCCTGCTTGACACCGGCAACGGTGGCATTCTTGGCCAGTCCTTCATCCAGTGAGGTAATGCTCGGCGGAATGTTCCACACGACCCAGTGCGTCCATGTTCCGTTCGGCGCGTCAGGATCGTCCATGATCAGCGCCAGGCTCTTGGTGTTCGCCGGTGCGCCGCTCCACGCGATGGGCGGCGACATATCCTTGCCTTCACAGGTGTACTGCTTAGGGATCATGGAACTGTCGGTGAAGGCGGTACTGGTCACCATGATAGTCATGGTATTGGTTCCGCTTCTCATGTTGGTTCCTGACGTCGTATCCGTCGTGCCCATCGGCGCCGGAGTATTCACTCCGGTGGTATTGGTATTCATAGTGCCTGCGGTGTTCTGTTTGGCCCGGTTACAGGAAACAAGGGTGACCGCAGCCAGCGCGCACACCGCGAGAATAAGCATTACTCTACGCATGTTCAATCTCCACCATAAGGTTTACTGTAAGTCTTTTGCTGATGCCCCTCTGATGCATACTTTACATCCGGTTCATCAACCGGCTCGAGCGTCGGCTCGCTACTTCCGAAGGCTGTTCTTAAGGAAATTGATTCCCTGCTGAAGAATGTTCGGTGGCGGGACCTCGCCGTGCGGCGTCAACTTGTCCACCACGTTGGGCAGAACATGCGGCAAACCTTCCACGGTTTCCTGCGGTGACAGGCCGCTCTGCTGGGCGATCTGCTCGATGTCCTGACGCCCCAGCGCCTGCTGAACCGCTTGCGGGTGAATCGGGGCATTGGGTCCGTTTCCTACCCAGGAGTGGGCGGCGTCACCTTCGCCTGCGTTATGGAACTTATCCAGCAGGCCGCGCAGCGCATTGGGATGGCTGGCCATGTAGGTCAATACGCCCGTCGCCAGCATGGTATACAACGCGGGACCGGTGCGTCCGCGAGTACCTGTTTGGGATCCACCGAAGAGTGTCATGATGAGAGTCTCCTTAACTTCACGATTGCCGTAACGGATTCTTTGCATTCGGTAAAGGTGCGTTTAATCACTTTCTCTATTCACTCCAGATCGGTTCTCCATTCTCCGTAAAGGAGAGCATGGCGCGGCGATGACCCTGTTTGTCGCGTAAGATCAAGCTTGGCGCATCGGCCAAATTGATTTGAAAACTGGCCCGCTCTGTGCCGCTCTCGTCCACGAGGTGAAGTTCGCGGGCGGCAAGGGATTTCTGCGGCGATGAGCTTTGCAGCCACCGCACCGAAAACGCGCCACCGGCAAAGGCGGCAATCGCCACCACCAGCACCAGGATCAAAAACTGTCTGCCGGACATGGTCTCTCCTTTTCCCACTTGTCAATTGTCAAAGAACACAGAATGTGCGTATCAACCAGATTGAGCACCGAACTATTATGCGCCGCCACCCCGCGCATAAATTTCTCTGTGCTGCCGGTGGTCTTAGGGCCGCCGCGCGTCCTCAGCCGCGCAGGGCGGCCATGGCACCGAGACGTTTGGTTTCGTTATGTTCCGCGCCCCAGCCGGCATTGGCCAGGCGGTACGCCATTTCGATGGCCATTCCCACTTCTTCGGCGGATTCCGAACCGGTGCCGGAGCCGGCAAAAGACATGATCTTCGAGATCTGGCCGCGAATGTCCTTTTCCAGGTCTTCCACAAATACGATCATCGAATTAAGCTGTGGATTGGACTCGCGCCGCTCGCCGGCCTTTTTCAGCGAGATGATCTCTTCGCGGAACAGATCCGCATGCGTCCGCCGCTTCTGAAACTCTGCCAATTTTTCATCTATCGTCACGGGCTTTTCCACGTATCTCCTTTGTTAAGAATGTGCCGAAAAGTAAGATTACAAGGTGCGGTGGCTGCGGACTCTTCGTCCGCCGCCGGCGGTTACGTTCTTAAAGTACCGTAAACTTTTTGAGCAGGGCAATCTGTCCCGCGTGATACACGTTATGCTGAACCACTCCGTGCAGGAGAAAGTAGGGCGCCATTTCGAGGCCCGCATCGTCGTTGTCCAGTTCCGTACCGCCCAGACTCGCGGCGGCCTCTTTCAGAGCGGTGTGTGACGCGCGCAGTGCCGCGAGCATCTGCTGCCATGCGGCGTCGGAGGTGTCCGTTATGAGCGACCAGTTCTCTTCGGCGGTAGGATTGAACCGCTCGCCGCCGATCCGCCGCCGCGCCACATCCTGCCAGGCTGCCATGTGCCGCACGATTTCCCAGATCGAGTGGGCCTCGGCCATCGGATGCGCCGCCGCCTGCTGCGCCGTCACGCCCTGCAGGATTTCCATAACGGAATCGCCATGCCACGCCGGGCCGTCAAAGCAGCGATTCAACTGATCGACAATCCGCTCCGCTTCGCGCATGTGGTCGCCCTTTTCGAATTCTTCTGATTGCGCTCGCCACCTTTCGCCGCGCGGGGTGTCCTTACCCCGCGCG
Source organism: bacterium (assembly GCA_036504735.1). Lineage (NCBI taxonomy): Bacteria > bacterium. The sequence continues at coordinate 43,495 of DASXUQ010000002.1, forward strand.
TCCAAACAAGGGAAAAGGGGGATCGGAGAGCTGAATAATCCCCGGCTTTTGAAGCCAATACCATCGCGCACTTGACCATTGGTACTGCTCCGGCGAAGTACACAGTCCCTTGTGACACGGATTCCAGTGCAGATAGTTCAGCTTAGTCCAGATAGCATTCGGTCCGGGAACCGGCACATCATCGAAAAGGTCCCGCCAACCTTCCGCCTGCGGGCAATGAAGGTGCAGCAATCTGCGGCTCGTGAACCGTTTGAAATGCTCCATCATCCGCGATGGCGTTCCTTCCTCCGTCGTCTGGATCAGGACCGTGTGCAAATGGTCGGGCATCAACACGTAACCGAGACACGCGAGCCCAGTTCGATCCCGATAGCTTTCGAATATCGACAGCAACTCGGTACACAGTTGCGCGTCGCGAAACCAAATCCCCGCCGCCGGGTGACCGTGGTCACGAAATGCACGCTGCCGATCCCTTGATAGAGTTGGTGCCGTCGTAGCATGTGCGTGTGGCGCGCGGGGTAAGGACACCCCGCGCGGCGAGGTTAGTGCCGTTCGTCCTCCGAAGAACATGCCGTGCTTGCGCCGGGCGGATCGCTGGGTATCCGCCCGGCGCAATACTCTTCGCTGCGCGGGGTGTCCTTACCCCGCGCGAATGTGGCCTCTTACGCCGAAACTACTTCTTCTTGGCGGTTTCGTCGGTGTCGATCTGCGCCTTCTGCAGCGTGCCGCTGTAGTCGACGTAGCAGGTCTTAACTTCCGAGAAGAATTCGTACGCACCCCAGCCGCCTTCGCGGTGGCCGTTGCCCGTACCCTTCATGCCGCCGAAGGGCAGATGGGCTTCCGCACCGATGGTGGCGGAATTGATATAGGTGATGCCGGTTTCCAGTTCGCGGAAGGCGCGATAGGCGCGGTTCACGTCCTGCGTGAACACGGCGCTGGACAGGCCGTACTCGATGTCGTTGCCGACCTTCAGAGCTTCGTCGTAGTTCTTAACCCTGATCACGGACACCACCGGGCCGAAGATCTCTTCCTGCGCAATCCGCATCTTCGGCGTGACGCCCGTAAAGATCGTGGGCTCCACGAACCAGCCGTTCTTGTATTCGATGCCGGTCTTGCGCTTGCCGCCCAGAACCAGCGTGGCGCCGTCTTCCTTCTTGCCGATCTCGATGTACTCGAGGTCGGTGTTCATCTGCGACTCGGACACTGCCGGGCCCATCAACACGCCGGGATCGTTGCCGTAGCCAATTTTCAGCTTCTTGGCGGCCTTGATGAACTTCTCCACGAATTCGTCATGGATGCCTTCTTCAACGATCACGCGCGAGGTGGCGGTGCAGCGCTGTCCGGTGGTGCCGAAACCGGCCCACACGCAGGCGTCCACGGCCAGATCGAGGTTGGCATCATTGCAGATGATCGTGCAGTTCTTGCCGCCCAGTTCCATCGAAATCCGCTTGAGCTGCGGCGCGGCCATTTCCATGATCTTGCGGCCCACACCGTTGGATCCGGTGAAGGAGATCGCCTTGACGTCCGGATGGGACACGATGGCATTGCCGACCTTGGTGCCCGATCCGAAGACCACGTTGATGACTTCCGGCGGGAAGCCGGCGTCGAGAATCGCATTGACCAGATTCCACACCGACAGCGGCGTGATTTCCGCCGGCTTGATGACGACCGTGTTGCCGCACATCAGCGCCGGGAACGACTTCCACGTGGGAATGGCCATGGGGAAATTCCACGGCGTCACCAGACCGGCCACGCCCATGGGCATGCGCACGGTCATGTTAAACTTGCTGGGAAGTTCGGACGGCACGGTCTTGCCGAACATGCGATAGCCTTCGCCGCAGGCATAGAAGGCGGTGTCGATGCCTTCCTGCACGTCGCCGCGGGTTTCGAAAATGGGTTTGCCCATTTCGCGGGTCATGTCGAACGCAAATTTCTCTTTGCGCTCTTTCATGATTTCCACCAGCCGGAAGAAGAGCTGCGCCTTCTGCGGCGGGGGAACAAGACGCCACCATTCAAACGCCTTCTTAGCCGACTTAACCGCGCGGTCCACGTCAGCCGGACCACTGCGGGGGAAGGTACCGATAAGATCTTCGATGTTAGCCGGGTTGCGATTCTCGGAGACTTCTCCGCTGGACGCATCGCACCACTTGCCCGCGATGAAATTCTGGTACTTTTTGGTTTCGTGCTTGAACTTGTAGGTCACTGCCTGGCCGTTAGTCTTCGCTTTCGGAGCCTTGGCCTTGGTTTCAGGACTCATATCCTGCTCCTTCAAAGGTTGAAATATCCAGCATGTGGCTGGGACTGAGATGAAATTACCGAGGGGGTATGTTTGGGTCTTCTAAACCTTGTAATTTACGAAAATCCGCTGTGACTTTCAACTCACGGTGCCGCACCTCTTTTGCTGAATTTACCAAGGCCTTCCCCCGCTTGCAACCCCCTTACTATGTTAGAGTCCGAATGGCCCGGAATTGCTCAGCGTTGGGCAGGCAAAGAAAAAGCCGCATGGCGACTGCCACGCGGCTTGGTAACCGAATACGGGAACCTCGCGACTACCAGTCGTTGCCACCACGGCGGGAGGATGACGATGACGTGCGGCGGGGACGATCCGTCTGCGGACGGGCTTCATTCACAACGATATTGCGGCCCTTCAACTCGGTCTCGTTCATCTTGGTGATGGCAGCGCGCGCTTCCGCTTCGTTGCCCATTTCCACGAAACCGAATCCCTTGGAGCGGCCCGTCATGCGGTCGGTGATCACGCTGGCGCGATCCACTGCACCGTACTGCTCAAAAGCAGCGCGAAGGTCGTCTTCCGTCACTGAGTAGGCAAGGTTGCCAACGTAAATGTTTACCATTTTTGATCCTTTCCGGACTTGGGGATGGTGCCCCCTGTTCTTGCCACCTTTACTGTACCATCGCGAAGCCGAAAGGGATTTGACAAACCAAGTTCCCCCGTGACAACGGGCCTGCGAGAAGGCCTTAGGGCCTGTTACCAATCCGATTGCTTGGATAAACTCCAATCAACCAAAGTCTAATATAATCACTCGAACGCGTAAAAGCAACCCCCTCTGTCTTATCTTCTGTTGCAATTCAGAGGCCAAGAAAGCCCTTCTCTTAGCCTTAAGTGCCTCAAAACATGCCAGAAAAATCCCGGAAAAAGGCAAGACTCGGCAACTGTCCACAATCGGCATGTCTCTGCTTCAGCCGTACCCCAACCGGTTGTGCCTAAGTGCGAGCTAAATTACGGGCAATCAAGAGGGCCCCGAGTCCATGCCTCTCCATTTTTCACTATGGACGAGGCAGTCCAGATGGAAAATTTGACCGCATGCCTCTCCCGCCTACGGCACATTCCGCGTCCCATCACCACCGTTTTATGGCCGATTCCGCCGCGTTGTCCGCCAAACCAGACTGTTCATGCCCGTTTCGTACACGTTCTGCTGCATCGAGTTCCGCAAAATCAGCGTCTCCCGCCCGCCGGGGAAAGGCGGCATCAGCCGAATCCAACGGCTTCCCGGGACCATGCCCGGCCAGGGGTAGCAAACGTCACTCTCGCTGCGGGGAAATGGATCGCGGGTGATCTCCCGGATCTTGACACCGAACAGATTGTACAAAGTCAGTTCCGACGGCGGAGTTTTCGGCAGAACAACGGCAGGGCGCGCAGCGCTCTGGTGTGTGGCACGCATCAGCGCCGGTTGTCCGGCCTGACGGACCTTCGCACTGTCCTGTGCCGCAAGGCTTGCCGTCAGCAACAGAACGGCTATGGCACTCCCAAAGAATCGTAGCATCGACGTCTCCGGTATAGATACCCTTCAGCTTAGTCCTTAGGTCTGTCGCTCTGCGTGCGGCCATCGCTGGGCGCGGTCCATGCGCCCTACTGTGAGCCTGCGACCGGATGGAAGGTGTAGGTCCAGTTGTGGCGGGGGTGTTTGTTTTGGATCCAGTAGGCATTACCGGGAGATACCGCCGTGAGGCTGCCGCGCCAGGAATTTGTACCCGTGTGGTAGACCGCCGCCAGTCCACCGATCTGCGACAGAACCTTGTCCGATGTTTTACTGTCCCCTCCCGTGAAGCCCTGCTCCAGCAACTGAAGGCGGTCGATGGGAATCGCCCGCGGATACCGCCAGGAATAGGGCGTGGGAATCAGCAGTTGCGTGCTCGGGCCGGTAATCATCACGGTGGGAACACCCACAGCCGTGGTATCGGCTTCACCCACCAGAATAAGCGTCCGATTCGCACCGGAATTGTTGCGGTACCAGTAGGCGCGTCCCGGTTCCACGTCTGCCGGGTTCGCCTCTAACTGGCCCGCCCAGCCGCAGTCAAACGCGACGTTGCGGTAAGCAAAACGTCCCACGTCCTGCCGCACGATGCGGTCGGATGGATTCACGTCTCCGCATGTGGTCTGTGTGCCGATGATGCTCGACGGCTTGCGGGATTCGGTGCCATACACAGGCGAATTCGCCGGCTGCACAGTCCAGAACTTGAACGGCAGACCGAACGCCGTATACACCGCAGACGTGCCGCCGTTGCACCGAATCTTCACGTAGCCAACTTCGTTGGAGGGCGGAGAATCTGTCTGCCCGCAGGCGGCGGTAATGCGGTAGCATTTGTAAGGCACCAGCGCCTCCGGGTCGGTCCATCCCGCGTTGCCCGCAGGCAAGTTCAGTTCGGTAGCGACCAGCCACGTGCCCGGAAATGGGCGGTTTATGCTCTGATCGGTGGTGGTCCAGACACGGTATCTGCCCGCGGCGGGCGCTGAAAAATGCAACCAGATATTGGTGTTGCCCGGAGCCAGATAAGCTGTCAGGCTCGTTGCCGGAAGGCACTGCCCAAAAACCGAAATCGAGATTGCGGCAATACCCATGATTACAGCCAGAAATCTCTTGCAGCTCATGGGATCTCCTGTCAAATTATTTCAGCAGAATCACAGCCTTGGTCGCCGAGGTGTGGGCGCTGTTCAGGTGCACATAGTACGCGCCGCTGGAGAAGCGGCTGCCGTCCAGAGTTAAACGGTGCTCTCCGGGTGAGAAACTTCCCTGCGCGAGTACGGCCACCTGCCGGCCCAGCAGATCATAGAGCGTCAACTCGATGCGTTCCGCCGTCGCAACCCGGAAGGTAATGGTCGCCGAATTGTTGAAGGGATTCGGATAGACCGAACTCAGTTCCGCATCCGCCGGAACCACCGCCGCAGGCTTGTCCACCGTGTTCGCCCGGTCGACCAGTACAATGTTCACGCTGTCAGGGAAATTCGACTGCAGCACATGAATGGGCGCGGGAGTCGCACCGCCGTAGATGCCGAAGGGTTCATCGGCATCGGGCGTGAAATTGCCGTTGAGGTCGATAAACGCGCGGGCGTAGTACGTGCCGAAGGTGTCCGTCACGGCAACGTAATCGCCGCTGCCCGTCTGCGCGGTATCGAGAATGATTCCCCAGCCCCGGATGGAATCGAACGTCGCCGTGTTGAATGCCTGAATGTAGGTAATGCCGGCGCGGTTGCCCGCGTAACTGATCCGTCCCGAGAAACCGCCGGTGTTGGGCGGATCGAGCACCAGATCGATGTTCGCGGTATCGGACCGCAGCGTGAACAGAGAAGGGATGCCGTTTTCGCCGTAGAAGCCGCGGGGATCATCCGGTTGCGGCATCGGCGGAATGGTCTGATGGATGTCCTGAAAGGCAATAATGAAATAGCCGCCAGAATCCAGATTACTCAGCGTGTAACGGCTGTTGAAAGGGTTGGCAAAGGTGATATTTTGCAGCAGAGAGGCTGCCGAGTCCAAAGCCAGCGGAACCGCCGCGACGTACTTGAGCATCAACAGATTCGACTGCCCTCCGGTCACCCGCCCGGAAATCGAATAGGACTGAGCCATCAGAGGCAGCAAAAGCGCCCCGATGAGGCATACAATGGTGATCCAGCGTTTCATGGCTCATACCCTTCAGGTTAAACAAAAACAATATTTTTCAGCAACACATCCGCCGTATTCGGCTCTATGCACATATGTTAAGCACGAATTGTGGCAAAAGCAATGGGAGAACCCCGAAAAAGCGAAAAAGTCCTCAGCCCGATTTGCCGGCATGACCATGCCATTACGGGGCAGCCCGCACGGTCTCGTAGGCCACGGTCTGCAGATAGGCGCGCTGTGGATCGCTGATGCGCGGATCATTCACGTAGCTGATGCCGACGGGGCTTTCGTGGAACAGCGCCGCATAGAACACGCAGCACACAAGATAGGTGCCCCATACCGTGGGATGGCTGCCATCCGACTCATACAGATGGATCGTGGTATCTTCGGTGGCCACGCGCTGAAAAGCCCGTCCGCAGGGTGCGACCTGTGCACCGAGTTCACGGCCCATGGAATCGTATGCCGCTGCCAAAGGTTCGATCATCGGCGGATCAAACTGCCGGGCCCAGGTCATGTAGAAGGCGGTCTCGGCACGGACATTCAGGATCGCGCCGTTCATCAGCCGCGCAAAGTAATAGAAGGAATCGGGTTCGAGCTGAGGCCGCTGACTCTGCTCCTGTAACACCACCATCTCCCAGTGTCCGGAGGCAATGGCGGCGCGAGTGGCGTCGTAGTTCCAATGATCGCCCAGCGTATAGCCGCCCACCGTGACGCTCGAGGTTTCCGGAGCGGAGTCGGGATGCGCGGCGAGCAACAGATTGCGCAGATGCACGTCCACGCCGCCGTTGAAATAGGTGTAGCTGTTGCCCACAAACAGAATGCTGTGCGGCACCGCCGAGAATACCGTGTCCACCACCTCGCCGTTGTCGCCGTCGTGCAGGTCGCGCGCCAACGTGCGCGGCGCAAAGCGGCCACCGAAAGAATCGGCAGTAAGGGTTACGGTAAAGGCATCGTCCAGCGTCCGCCGAGCACGCGAACGTCGTTCGCCGCCCGCGCCAAGAGCTTGCAGAATGCTGCCAGTCACCAGGGGCGGCGGACCTTCGGAGCCGCTGCGCAGGTGGATGAACTTGAGGGCGCGCTGTTCCGGATCACCGAGCACCACGGCAAAGTAGATGCCGTTCGCCGCCGGGACACCCGCTGCACTGACGCCATTCCAGAACCCGGTGTTGATCCAGCTATCTGCGGCTTGCTGCGGCCGCAAGGTGAGGGAAGCCACATTCCTGCCGAGGATGTCGAAGATCTGTGCGCGGCCCTGCGGCTTGTCCGAGACAAAATAGAAACCGCGCGAGGCCCCGACACTGTTGGTCACCTTAGAAACAAAGCCGCCCCTGCGCGGACGGCTTTGTTCGGGAACAGATAAAGGAATCGCTTCAATCCGGTAAAAGCCCGCGCTGTCCGTCACGGTTTCATAGACGGTGTTTCCCGGTCCGGTATACCGGACGTGCGCCTGTGCCATCGGCACCACTCCGCGCCGCAGCACGCGGCCCGAGATGGTGGCTTCCTGGGCAAACAGCGTGGACGTGAAGAGGAGCAGACAAAGACCTAACCATTGCATATGGATACGCACTTTGTTATGGTGTGGATTCGAATGACCGTTGGTGCCTTCGTCCTTCCACCTTGTCATCCTGCATTTGTCTTCAAATGCAGGATCTCTCTTCTCCGCCGCTTCCCGAGAGATCCTGCATCCCGAAGACGGGATGCAGGATGACAAGGGGGGCACGGGTTGCAGGATGACCATCTCAGGGCAGTTCAATGTCACGGGCTGCGGCTCTACAACCGTTCTTCCACCCACTTCTCGAGGTTTCCGGCCAGCACCAGTTCCTGTGCGGCGGCGCCGACAGGGGGGATGGAGTAGACCTTGCCATCGGCTTCGAGGGTGGCTTTGCGGAAATCAATCCGGGCCCTGATGCCGGTGCGCACGGTGGGCAGGTCGTTGCTGAACTGGTCCTTCAACAGCCGCACCAGCTCGGGGACTTCGATCACCAAAAAGCCGTTGTTGATGGCGTTGCGCTTGTAGGTTTCACTGAATGTTCCCGCCACCACCAGGGCGATGCCGCGATATTTCAGCGCGGTCGCCGCCTGTTCGCGCGAACTTCCCGTGCCGAAGTTGAATCCGCCCACCAGAATGTCGCCCTGCTGTGCGAGGTCGCCGAAGGCCGCATCGTAGTTCTCCATCACCACCGCCGCCTGCTGCGCCGGGGTCATGTCGTCCTTGTAGGTGTACTTGCCGGGGTAGATGCCGTCGGTGTTCAGATTGTCCTGATGGCAGAACAGCAGTTCGCCTTCAATGATTTCCGAAAAGCCGGGGAGGATTTTTACCTCTCCCTGCGCCTTGGCTTTGCCTTTGCGTGGGCGGACTTCGCCGATGGGCTTGGCCGCCGCTTCCGGTTCGGGCAGATCAATGTAGCCGGAGAGCGCCGAAGCTGCCACGACAGCGGGAGACGCCAGATAGGCCAAGGCATTGGCCGAGCCCATCCGTCCTTTATAGTTGCGATTAGTGGCCGAAATGCCGACTTCGCCGTCTTCGAGCAGGCCTTCCCCCAGTCCGATGCAGGCGCCGCAACCGGGAGGCAGCACAATCGCTCCGGCATTGACCAGCACGTGCCAGTCGCCGCGCTTCTCGCTTTCCGCGCGCACTTCCGACGAGGCCGCCGAGATGTAGAACTTTACATCCTTGGCAATCTTGTGCGAGCGCAGAATATCCGCCGCTTCCGCCAGATCCTCGACGCGGCCATTCACGCAGGAGAGCAGATAGGCTTTGTGGATCTTCACCTGCTTCTCGCGCAGCTCGAAGGCAGAGGACGCGACCTTTACCGAATTCGGGCCGGACACATAGGGAGACACGCTGTCCAGATCCAGCGTGATGTCCACCGCGTACTCGGCATCAGGATCGGCCTCGATGGGATCAAATTCCAGATCGGCAATCCGGGCCTCGTTCATCCGCGGATGCACGCCGTTGCGCGCGTCCACATCCGACGGCACGCCTTCCAGTCCGCGCTTCAGCACAAAATGCGCGCGCGCATGCAGCCAGTGAATGGTCGTGTGGTCCACAGGAAAGACTCCCGCCAGCGCGCCCCATTCGGTGGACATGTTGGCAATGGACAGGCGCTCACTGACCGACAATGCGGCTACGCCGTCGCCGGTGAATTCAATCGCATGGTTCAGCACTTCGTCGTGGTTGAACATCCCGCAGAGGGTGATAATCACATCCTTGCCCGTCACGCCCTTGCGCAGTTTGCCTTTCAGCTCCACGCGCGCGACAGGCGGAACCTGCCACCACGTGCGCGTGGTCGCCCAGATCGCCGCCGCGTCGGTGCGGACAATCGGCGTGCCCAAACAGCCGAGACCGCCATACATGTTGGAGTGGCTGTCTGACGCCACTACCAGTGTGCACGGCCAGGCATAGCCTTCCTCGATCATGATCTGGTGGCCGATGCCCCGGCCCGCGGGATAGAAGTCAATCCCGTGCTCCGCCGCGAAGTTCTCGATCTTGGCGTACTTGGCGAGGTTTTCCGGCGTCGTGTCCTGCACATTATGGTCGAGGGCAAACACCGGCTGGCGCGGATCGGCGACGTCTTCCGCGCCGATGCTTTTGAACTTGGGAATTACCGCGCCCGTGTTGTCGTGGGTCAGCACATGGGCGGGACGGATCGACAGATAATCTCCGGCGCGCACTTCGTGCCGGTTTTCCAGCCCAACAGCAAACGCCTGGGCGATCTTTTCGATGAGGTTTTGAGGCATGGGTGTTACTCCATGATATGAGGGAGATGCGACATTTCGAAATGCTGAAAGGCTGAAATACTGAAACGCTGAGAGCAGGTGCGTTCACATCACCTTCACCACCACCAGGGTGAAGTCGTCGTCAAAGGAGGAGGAGCCGTGGAAGGTGACCACATCCCGTTCGATGGTCTCGACCAAACAGGCGCACTCGGCGGTGCACCGGTCACGGCAGAGTTCGGCGATGCGCTCCTCGCCGAATTCTTCCTCGGCGGCATTCATGGCTTCGCACACGCCATCGGTGAAGGATACCAGAATATCGCCGGAGGAGACGGTTACGGTCTCTTCTTCATAGACCGCTTCAGGGATCACCGCCAGGCAGAAGCCGCCGGCGGTCAGCGGCACGATGGAACCATCCGTGCGTACCAGGCGCGGCGGGTTATGGCCCGCGTTAATGCTGACGAAGGTGTGATCGAGCGGATTGTAGATCGTAGCGAAAAAGGTGACGAACTGCGCGGGCGAGGTGTTGGCGCAGAGCACGTCATTGACGCCGGAGACAATCGCCGGCAGCGGCACACCGGCGTGAGCCATGCTGCGAAGTGCCGCCTGCACATTGGCCATGATCATCGCCGCGCCCGCGCCCTTGCCCGCCACGTCCCCCACCGCAATCAGTGTGCGCCCTTCCGCGAGCGGCACGATGTCGTAGTAATCTCCCGCAACTTCGAGACTGGAGAGGAAACGCGCAGCCACCTGCAGCCCGGGCGTAACGGGCAGCACCTGCGGCAGAAACCGCTGCTGCACCTCGCGCGCCATGTCGAGCTGTTCCTGCAGACGGCGCTTCTCCACATTCTCTTCAAGCAGCCGCAGGTTTTCACTCTGCAAGGCGACCTGTGAGACTACCGAGGCCAGCACGTTCAAGTCTTCCGCCGCCATGTCTTCCTGCTCGGGCGTGAAGGACAGGATCAAAAATCCGGTGAGCCGCGTGTGAATAATCATCGGCAGCAGCACCGAGGCACGCTGTTCGCGCAGCCAAGCGGCTTCCGGCACCGACAACTGCACGCGCTCGGCCACCAGAAGCTCATCGGCCAGCCACGGACGCGGCTGTTTGGACAGTGCCGCCGCAAAATCGCCATCGGGATTCACCGGCACCACGGTTCCGTCAGCCAGCCGGAAAGCGCGCACGCGTTCATCGAACAGCACGGGGGTCACGCCCGCCATGCCCATCCCCTGCCGCAGACCATTTTGCAGCGTGCCCCACAGGGCCGCGCGGTCCGGCATCACCGTGGCGGAATCCATCATGGTATCGAGCATGGCCCGCAGCCGCCGGCGCTCGGGGAAGATCTTCTGTTCCACCAGCCGCTGGGTGCGGCGCTGTACGGGGGCAAAGCTTAAGGCCAGCACGAGACCTGTTGCCAGCGCGGCGGTGCCGCTGTGCACCGCAAGAGTATGCAGCAGCAGGCTGGTAATTCCGTAAAGCAGGCCGAAGAACACCAGCAGCAGCCCGCCGGTGGTGACGGCAAAGCGCGTGCCGCGCCGCAGCTTCAGTTCCACTTCCATCATGCGGTACTTGCGGAAGGCATACAACAGCGAGAGCGGAATCGGCAGAAACGCCAGACAGAGGAAGAAGAGCAGGCCGCCGATAATCACCGTTTCGGGAATATCGGTATCGCGCTGTACCACCAGCGCGTACCCAATCATCAGGAGAACCGGCACCAGCATTACCAGCGGTCCGAGCATGGAGCCGAGGAACACCGCATTAAGCTGCCTGCGTTCCAGCGTGTTGGTGGTGCGTTTGCGCTTGCGGCGCAGAATAACAATCGCGGCGATGAACTGGACCGCCATCGCAAATCCCGCAACGCCCGCCAGCCATCCGAGCACCGTGCCTTCGGCCAGACGCGGCCCCAGCAATCTGGCGGGCAGCCCCAGAACAGGCGGCGCGTAGCACAGAATATAGGCTTTCAGCGGATGGCGGGCCAGCGTGGGCGACGCGAAGGGAAAGATGAACGCAAGATGCAGCCAGTAGGCGGTGCCGAAGGTTGCCAGCACACCCGCATAGCGGAAGAAGCCTTCACCCCAGGCCACTTCGGGAAGCTTCTCCCCGGCAATGCCGCGGATCATCGACGGCAGAATGTTCATCACCACCATGCACAGCGCCAGAGTGAGCAGCGCCAGCACCATCGCCTGCTCAGTATTCCCCTGCTTGTAGAGCGTGAACAGGCCGATGACAAAATAGAGCAGTCCCACCGATGCGCTCAGCCACAGGAACGTCCACAACACCGCCAGCCGGTCCGGGGGAAAGGCGCGCGAGACCAGCGTCGCCGACTGGATTTCACCGCCATGGCGATAGGTGACCTGCACCGCGTAGCCCACAGGATGGAGGTTATTGGTCTCGGCTTTCCACAGGGAATCGGTGGCCGGCTTGCCGGCAATGGTCAAAATGGTATCGCGGCTGGCCGGATGCGGCGGACTGTCCGCGAAGTCGAGGGCATTGACCGTGGTGAACACCAGCACAGTGTCTTTGAGGGCCGCGGCGATAGTCTCGGCATCTTCCAGGGCAGGCTTGCCGTTGACCATGATATGGACCGCCTTGTCCTTCAGCGCGGCGCGCGCAATGCCCGTATTGATCCGGCCATAGCGGGGGATGAGCGTCAGTCCCTGCGCGCCGTAGATGATCTTGGCGACGATCCAGAGAAAGGTCAGGGCGGCCACCACCCAGGCGGCTTGCCGGGCAAGTTGTTTGGTCGAAACCATAGACTAAATTACCTTGGCAACAAGCAGGGTTTGGTCATCTTCAATGTAGGTTTGCTGGCCGCGATGCACAACGATCTGGCCGAGGATTTCGCTGAGAATCTGCTCGGCGGAGCCCGGCGCACAGGCGCAGGCGGCGGTGCTGAGCCGCTCTTCTCCGAATTCCTCCTCGGCGGCGTTCATCGCCTCGCTGATGCCGTCCGTGTAGAGCACCAGCACATCATCCGCCGCGAGCCGGGCCGTGCCCAGTTCATAGCGCGAATCATCAAACGCGCCGAGAATCAATCCGCCGGCGGTCAAATAGTCGATGCCGCCGCCGGCGCGGATCAGGAACGGCGGATTGTGTCCGGCATTCACGTAGCGCAAGGTCTGGTCGCGGGGATCAAAGATGCCGACAAAGAAGGTGATGAACTGTTCGGGCTCGGTGTTCTGATAGATCAGCATGTTCACGCGCCCGATCAGTTGCGTCAGCGGCAGGTCCGCTCCGGCCAGCGCGCGCAGCGACGCCTGCAAATTGGACATCAGCAGCGCCGCGCCCGCACCCTTGCCCGCCACATCCCCCACTGCAAACAGGGTGCGCTGATCATCGAAGCAGATCACGTCGTAATAGTCGCCCGCCACTTCGAGACTGAAATCGGTATGAACCGCCAGATCGAGGCCGAGCGTCGGCGGAAGCTCTTTGGGAAGCAGCCCTTTTTGCACGCGGCGCGCCATCTGCAGCTCTTCTTCCATGCGCCGCTTCACGATATTCTCTTCGATCAGCCGCATGTTGTCGCTGGCCAAGGCCACTTGCGGCGCAAGGGAATCGAGAATCCGCAGCTCCTCGGCGGCGTAATCTTCCTGCTCGGTCTTATGTCCGAGACCAATGAAGCCGATCAGGTTGCCGTGGGTAATCAGCGGCAGCACCAGCGCGACGCGGTGTTGCATCAACCATGCCGCTTCGTGCACATCAAGAGAGACGCGGGAGCCACTCAGGATTTCATCCACCATCAGCGGACGGGGATCGCCGATCAGTTGCTTCACCAGGCTGCTGTCGATGTGGAAGGGCGTCGGTCCGGTCTCCCGCAGCAGAAAGGAGCCGTTGGTGGATCCGCGCAGCACCGGATAGACGCCGTCCACCGTCAGGCCTTCTTCCAGCCGCGCTTCAAGCTGCGACCAGAACGCCCGCTTATCGGCAATGGCCGCGGTGCCCTGCAAGAAGTCATGCAGCATGGCGCGCAGCCGCAGCCGTTCGGGATAGAGATGCTTTTCCAGCACGTGCTTGCCCATTTCGGCGAGGCGGAACATGCCGATCACCACCACACTGAGCACCACCACCGCAATGGGGCTGCCTTCGGAGAAGTGCCGGTGGATGAGCTGATTGCCCACATAGGCGATACCCAGCACGGCGGCAAACAGCACGGTCAGCAGCAGAATCCGCCGGGTGCCGCGCCGCAATTTGCCCTCGATTTCCAGCAGCCGGTACTTGCCAAAGGCATAGGCCAGCGAGAGCGGGGAAAGCAGCACAATGGCAAAGATCACGTCGGTGATGGTCATGCGCCACACCAGCGGCAGGCGCGGAAGTCCCGGAATGATGCGGTAAAAGTCGAGCAGGTAAACCACAAACACCAGCAGGGGGACGCCCGAGCCGATCAGCACCAGCCGTGTCTGGCGCTTCTCCACGTTGGATTCGGCGCGCCTGTAGTTGCGGCGCAAGACATAGAGTCCCGCCAGCGCCTGCGACGTGACAATGGCATAGAACGCGGGGCGCGTCCACAGCACTTGAGTCATCGGATACACGAAGGCCAGCACCCAGGTAAAGGCGGTGAGAATCGCGAGCGGGACAAAGATCACCCCATAGGTCCGCCACGGATGTGCGACGATCAGCCGCGCCGGGCGCGGAAACAGCAGTTGCAGCAGGAACCAGTAGGCGCCGAAGAAGACGCCGACGGTGCGCAGCACTCCTGCCAGCCACCCTTCGCCGGGAATCGTGAAGGATGCCATGGCGGCGTACATCGGCATAAACACCGTGACCGTGAAGGTGGTCATGGCAAAGCAGTAGAGCGCCAGAGCCCGCACTCCGGCACTGTCCCGGCGCTGGAGATAGGCCCAGAATCCGAGCGCAAGAAACACAAGGAAGATCAGAATCCGCAGCACCTGCATCACCACCACGGTGGCCACCAGGACCGGCGAGTTGGCCCGGGTGCGAATCACGCTGCTCTCGACCTGGCCCTTGTGGAGGAAGGTTATGAGCACTTCACGTCCGGGCACGTGCGGCATTTCGAGGGCGTTAACCCACCGCTTTTCCAGCGCCGCGGAGTCGCCGATCATCAGGATCGTATCCCCGCGCGCGGGATAGGGCGGTGCAGTGAAGTCAGCCTTTTCCACGCTGAAGAACGTCACCGTGCTGTCCCGCCCCTGCTGAATGGAGCACAGGGTAAAGCCGGAAGATGTCCAGTTGAACACGCGCGTCGTATCCCGCGCCATGAACAACAGTCCCAGCGTCAACGTCACGCCGCCTATAAAGACGACGAAGAATTTTATGAATCTGGAGGAGATGATATGTGATCCTATAATACGAAAATTAGTGACTGTCGCAAGGGTGGGTTCAACCGACAGTTTTTTTACGCCGATGACGGATCCCGGCGCAACCCACCCGCGCCAGACCCTTGGCGATAATTCATATGATCAGCAATTTGTATCGTCCACGTTTCTTCGCTGCGGATTATTGCGAATATACTTCCTCGCTCCAATAAGCTCCTTGCGGTTCCGCAGCACGCGGTCAAAGAAACTTCGTTGCCAGCGGAATTCCGTTGGATGAAGACCTTCCCGATTGATGTGCTTGGTCGACTGAGTTTTGAACCAGCGGACGAGTTCTGAAACTGGAGGACCACACGGATTGGTGGCGAAGTCCTCAGCGGGTGGTCGCATCTTGAGCAATCCGTGGACATGATCAGGCATGATGACAAATGCATCCAACACAACATGCGGATAGTGGTGCGGCAACGCCTCCCAGCACGCGGCGACTACACACCCGATATCCGTGAGCCCTGCTACATTGTCTGCAATCTCGCTCAGACAGCAGTCCCTTCCATGAGTGCAGATGGTAACAAAATACACACCCGGAGCAGCATAATCGAACGCAGGATGACGTGGTGGCTTGCGCCTTAGTCTGGCCGCAAGGTGTTCCATGAGCGCCCCCTCTTCTCGGCCCGGTGTAGGGGCGGGTTAAGCTGAGCAATGTGACAGAACCGAGGTTGCGACAAGCGCAACCCGCCCGCTAAGATCCCGGCAGGATGCCCGGTGGCGGCGTACAGAGTGATACACGGGAGGGTTGCGCGGGAGGGTTGCGCGGGCGGCTTTGTTCAGGAGGCTAAGATCCTGCGCTTAACCCGCCCCTACGCCGAGCGTCTATAGCTTACGTTCCTGCATGGAAGAAGACAAATTCGTTGCCATTTCTCCTGACATGGCTCGCAGGAGGCGAATGCGCTCCTGTGTGGGGGGATGGGTGCTGAACAGCGCGGTGGCGTGCTCTGTGAAGGAATGCAGGGGATTTACAATGAACAGGTGCTGAGTGGCTTTGCTGGCGGTGGCCAGCGGCTCCATAAAGGCCCTGGCTTCAATCTTATCCAAAGCGCTGGCCAGGCCCAGCGGATTGCGCGTCAATTCCACCGCCGAGGCATCGGCCAGATATTCCCGCTTGCGGGAGACGGCCATTTGCAGCAGCAGGGCAATGAACGGAGCCAGAATTGCCAGCAGCAGCGCGACAACCGATAACGCACCGCTCAAGGAGCGGTCCCGCCCCCGGCCAAGGCCGCGCCCGCCAAACAATGCGCCGCGGCGGAACAGATCGGAGATCAGAATGATTGCCCCCACCATGGCCGCGACGAGCATCATGTAGCGGATGTCCCAGTTGCGCACATGGCTCATCTCGTGGCCGATGACACCCTGCAACTCCTCGCGGTTCAAGGTCTCCATCAGGCCGCGTGTCACGCAAATCGTGGCATCGTCCGGATCGCGGCCAGTGGCAAAAGCATTGGCCGAATCGCTGTCGATGATGTACACCTTGGGCATGGGCAGCCCCGCCGCAATCCGCATCTCATCGACCACATTGATCAGTTGCCGGTCGCGGTCGGGATCGGCCTCCTGCGCACCGCTGACCTCGAGAATGGTCTGATCGCCGCTGAAAAACGAGGTGAACACCAGTAGCAGGCCGATCAGCAGCGCGCCGAAAACTCCCCAGATCCCCACATGGAACCAGATGCCGAAAGCCGCGCCCAGCATGGTCAGCAGAATCGGAAAGCCGATAATCAGCGCGATGGAGTTCAGCTTGTTGTCGCGGATCTCCTTGGCAAAGTCCTTGCGGTAATGGAACAGCGGCGGATGCTCACGCTCGATCTTCCGCGCCGCATCGGGAAAGACTTCGCCGCACAGGGAGCACATCTGGGCTCCCGGCGCGTTATCCTCGTTGCCGCAATGGGGACAGACGGTGGAAGGACTTGTCATTCCGTTCCCTTTTGTACTCGAAAGGGAACGGAATCCCTGACCACAGCGGCTTCTTCTTCGGCCCAATCTGCGGCAAGATCCTTCCATTCGGGATTCGTGCTCTCGATCAATTCGATCTTCTTCTTTCGTGGCCCGTTCTTAAGCTGCTTTTCCCTGCGGATGGCGTTATGGATATATCTGTAAGCTTCATAGTACACGAGTTGGTCAATGTTGTAGCGCTTGGTGAACCCGACCAATGCCTTGGATTTATGCTCAAATACACGCCGCCGCAAGCCGCCTGTCACCCCGATGTACAGCCGGCGCGACTTGCAGGCAAGGATATACACATAGAACACGCGGTCGAACATCGAAAAGAGACCCATTGTCCCTCCGCTGCCCGTTACATTCCAGGGGAAGAAGCTGGCGTTGTCAGGGATTCCGTTTCCCTGCGAGTACGCAGGGAAACGGAATGACAAACCAGTGGGTGATGGCGTCGCAGACGACCTACCGCAGATTCACCTTCACCGGCTCCTTCTCTTCGTCCGGGACCTGATAGAACGGCTCGCGCTGGAAGTTGAAGGTATTGGCAAAGAGGGACGAGGGGAACATCTCGATCTGGTTATTGAGGCGCATCACCGAGTCATTGTAGTATTGCCGGGCAAAGGCAATCTTGTTCTCGGTGGAGGACAGCTCCTCCTGCAATTTAAGCACGTTCTCGTTGGCCTTGAGCTGCGGATAGTTCTCCGCCACGGCAAACAGAGACTTGAGCGCGCCGGTCAGTTGGTTTTCCGCCGCGGACACCGCCGCCACCCCTTGCGCCGCGAGCGCCTTGCCACGGGCTTCGATCACGCGGGTCAAGGTCTCCTGCTCGTAGGACATATAGTCCTTGACGGTTTCCACAAGGTTCGGGATCAGATCATGCCGCCGCTTGAGCTGCACATCGATCTGTGCCCACGCGTTGCGAACCTGATTGCGGATCCGCACCAGTCCATTGTACAGGCCAATCGCCCACAGCACCAGAAACACGATCAGTGCCAGAAATATCAGGCCGAACATATCAAGCCTCCAAAGGGTAAAGACGCGAACAGGCGAACGTCTGATACTGCTTCATCGTTCATCATTTATCGTTCAGCGTTTTCTGAAGAAATCCGGGGAAACTTAAATAGCTGAGCTTGCGTTTGTTCATCAGTTACCCCTATCTTTAAGATAGAGCGCAGAGCGCGACTCCCAAGCGAGGTGCCCACTCCAAGATATAAAATTCACGGATTTCTGCAAAGGGTAAGCGGAGCGCAGCTCATCCAACTTTAACTCAACCTTGTTGTCATGATTCCATTTTTGGTCACTGTGATCGGCATTCTCGGCCTGATTCACTGGTTTCTGTATGCCCGATTAGTTTCCGCCTTTGCCATTTCAGACCCCACCCTGTTGTGGGTCTTACGCTTTCTGGCTGTCTTTCTGGCGGTTTCCTATATCTTAGCCCGGGTTTGGGAGCGGCATCTGCCCGAGCCGCTTGTCCACGCTATGCATTGGATATCATCGGTTTGGCTGGGGCTGATGTGGGAATTACTTTGGCTGACTTTGCTTTTCTATGTCATTAAGCTGATTCTGCTGCTCACGGGCTTCTGGGGCAAGCTGGATCCAGCCACCATCCTTGCCATTGGCCGCTATTCGGCCCTCACGGTAATTGGCGTCGCGGTCCTCCTCGGCTCCTGGGGGATCAAAAATGCCTTCGGGCGGGCAAATGTGATCGAGGTTAAGGTCCCGGTCAAGCACTCCAGCCCGGAACTGCGGCACCTGAGAATTGCCTTAGCCTCCGATTTTCACGCCGGGGTAATTATCGGCCCCAAGGAAATTGCCCGGATGTCCCGCCAGATCATGAGCCTCAAGCCGGATATTATCCTGCTTCCCGGTGACCTCGTGGACCGCAGCGCCGATGACATTATGCATCTTGTCGATTCCTTCAAGCTCATGCAGGCGCCGCTGGGAATCTACGGCACCACCGGTAATCATGAGTACTATGCCGGGTTGGAAGGCGCACTGGCCTTCTGCAAGGCGGCGGGCATACAGATGCTGATGAATGAAAAGGTGGAACTGCCCAACGGTCTGGTGATTGCCGGCATCGAAGACCGTACGGCAATCTCGATGCACCGCTCACGTCCCAGCGTGACACAGTTCCTCGCGGATATTCCTGCCGACAAGTCGGTGATTCTGATGAATCATCAGCCGGAAACCCATGAAGCCCTCGAAGCGGGCAAAGCGGGAGCGGACCTGGTGGTATCGGGACATACCCACGGTGGGCAGATTTGGCCGTTTACACTTCTGACCAAAGCTACATACCGCTTCCAGCACGGCTATTACAGCTTGGACGGCAGCGGCCATATTATTGTTTCGGACGGTATCGGGAACTGGGGTCCGCCCATGCGGTTGAAGGCCCCGCCGGAAATCGTCCTGATTACTCTGGAGTAACCGATGGAAGCGCGCAAGACCTTAGATCCTGTGTGCGGGATGGAGGTGGACCCCCTTTCCGCCATGTATACCGCGACTTATAAAGACGAAACCTATTACTTCTGCTCGGCGTCATGCAAGGAAAAATTTCAGGCAAACCCTGAGTCCTTCGCCGGCGGAGGCACCTTCCCAAAACTGTAGACTCCGCCGCAGAAGAGGCAGAGGCGGCGGAGTACTTCTGCCCGATGCACCCCGAGGTGGTGTCGGATAAGCCCGGCGTCTGCCCCAAGTGCGGCATGGCGCTGGAACCGCGCGCCGCTCTCGGCGCCGAGACGGAAGGAGAATCTTCTCACACCCGCAATCTGCGGCGGCGGTTTCTGGTTTGCCTGGTCCTGACCGTGCCAGTGATGGCACTGTCCATGCTCGACATGGTTCCGGCCTTTCACGGAATGCTTGCGCCACGGCTGAATGCTCTCCTGCAGGCCGTATTGACTGCGCCGGTGGTGCTGTGGGGCGCGATTCCGTTCTATTACAGCGCGTGGGCCGGACTGAAGGCCCACTCCACGAACATGTACACGCTGATTAGCATTGGCGTGGGTGCGGCTTTTCTGTTCAGCATAGCGGTGCTGGTTGCACCGCAGACCTTCGCGCCATCGGCTCACGGGATGCTGCCCGTGTACTTTGACACGGCGGCGGTGATCACCACCCTGATCCTGCTCGGGGAATGGCTGCAACTGGTGGCGCGGGGTAGAACCTCACAGGCCATCCGCCGTCTGGCCGGCTTGCAGGCCCACAGCGCGCATGTGGTGCGGGACGGACAGGAGATCGAGGTGCCGCTGGTAAACTTGCGGCTCGATGATCTGCTGCGAATCAAGCCCGGCGAGAAGATTCCCGCCGACGGTGTGGTGGTGGAAGGCAGCGCACTGGCCGATGAAGCGATGATCACCGGAGAAAGCGCGCCCGTGCGCAAGACGGCGGGGGATGCGGTGATTGGCGCCACCACCATCAGCGGTGGAACGCTGTTAGTCCGGGCCACGAAACTTGGCAAAGATACGCTGCTGGCGCAGATCATCCGGTTGGTGGGTGAGGCGCAGACCTCGCGCGCCCCGGTGCAGAAGCTGGCCGACCGTATTTCAGCGATCTTCGTTCCGGCGGTGATGGCCGTGGCCGTTATCACGTTTGCGGCATGGTCGCTGTGGGGACCGGATCCGCGCGCGCTGCACGCCCTGGTCAATGCCGTGGCCGTGCTGATCATTGCCTGCCCCTGCGCGCTCGGACTGGCAACACCCATGGCCGTCACCACGGCCGTGGGGCGCGGCGCGCAGATGGGAATTCTGATCCGCAACGGCGAAGCCCTCGAGCATGTCGCCACCGCCACAGCGGTGGTGCTCGACAAAACAGGCACGCTGACGCTGGGCAAACCGCAGATTGTGTCCATCCATGCGAATGGCGGCGCGGGCGAACAGGATGTGCTGTCTCTTGCCGCGGCGGTGGAAGCCTTCTCCGAGCATCCTCTGGCACAGGCGGTGCTCGATGCTGCCCGCGAGCGGCAGATCGCCCTGCCCAAAGCCGAGGCCTTTGAAACTGTCACCGGACGCGGGGTGCGCGCGCAAATAAACGGGACCACCGTCACCGTCGGCAATCGCGCCTTCCTCGAAGAGAATGGCATTCACGTGGGAAGCGCGCGTTCCAACGGGAACGGCACGGAGATTCGCGTGGCCCGGGACGGTCAGGAAATCGGCGCGCTGTACGTGGCCGATCCCGTGCGGCCCACCACCCGCGCGGCCCTCGACAGCCTGCGGCGGATGGGGATCGACATCATCATGGCCAGCGGCGACCGGGAAGAGACGGCGCGCGCCGTGGCAAACGAGCTGGGAATCGAGCGGGTCTATGCTCCCGTGCTGCCGGCGGACAAGGTGAAGATCGTGAGAGATTTGCAGGCGCAGGGAAAGCGCGTGCTGTTTGCGGGGGATGGAATTAATGATGCTCCGGCACTTGCACAAGCCGATGCAGGCGTGGCTATGGCCACAGGAACCGACATTGCGATGGAAAGTGCGGACATCACTCTATTGCGCGGCGATTTGACGCGGCTGGTGGAAGCCATTGATCTGGGCCGCCGCACGCGCGCCATTATCCGGCAGAATCTGTTCTGGGCCTTTCTCTACAATACCATCGGTGTGCCGGTCGCCGCCGGCGCCCTCTATCCCGCCTTTGGCCTGCTCTTAAGTCCGGTCATCGCCTCCGCCGCCATGAGCGTCAGCTCCCTCTCTGTGGTGATGAACAGCCTGCGGCTGAGAAGCGGCGCTGCCCTCTGAATCTTCCTTGCCCGTTGTCCTATCCCGGGTGTCCCATGTCCACATCCACGCGATTTCTGTTTCTTTTTCTGCTGGCGATCTCCCTCGGCACGGCCTCCTGTACCAAAAAAAGCAACCCCACAGCGCCGCCGGATAGCAATACCATCCCGCAGGGCATGGCGCGGATTGCGGGCACCGTCAAGGATGCTGCGGGCAACCCGCTGAATGATGTGGCCCTGCATCTGGTCTACCAGTTCTCCGAACCGTCCAACTCGCCCGCCGCGCCGATGGTGTCATCGTCGGTTACGTTTTATGATGCCGACCAGGTGCTGTATACCGAATGTGGTGGGACGACGCCGCTTTCCGACAGCGTGATGGTCAAGATCTTCTGGGACCGCAACAGCAGCGGCCCGGACAGCACCGATCCTCAGCCGCCGCTCTGCGCCGATCCGCCGGATTGTCCCAACGGCGAGCCGCCGTTTACGGTGAACCTGACCGAGTTTCCGGTGAACGGTGTGGCCGAGGGAATCGGCGCCGGTCTGTTTGTCATGACCCGCGATTTCTCCACCAACGGCGACGTGCTGAGTCCCAACCGTTATTACTGCCGCATCTACTGTTCCGATGGCAGCGTGCTCTACACCAGTCAAGTGGTGGATGTGCCGCCCGGCTCCAGCCAGACCGCGCTGCACTTCACCTGTACCCCTTGCAGCGGCGCGCCCGGCGTGCCCGCGTGGCAGCTCGGCCAGGCCTATCCCAATCCGGCCACCGATTCTGTGACGGTGCCGTACGGCCTGCACGAGACCGCGTCCACCCTGTTGACGCTGACATGGCCCGGCAGCAGCCGCACGGATTCCATTGTCCATGCCACCTTCGGCACGGGCAACCGCACGGCTATCTTCCGTCTCGGGTCGCGTCCCAACGGCTTGTACACGCTGCGCCTGCAGGTCTCAAGTTTCGACCGCAGCGTAACGTTGCTGAAGAACGTCTCCAATCCTGATGTGCTCAGCACCACCGACGCCGCGGTCCGCACGCCCAGCGACGGCAGTTTTGCGCTGACGACTCCCGCCGGAACCACCATTGCCAACTATGGCGCCAGCGGAAACAGCCTCGGCACCTTGTCGCTGACACGGGTAAAAGTCATCGCCATCCGGTCCGGCTACTTCACATTGGACACCACGCTCTCCATTGCCAGTCAGCAGAACTATCCGCTGGATCTGCGATTGATTTCGCGCTGAACTTTTTTTTTGCAGCAGGCCTAATACGAGCGGGCGAACCTGAAAGGGTTCGCCCGCTTTGTATGGGTGGTTGCTCAGAAAGAACCCCCTTCTGATTCCCCCTTTTTCAAAGGGGGAAGGCTCGGAGACTCCCCCCGCTTCAGCGGGGGGCAAGGGGAATGAGTAAGGCCGCGTCCGCGTGCTGGATTCCCTGTGCGCACCACGCAGGAGCGTGGCGCTTAGTAGGCGTGTGGGCAAGGGGCTTAAGCCCCTTGTCTTTACTTCGCCGCCGTCACCTGAAAGTAGAACTCGTCGAAGTGGATGTCCTTCATGGGGACGGAGAGCGTGGTGTCGCCGGTGGTGGTGTAGAGGTTTTCCGGGGTGATGACGTTGTTCGGATCACCCGAAACGTATACGCGGTAGAGCGAGGCCCCGTCCGAGTGCCGCCACTTGAGCATCACCTGATCGAACTGCACGTCCATGGTCAAATCACGCGGGGGCTCGGGGACGCTGGGCGCGCCGATGATCGAGATGTCATCCACCGCCGCTTCGATCAGCGAGCCGGGGCCTTCATCCTCGGCGAGAAACTGCAGCAGCATGCGGTCGGTGGGTAGCAGGAAATTGCTGACCGGAACCTTGACCGTACGCCAGCCGTGTGTGGACGCCGCGGTGTTGATGATGTTCACCCACGTTGCACCGCCGTCGTTGGAGATCTGCACCCGGAAGAAATCCGAACCCGCGCTGGGGCCTTTGTCATTGCTGTACCAGTAGGCAAACTTCAATTCGGGATCGGACAGCTCACTCAAATTGAACTGCGGTGAGCGCAGCGTGGTGCGGCCACCATCCACGTCCGCTTCCATGGCATCGGCGGTGGGAGAACTGGCATTGCCCGTGACAAAGCAGTAGCCGTCATGCGGCGGCGCGTCATTGTCCGGCTGAATCTGCGAGCCTTGATAAGTTGAGCCTACCGGTTTGGCCCGCACCCACACGCCGCCCGTAGCATTATCACCCTCCACCCCGAGGCTCCATCCCTGGTCCTGCGTGGCATCATCCTCAAAGCCGCGTTCGAGGGCAATCACCGTGGTGGTGGTCAGTCCGGCATTTACGGAAATCGAATCATAGCGCACAAAATTGCGGAAGCCGAATCGCCCGGCGCGGAGCGCGTAGCTATGCCCGGCCACCACATGATCGAAACGGAACGTGCCGCCATACGCCGTGGCCGTCTGCGTGCCCAGATCGCTCGTGAGCATCACCTCCGCGCCGGAAATCGGTTGCCCGCCGTATTGCACCACGCCTTCAATGGTTCCGCTCGGCCCGCTGTTCAGCGCCAGATTTACCGCCCGGCCTGCATTCAAGAGTCCCGCACCGGACGCATTGTCTTCACCGGGCGCACCCATATCCGTAGCCGAAGTGCGCAGCAGCCGTTTGATTTCATCGGTGGAAAGATTCGGATTGGCCTGCCGCATCAGCGCCACCGTTCCTGCGGCGTACGCCGCCGCCACCGTGGTGCCGCTCACGCGGGTGTAGCCGTTGGACTTGGCGGTAGTGCGCACCGCCGTGCCCGGCGCTGCCAGATCCGGCTTGATAAGTGACAGATCACAAGGCGACGGTCCCTTGCCTGACGACGGCGCGACATCCACACTCGCGCCGCGCGTGTCCGCATTTCCCACCGCAAAACATTCGGCCAAAGATTCCGGCGCGCGCACCGAGCCCGAACCTGCCGCTCCCGTGTTTGCCGCGGCGAAAATCAAAACCGGCCCCAGAGCTTCGGCATTGGCCACCGCTTCGAAGGCGCTGGGTGGAAGCGCGCCCAGGCAAGGAGTCTCTATACCCCACGCGTTGCAGATGGCATCGGGCACATCGGCAAAGGTGGAGGATTGGCCATCGGGATCCACGGCCCATTGCAGGGCCAGCAGCACGTCGGAGAGCCGCGTCGCGCCACAGAAGAGCCGCGCGGCAATCCACGCTGCCGCCGGAGCGATGCCGGTGGTGTCACCCGCCGCATCCGCACCGCAGAGCGCACCTGCCATCTGGGTGCCTTCGCCGCCGCACGATGCCGGACTGCCACTGCCGGAAGGATCATACCAGCCCTGCGCGGCACTGCCGCCCCGGCCTTTCCAGTGCGAACTTAGGGCGCTGTGAGTGCCGTCCACACCGTCGCTGATGGAGCACACGGTCCGTCCCCGGCCATCAAACCCAAGCTGCCACGCGTCGCGCGCTCCGGCGCGGAGCAGAGCATCTTCCACGTGGGCACGCATGGCTTCGGCGGGAGCGCTCTCCACCGGCTTACGCACGGCCACGGTTTCATCTAAACCGACCTCGCTGACCTCGGCCATATTCGCCACAAGTTCGGCCCCGGCGCGGGTCAGCTCGGCGGAGATCATATTGCCGATCCACAAAGCGCGCGCGTTTTTTGCCATGCCGCTGGATTTCAGAATATCGAGGGACTTCAGCACCGCACCCTGCGTGGCGGCGGCGCGCATCTGAAGCGAGTCCATCACCACCTGATGAATCTCGGCAAGGTTGAGTCCGAGGCGCGGCATGCGGTCGGCAATGCCCGGGGCTTGCACGCGGTCCGAGAGCACAATCAGCACGGGCAGAGTCTCCCCTGCGCCTTTGCCGGTGAAGACCTGATCGAGCCCCGGACTGAGCGTTCCCGCCTGCCCAAAGCTCACGTAAAGCAAAACAAGACTAAAAACCAACGCAAGGTGTTTCATGCAGGTCTCCCGCCGCATCCGCATCCATTCATCGTGGCACTCACTCTCTGTCCGAACTCACAGTCAAAAGCCAAAATCGGATCGGAAAGCGATCCGCTGTACTGGCGTCTTCATTGAGGCTTTTTGGCTTTTTATACTTTTGGTTTTTAGATTCAGTGCTGTTCGCTGAAGTCATAGATGAACACCGGCTCGATGCCCATCAGCCGCAGATACACGGTGAGTTGGCCGCGGTGATGCAGGTGTTCCTGATAGGCAAAGTCCAGCATCTGCCACCCGCTGAAGGTCTCTCCCCATGCTTCAATCTTTGCTTCGAGCTGCTTGTCGGTGAGCTTGGCGAAACCCGCAAACGCCTCGGCGACCTGAACATCCATCCATGTCATCAGCGCCGCCTTGCTGTCGAAGGTCGGCTCTTTGTGATCGATATGGCGGCCAGCGGTCACGGTCTCCACCGATTCGGCCAAGAAGTTAAAGGCGTGCGTGATCAGTTCCATCGCGCTGCGCACTTCCGGCGTGGGTCGGAAGTCCATTTTGTCTTCCGGAATCTGGTCCACCAATTTGCGGCTGACGCCCAGCACCATGTAAAAGTACTTCCACTCCCGGTCCAATGTCTGCTTATTCATCAGCAATTGTCCTATGTAAAAATGACGAGTATTTCTTTCGGGTCTTCGAGATCTCCTTCATCCTTCCGCCTTCATCCTTCATCCTTTCTTCAACGCCATCTGCTCCGCTTCCTGAATGGTGGGACGGATCTGCTTCAGCACCAGAAACAGCACCAGCGCCGCCACAAGGGACGCTACCAGCAAAATTATGAAAAGCGTGCTGTGCGCCATCTGATCCCAGAAGCTGCCCACCAAGCCGCTCAGATAGTTGCCGATGGCTGTGGCGGCAAACCATCCGCCCATCAGCAGGCCGCGCATCCGCGCCGGCGCAAGCTTGTTGACCAGCGACAATCCCATCGGCGACAGGCACAACTCACCCAGCGTCAGCACCCCATAGGTGGAAATCAGCCAGTTAATGCTCACGCGGCCTGTGTCCCCGCCGGAGAAGGCGGCAACCGTCATAATGGTATAGGCCACGGCGGTGAGCAGCATGCCGATGCCGATCTTAGCCGCGGTGGACGGTTCATTTTTCCGGCGGCGTAGCAGTCCCCAACCGGCCACCAACAGCGGTGTGAAGGCCAACACAAAGAACGGATTGATTGCCTGCGAAAGTTCCGGCTTGAGTTTGGTAGCGGTGGCATCGCGCGCCCAGAAGGTCAGCGTCAGGCCGTTCTGATGGAAGGCCATCCAGAACACGGTGACAATGGCAAACACCAACAGCAGCGCGCCGATCCGCCGCTTTTCCTGCGCGGGCGTCAGCACCATCTCCTGCAGAGCCGACGCCGCATTCAGGTTGCCGGTTTCGCCTATAGCGACATGCTTGCGCAGCAGCGAGAACAGGATCAGCGAGACGAACATTCCCACACCCGCCGCGGCAAAGGCAAAGCCCCAGCCGAAATTCGTGCGCATGTACGAGGCCACCAGCGGCGAGAACAGCGCGCCGACATTGATGCCCATGTAAAAGATATTGTAAGCTTCGTCGCGCTTCTCGGGACGGTCGCGGTACAGATTGCCCAGCAACGTGGAGATGTTCGGCTTGAACAGTCCGTTGCCGATGATCACGCAGGAGAGCCCCGCAAAGAATGCGGGCAGCGGCGGCAGCGCCAGCAGGAAATAGCCCGCGCCCATAAACACCGCGCCGAGCAGAATCGCCCGGCTGAAACCCAGCCAGCGGTCGGCCAGCAAGCCTCCGGCCAGCGGTGTGAAATAGACCAGCGCAATGTACGCGCCGTAAATCTGGCCCACGGTGGCGGTGCTGAAGCCGAGGCTCTCATTCATGTACAGCGACAGAATGGAGAGCATGCAGTAGAAACCGAAACGCTCCCACATTTCCGTGAAGAACAGCACATACAATCCGGCGGGGTGTTTGTGCTTGACAGGTGGAGCGACCGCAGTGAGAGTGGAACTCTGGGTCATGGTGTGATCTCCGTGCCGAAGGTAAGGCGGGCGGGTTTTGTCAGCGCAGATAGAGGATTTTTTGTGTGATGGTGTCGTGGTCGGTATCCAGCCGGACCAGATAAATACCGCTGGCCGCGCGCTGCGGTGACCACACCGCGCGTTGCGTTCCCGCGGAAAATGGCCTGCTGACCAGATCCGCCACGCGGCGGCCCATGATGTCGAACACGCTCAGGTGAACCGTGCCGGCAACGGGCAGCTCATAGGACAGCGTCACGTCATTATTGAAGGGATTGGGATAAGCATGCAGGTTGATGCGGTTGGGCAGCAGGTCGCGCGCAGGGCCGGCCTCCGCCGTGAAGGATTGAATCTCTGAAGAGAACGGCGATGGAAAGCCCGCCGCATTGGAGCGGGAAATGGAGAAACCGTAGATGACAGCCTGATCGGCAACGGTGTAGCTGAACTCGCGGCCCGTGCCCAGATCTACAATGGAGTCGAAATCCGAGCTGTAGTAGTTGCGGATGGCCAGAAAGAAGTGCCCGCCTTGGGGAAGGGCTACGCTGTCGGGAATCTGTCCGTGCAGCAGCGTGGCATTTTCCCAGTTCAGGAGCGGCGGTGCGGGACGGGCGGGAGATTGCAGCATGGTCAGCAGTCCGCCAAAGGTGACCATCGCCACCTTGCGCGCATAGCTGCACGACATGTTGCCGATCACATCATTGGGGTTGTGCTGAAAGGCGAGGTCTTCATTGCGCTCGATCACGCGCAACGCCGGAAAGCCCGCGGCGGAAAAGCTCAAATGGTCGCTGCCCCGTCCGGGGCGGTCGGCGGCGGCAATCAGGTGCATGTCGAAGTCCGGCACGTAGCTCTCCCCCACCCAGCGCAGATACCGCTGCAACTGACGCGAAGGGCTGGAGGTGCCGCCCTGATCGGACGCGCCGTCCGCATAGAGCCGCACCGAAGAAGAATCCACCGCGCCATTGGCCAGCGCAATGTGGCCGATCATGTCCATGCAGATCATCCCGTCCACGCGCTCTTGCTGCGTAGCCATCTCGTTCGCCAGGGCCGCGCTGCCATAGAGGCCCTCTTCCTCGCCCGTAAACCAGATCACATCGAGGTTGTGGGCAAAGGAATCCGGCAGCACGCGCAGCAGTTCGAGAAAGGCCGCACACGAACTGCCGTTGTCGTCCGCGCCGGGAGCAAGGCTGGTGACGTCGCTGATGTTGGCCGCGCGGGAATCGAGATGTCCGCCGATCAGGTACCGCACCGAGTCATTTTCCGTACCCACAACATGGCACATCACATTATGCCGCACAACCGGCTGCCCGCCCCAGCTTTGCGTGTACGGAACCAGCTCGAAGTAACGTCCGTCCGTGCCGAAGCTGCCGGCCTTCGCCCTTACCCACCCCATCGCCGCGCCGATGCCCACGGTGCCACTGGCGGTATCGCTGTAGGTGTGCCGTGTGTGAAAGGATGAAAGCTGCTCGATATACGCCCGCAGGCTATCCGCGCTGATCTGGTTGACCACGGCCTGAATGGACGCGCTGGGCGGATACGGCGGAGCCGCTCCAAATGCTGAGAGGCTGAAAAGCTGAAAGGCTGTAAGGAAGAGGAGAAGAGCAGTGCGCATAGGACATCCGAGATAGGGACATGGCCTGCCATGTCTATTTCTGTCACCAACATGTGGGGCGTGGCCGGATGGAACCGGCCACCTAATCAGCGTGCTGGGGAGAAGTTTTTATCCTTCCAAGGCCAGAAAGAACGGCTGCTCGAGAGCCTCGCAGATCCAGCGGAGGAACCGTGCACCATCCGCGCCGTCGATCACGCGATGATCATAGGACAGTGACAGCGGCAGCAGCAGGCGAGGTTCGAACTTGTCCTCTTTCCACACCGGCTCCATCGCGCCGCGGCTGATGCCGAGGATCGACACCTCCGGCCAGTTGATGATGGGCGTGAAGTGCGTGCCGCCGATGGTGCCGAGATTGGTAATCGAGAACGTGCCGCCTTCGAGGTCCGCCGGCTTCAGTTCGCGCTTATGGGCGCGTTCGGTAAGCTTGGCCAGTTCCACGGACAGATCCAGAATATTCTTCTTGTCCGCGTCGCGGATTACAGGCACCAACAGGCCGCGCTCCGTATTCACCGCCACGCCGACATTCACATAGTCCTTGGCAATGATCGCCCGCGCGGGCATGTCCACACTGGTGTTGAAGCGCGGGAACTGCCGTAACGCGGAAGCTACCACCTTCAGCAGCACGGCAGTCACGGTGAGTTTGCCGCCCATCTGCTCGACATTGGCCGCATACCGCTTGCGCAGCACATCCAGTTCGGTGACGTCCGCATGATCATACTGCGTGACCTGCGGAATGGTGGTCCAGGCGCGCGTCAGATGCTCGGCGGTGGCCTGCCGCACGCTGGTCATGGGCTTGCGTTCGACGTTGCCCCAGCGGGAGAAGTCCGGCAACTGCGCGGCGGCGCCCATAGTGGGAGCAATCGGTCGCGGCGCTTGCGCGGTTTTCAAATCCTCTTCGGTAATCCGTCCGCCCGAGCCGCTGCCCTTGACGGTGGAGAGATCGATTCCGCGTTCGCGCGCCATGCGGCGCACAATCGGCGAGGCGGGAATATCCACTCCGTCGCGCGAACCGCCATTAGATGCTGTTCCCGGCGCGGGCGAGGCCGGTGCCGGTTGCCGCAGTTGCGGCGAGACATGATCGCGCGCGGGCGGTACGCTGCGTTCGACTTGCGGCGGACGCTCCTTCTCGGGCTCCGGCGCGGGCACAGCTTCCACCTTGGAAATATCGGCGGACGCATCGGTTTCAATCTTCACTAAGGGCTGGCCGACGGTGACCTTCTCGCCTTCCTTGGTCAGAATGGCCGCTACGCGCCCGGCGGTATTGGAGGGAACCTCCACCACCGCCTTGCCGGTTTCCAATTCCACCAGCGGCTGCTCGGCACGGATCTCATCGCCCACCTTCACCATCATCCGCACCACGTCACCGCTGTCAATGCCTTCCCCTAAATCCGGCAGCTTAAAATCCACTAACATGACTGTCTCCGCGTATAGTCTTGAATGAAATGTTCGTTGGTATGTATGTTCCTTTTCAGAGATGCAGGATCTCTTCGTGATGGCCACTAGCCAGCACGCTCCCGCTGCTGGATTCATTGGATGCACCACGCGGGAGCGTGGCGCGTAGTGGGATTTGGAAAGAACCCCCTTCTGATTCCCCCTTTTTCAAAGGGGGAAGGGCAGATCGGGTCTCCCCCCGTTTACGGGGGGTAAGGGGGGTCGGGTCTCCCCCCTTAGCATAAGGGGGGACTAAGGGGGGTTCCGTTCCCGGTCAGTGTTGCGACGCCGGAATGGCATCGGCAATCATCGTGGTGGCAACCACTTCGAAAAGCGACATCGCGGGCTCAACACCGAGCTTGCGGAACATCAGCACGCCGCGCGGCGTGCCCGCCTTGCGTACGGCGTCGAAGTCGTCGCGGGTGTTCCACACACCCATCAGCCGCCAGACGTTGACGTCTTCATCGCTCTGCAACAGAAGGCTCTGCACCGGTGTCTGTCCCGGCACGGAGTTCTTAACCAGTTCCTGATAGGCCGCCTTCAGTTCATTCCACTGTCTCGGAGAGACTTCCGCTTCCAATACGGTTAGCACCATGATTAGATCTCCTGTTACTGCGTTTCATATCTATTCAGACCGTTCCATTATCGCTTCACACTGACCGCCACACCGTCGCCTATGGGCAAAAAGACGGTGTCTAAATCGCCCCGCGCTGCAAGCGGGAATATCCATCACCGGAAACAGAATATCATCGGTGACCAGCAGCCCGCGCAACCCGCCCGTTATGATCCCGGCATGGTTTCGGCCGGGTTGTGTTCTCGGTGGATGTAAAAATGCGATCCGGCTCAACCCGGCTCGGCAGGGGTTGGGGATGCAGGGATTGGGATGTGCGGTGGTTGTTGCGCGGGAGGGTTGCGCGTGTTGCCTTGTTCAAGCGGCAAGATTTTGCGCTTAACCCTCCCCTACACCCCGTCTTCTTTCAGCCTTTTCTCCGATCACGCCTTCACCGGCTCTTCCTTTTCCGGGTCGATCTGCAAGTCCTTGATGGCCTGCGCCAGGACATTGGCTTTGAGCTTGCCAGCGCGGAAGAGCTGATACAGCGCGGCATAGGTCACATAGCGGCGATCCACTTCGAAGAAGGCCCGCAGGGAATCGCGGCCATCGGAGCGGCCAAAGCCGTCGGTGCCCAAAGAGTGCAGCGGGCCGGGCAAATACGCCGAGATCGAATCGGGCAGCGCCTTCACATAGTCGCTGGCCGCCACAAAGGGCTGAGTTGATCCGGCAAACAGGCCGCTGACATAGGGCACGCGCGGCTTGTCCGAGGGATGCAGCATGTTCCAACGGTCGGCGGACATGGCATCATAGTAGAGCGACTTGTAACTGGTCACGCTCCACACATCGGCAGAAACACCGTACTTTTCCGCCAGCATCTCTTGTGCATGCACCACTTCATTCAGAATGGTGCCGCTGCCCAAAAGATGCAGGTCCGGTTTGGCATTCGGCTCGAGCGGACCGCGAAGCCTGTACGCGCCGCGCAGGATTCCCTCTTCGGAGCCGTCGGGCATGGCCGGCTGCGCGTAGTTCTCGTTCATCACGGTGATGTAATAGAACAACGATTCCTGATCGGTGTACATCCGCTTCATGCCGTCGCGGATGATCACCGCCAATTCATAGGCATAGGCCGGATCGTAGGCGAGGAGCGTGGGATGCGGATAGACCAGCAGATGGCTGTGCCCGTCCTGATGCTGCAAGCCTTCTCCGGCCAGCGTGGTCCGTCCCGCCGTGGCGCCGATCAAAAAGCCGCGCGTGCGAATATCACCCGCCGCCCACAGCAGGTCACCGATGCGTTGCGGTCCGAACATCGAATAGAGCAGAAAGAACGGAATCACCGGCAGGCCGTGGTTGGCATAGCTGGTGCCTGCCGCAATGAACGCGCTCATCGCTCCGGCTTCGGTGATGCCTTCTTCGAGGATCTGTCCGTCGGTAGCCTCGCGGTAGTACAAGAGGTTCTCCGCATCCACCGGCTGGTAGAGCTGGCCCATATGGGAGTAGATGCCGAACTGCCGGAAGAGCGATTCCATGCCGAAGGTCCGCGCTTCATCGGGGACAATCGGCGCAATCAGCTTGCCGAGCTTGGGATCCCGCAGCAGCTTGGCGATAATCCTCACCATCACCATGGTGGTGGAGACTTCGCGGCCTTCCGTGCCCTTGTAGAACTCATCCATAAAGTCGGAAGGCAGCAGATCGAGTCCCGGACAACTGACAATCCGCTTGGGAGCAAAGCCGCCCAGCCGCGCGCGGGTCTCGCGCATATAGACCATCTCGGGGCTGTCTTCCGGCGGCTTGAAGTAGGGAACCGTGTCCTCGGAGCCGCGGGGAATCTCGATCTGGAAACGGTCGGCGAATTCGCGCACCGCCTGCGTCTCCAGCTTCTTCTGCTGATGGGCCACATTGCGCGCCTGGCCGGCTTCTCCGAGGCCATAGCCTTTTATGGTCTTGGCCAATATAACCGTAGGGCTTCCTCTGTGCTCCACCGCCGCCTTGTAAGCGGCATAGACCTTCAGCGGATCATGGCCGCCGCGCCGCATGCGCTGGATCTGGTCATCGGAGAGATTCTCCACCATCTTCAGAAGACGCGGATCGGTGCCGAAGAAATGCTCGCGGGTGTAGCTGCCCGGTTCCACCGAATACTTCTGATAATCGCCGTCGAGGGCATCTTCCATCCGCCGCAGCAGGGCGCCGTCATGGTCTTGCTCCAGCAACGGATCCCAGTCTTCTCCCCAGATGACCTTGATCACATTCCAGCCTGCGCCACGGAACACCGCTTCCAGTTCCTGAATCACCTTGCCGTTGCCGCGCACCGGGCCATCCAGCCGCTGCAAATTGCAGTTGACCACAAAAATCAGATTGTCCAACTTCTCGCGTCCGGCAAGAGAGATTGAGCCGAGAGCTTCGGGTTCATCGCACTCGCCGTCGCCCATAAAGCACCAGATCTTCTGCTGGGAGACAGACTTCAGACCGCGATCCTGCAAATAGTGATTGAACTGCGCCTGATAGATCGCCATGATCGGCCCGAGGCCCATCGACACCGTGGGAAATTCCCAGAAGTCCGGCATCAGCCACGGATGCGGATAGGAGGACAGTCCGCCGCCGGGAGCCAGTTCCGCCCGGAAATTGTCCAGATCATCTTCGGTCAGGCGGCCAATTAAGAAGGCGCGGGAATAGATGCCCGGAGAGGAGTGCCCCTGAAAATAGATCAGGTCTCCGCCCGATGGATCATTCTTGCCTCTAAAGAAGTGGTTGTAACCGATCTCGTAGAGGGTGGCGATGGACTGGTAGGTGGAAATGTGCCCGCCGATCACCGGGTCACGGCGATTGGCCCGCACCACCATGGCCAGAGCATTCCAGCGGGTGAGGCTTTTGATCCGCCGCTCCATCTCCCGGTCTCCGGGAAAAGGCGGCTGATTCTCCAGAGGGATGGTATTGACATAGGGTGTGTTCAGCGTCATGGTGACGGGCACACCCTGCCGTTCGGCATAGCCGCGCACCCGGCGCAGCAGTTCTCCGGCGTGCTGGGCACCTTCCGACTTCAGCACATAATCATAAGAATCAATCCATTCACGCAGTTCGGTGGGGTCCAGATCAATGGTGTGGCCATCCCGGCCATTCCGCTCTATCGGGCTCTTGTGGGTAATGTCATTCATAAGGGGTACGGTAGTTTCTAAAACACGGTTTGATTAAGTACGGCGGCGTAACCTGAAGGTCAATGTCCACAGGGCTCCGCAAGCTTTGAAATATAAGGATCTCAAGGCGGAAGGTCAAATGGGAGGCACTTGCTCAAGTTTGTTCTTTCACGCGGCGTGGCTCGTATGGGTTTCCCATCCCGGCACCTGTTCATAAATTCACAATGCTCGTGCTTTTGAGGATTTTCGTGTGTATATTTTGCTGGCACCCACTACAGCCTATCCTTCGCCGCGGCATGCGTCTGGAGCATTCGCATGCCCGCTTAGGCAGGATTGGGCGCGGCAGGCCCTCTTTGACGGTATCGCCCAGCGGGGCAGGGCCAAGTCCCAAGAGCCCTGCCGCCGCGAAGGTTTGGGCCGTGCTATGAAATAGCAACACCGCAAGATATTCCTTCATGGAGCCCTCATGAAACCCAAAGCCACCACCCGCAAGAGCTGGCGGGAGAAGATGCAGACCGAGCAGCAGCCGAAGATCGTGCAGATTCCGCTCGAAGGTCAAAAGAGAATGGGCGGAGCCACCATGCTGGTCTCCACGCCGCACGATGTGGACGCGATGATCCGCACGGTACCCAAGGGCAAGCTCATCACCTCGGCACAAATGCGCTCCAAGCTTGCGGCAGAGGCCGGAGCCGAGTGCGCCTGCCCGACATCTACCGGGATCTTCATTCGCATTGCCGCCGAGGCTGCCGAAGAAGACCGCGCCGAAGGCAAAACCCGGATTACTCCCTACTGGCGGGTGATCCGGCCCGATGGCAGTCTGAATGAGAAGTTGCCCGGCGGCACGGAGGCACAGGCCTCTTACCTCGAAGCCGAGGGACATTTTATTGAACTTGGTGCGGGCAAGAAGCCTCCCAAAGTGAGGGATTTCGAAAAGAAACTGGTAAAGGCTTAGAACAGAAAGCAGACCCCCGGGGCGGATAGGGCGCTCCAAGGTCTGTTGTGTTCATAACTTGAACAAAAAAGCAAAAAGCAGCTTGCGTTCGGGGCATTTCAGGTGTATATTAGTGCCCGGATGTTCAGATGGATTAACCAAAGGTTTTCCCATATGATGCGCAAACCTTTTCGCATTGCCCCCTGCTCCCTCTTCGGGAGCTTTCTCTGGCCCCCCAATGTCCGGCGGACACCTTATGAGGCCTATCATGATCTCCTCAGGCGGGCCAGCCTGTATCCGAGCACGGTCCGGATCCGGGGTGAACTCGTAACGTTAAAGCCTTATCAAGTCTTGTGTTCCATGGTCCGGCTGGCCGAAGATTGGGGCTGGCACCGCTCCACAGTGTGGGACTTTTTGCGGGCACTGCGGGCCAACGGACTGGCGGTCATCAATACCGACCATAAGGTGACCATCTTGACACTTTTTCCCGACGGGGATGCGTCCAACGAAATCAGCGACTTGCTCAGTTCCGAGGACCCGCTTAACTTCTGCCCTTCCGGAAAGGGGAAATCGCATTCAACCGACAGCCCACCGGCACATTCTAAGAGTAAAGAGTCTTTATTGAATTCTATTTTAGATTCAAAGAAAGAATTCTTAGAATCGTCCGGCAGGGCGTCCGGCCCCTTCGAAGGCCACGAGTTCACCGACTTCCTCCGCTCGCGGCTTACCGGACCCGACCGGGTGCGGTTGACCCCGGACATTCTGCCGCGGCTGCGGGCCGAGTATCTGGATAAACTGATTTCCGAAGGTCGCTTGAACGTCGCGGAGAAAGACCGTATATTGTTGAGTTCAAACGGCATGTAAACACGTGTCCGGAACGATGAACGATAAACGATGAACGAGGAACGCACGCCATCCTCCTTCGGCGCGGGTCGTCTTTCAGCATTTCAGATTTTCAGCCTTTCAGCATTCTTTTGCATGTACCCCATTCTCTTCACCATCGGTCCCTTTTCCCTGCACACCTACGGCCTGGCCATGGCGGTGGCGTTTGGGCTGGGAATCTGGATTGCCATGAAACGGGCGGACGCGCACGGCTTTGGAGCCAAGTACGCGCTCGACCTGTCCATCATGATTCTGATCTTCTCTCTGGTGGGTGCGCGCTTCGCCTATGTGGTCACCCACTGGGATGAGTTCGCGCAGCATCCGCTGGACATTATCTCGCCGGTGCAGCACAACGGGCAGATCGGCATTGCCGGCCTGGTGCTGCTGGGCGGTGTGGCCGCGGCGTTCGCCACGGTGTATTATTACTCCCGCCGGCATGGCCACACATTCCTGTCGACCACCGATCTGTTTATTCCGTCGACGGCGCTGGGAATTGCCATTGGCCGGGTGGGCTGCTTTTTCAACGGCTGCTGTTTCGGCGAACCGTGTGACGCCGCGTGGTGCGTGGTCTTTCCCAAGGACAGCCTGGCGGGGTACATCTTCCCCAACACGCCGGTCCATCCCACGCAGCTTTATGAAACCACCGCCATGCTGCTGCTGTTCGGCGCGATGATGTTTTATGACCGCCATCGCCATCCCGAAGGCCGCATGACGGGCATTTTTCTGCTGGCGTACGGTGTGTGGCGGTTCTTCAATGAGAGCCTGCGCTGGTACGAAAACGAGATGATCGTCTTTCAGACCGACGCCTTCCGCCTGACCGTCTCGCAGGTCCTGTCCGCCATCATGGTGGTTTGCGGCGCGTACTTGCTGTGGAGATCGTACCGGAAAGGTGCGGCGCGGTCAAATGCCTCAACCCTGCCGAGCCGGGTTGAGCCGTAAGATGCCTTAGCCAGAACCGAGTACACAACCCGGCCGAAATGCCACCCCACGCACCGCCGAGCCGGGTTGAGCCGAACGCCGTACTGACCGTGACGAAGAACACAACCCGGCCGAAACTATGCGCCGTCGGCACGCACTTTACTCTTACCCTCACACCCTCCACTTCGTGACCACCGTTACCGCAGTGCGAGGGAAATGGTTTGTGGAGGAGGCGGTTTGCACGCGCATTCTGAAACGGTTTGAAAGCTGCTTGCAGCGGTTCGGTCTTGATTGTTGTGGCTATGTTCTGATGCCCGACCACATCCACACCCTATTGCGGCAAGTGGAGGAAGGGCTCATCATCTCAAAGTTTATGCAGGCCTTCAAGCGCGAAACCTCGGCATATGCGCGCCCGAAGTCCTACACGGCATCATCGCTGTGGCTCCCGCACTTCGATGATGTTCCCATACCAAATTCCAAAGCGGCGGCAACCCGGCTGTCGTACATGAACTACAACCCACTACGGCGGGGGCTTGCCGATGAGGTTGAGAAGTACTTATGGTCCAGCGCCCGGGATTATGCCGGTGCAGGTCATGGCATAGTGACAGTGACGAATCCTTTCACTGGAGAAGTCTTCGGACCGGGGCGGGCTGCGGAGGCTTAGTTTCGGTCGGGTTGTGTCCTCGGCGCATGTGAATGAATGGTCCGGCTCAACCCGGCTCGGCAAGGTTTCGGTCGGGTTGTGTCCTCGGCGCGTGTGAATGAAAGATCCGGCTCAACCCGACTCGGCAAGGGTTAGGTCGGGTTGTGTCCTCGGCGCATGTGAATGAATGGTCCGGCTCAACCCGACTCGGCAGGGGTTGGGTGCTCGGCGGGCAAAAAAAGAGAAGCACCTTGTTCCTCACCTTTGAAGGCATCGACGGCAGCGGGAAGTCAACACAGATTGCCCGCACAGAAAACTACCTGAAGGCGCGCGGCTTTGATGTGCTGGTGGCGCGTGAACCGGGCGGGACGCGGCTGGGAGAAGCCATCCGCGCCATTCTGCTGGACCCGCGCTGGAGTGAGATGACCGCCCGCGCGGAATTCTTTTTGTATTCGGCCTCGCGCGCGCAGCTTGTGGAGCAGACCGTGCGGCCACATCTTGCCAAAGAGCGCGCGGTGATGATTCTCGACCGCTACGATGATTCGTCGTCGGCCTATCAGGGCGGCGGGCGCGAACTGGGCCTCGATGCCATCGAAGCAATCAACCGTTTTGCCACGGGCGGACTGGCACCCGATATGACCTTTGTGCTGGATCTGGACTGGCCGACCTCCTGTGCGCGGCGCGCCAAGGCGGGAATGGAAAATGACCGCCTCGAGCAGAATGCCCATGACTTTTTCGAGCGTACCCGCGCCGCCTATCACGACCTCGCCGCGCGCCATCCCGGCCGCATGGTGCTGATCGACGCCACGCAGAGCGAAGACGCGGTGTTTGCAGAGATCAAGCAGGCGCTGGAAGAGAAATTGCCCCTATCCTGACTTTCCCGTCCCGTGATAAATCGGGGTCCCACAGTAAGAGAAGGGAGAAGAACCCCCTTCTGATTCCCCCTTTTTCAAAGGGGGAAGGGCCGTCGGATCTCCCCCGTTTACGGGGGATTCAGGGGGTCTGGTCTCCCCCCTTAGAATAAGGGGGGACCAAGGGGGGTATTTCTTTCAGCATTTCGGATTTTTCCAAGGTGTGAAAACAAAATAATATGGCAGAACCTTCTTCCGGCATCCTGACCACTGAGCAGGTGCTTTCGGTGGGTCAAAAACTGTTTGAACTGCGGCCGCTCTCCGAGGTGCTGGATGCCGTATTGACCGCCTGTGCCAGCGCCATGCGCGCGGAAACGGCCATGGTCTTTTTGAAGGATGAGCAGGGACTGCCGCAGGTGGCCGCGCAGAGTTACAAAGGCGCCGGGCAGCCGCGCACTCTGGCCGACGTCTCCTCTTCGATGCTCGACGATGTGTTTGCCAAGGGTGAACCGGTGCTCACCGAAAGCGCGATTGAAGACCCGCGCTTCTCGGGCCGCTCCTCGATTATTCTGCAGGGCATTCAGTCGGCAGTGATCATGCCGCTCTCCGGCAAGGGCGGAGTGTTCGGCGCGATTTACCTCGACAGCCGCTCGGACCGCACGCGCTTTCTGAAGGCTAATCTTGGCCCGTTGTCCACGCTGGCGGCCTTCTCCACACTGGCCATCGAAAACGCGCGGCGCTATGAGCATGCGCGCCGCAGTCATCAGAGCGGAGAGGCCGGGCAACTGGTGGGATCATCTCCCGCCATGCAGGAGCTGTTTAACCTGATCGAACGCGTGGCCGGATCGGATCTGCCCGCGCTGATTCTCGGCGAATCGGGCACAGGCAAAGAGTTGGCCGCGCGGGAGATTCACACCCGCAGCCCGCGCAAGGAGAAACCGTTCCTCGCGCTCTACTGCGGCAATGTGTCCGATCAGCTTTTCGAAAGTGAACTCTTCGGCCATAAGAAAGGCTCCTTCACCGGAGCCACCGCCGATAAGCAGGGCCTGGTGGAAGCCGCCGCCGGCGGCTCGCTGTTTCTGGATGAAGTGGCGGACATTCCCGCCGACCTGCAGACCAAGCTGCTGCGCTTTCTGCAGGAAGGGGAATACCGCGCGGTGGGCGACACAAAAGTGCGCAAGGCCGACGTGCGGATTATTACCGCCACTAACCGCGATCTGCGCAAGGAAGTCAGGGAAGGCCGCTTCCGCGACGATCTGTTTTACCGCCTGTATATTCTGCCGGTGACCATGCCGCCGCTGCGCGCCCGCGCCACGGATGTGCCGCATCTGGTCCGGCATTTTTTAGACAAATACGCTCCCAAGGGCCGCGGGGCCAGCGGCATCTCTCCCGACGCGCTGCGTCGGCTGACTTCTTACGGTTGGCCGGGTAATGTGCGGGAACTGGAGAACACCGTCGCCCGGGCGATGGTCGTCGCGCGCGGCGACCGGATCGAAGCCGATGACGTGCTGCTGCCCGAAGGCATGGCCTTGCAGGACAGCCTCGACGATCTGAGCTGGAAGGGCGCGGAGAAGCGGCATATCCTGTTCGTGCTGAACCAGTGCGGCGGGAACAAGAGCCGCACGGCGGAGGTGCTGGGCATCTCGCGCCGCTATCTGCACTACCGCCTCAAGGAATGGGAAGACGGCATCGAATCGCCCGAGGGAGCCGACCTGAAACCCGATAACGAAAAAGGAACTCGCCTATGAAGCGCGTGCTCTCCGGCATGGGCTGCGGCCTGGTGCTGATGTGCCTCGTTGCCGCCGTTGCGCCAGCGTCTGCGCAAACCTCAGCCGCCCCCGCCGACTCGGCGGAGGTCTGGTATGACAAGGGCTTTGAATTTGTGCAGGCCGGGGAGATGGAACAGGCCCTTGCCGCGTTCGAAAACGCCATCCGCCTGAAACCAACCTATGCCGAAGCGTGGCGCGGCAAAGGCGCGGCGCTGGCCGCCATGCACCGCTCTGCCGAAGGCGTCGCTGCCTGCGACACGGCCATCATGCTCGATCCCACCGACTGGAAGGCGTGGTCCAACAAGGGCGGCGCACTGGTGGACATGCAGCGCTATGCCGATGCTCTGGAGGCTTTCAACCATGCGACGGAGATCGAGCCCAAGGACGGCCCCACGTGGTCAAACAAGGGCGCGACGCTGATGCATCTGAATCGCGGCGACGATGCTCTGAAAGCCTTCGACAAGGCCATCAAGCTCGATCCGGACAACGACCAGTTGTGGATGAACAAGGCCGCGGCGCTGGCGCAGCTCGGACGCACCGAGCAGATGCTCGCCTTCCTGGACCAGATGATCGCCGCCAAGCCCAATGACCCGCAGCGCTGGCTGACCAAGGCTCTGGCCTCGGGAGAAGTCGGCAAGATGGATCAGGCCATGACGGCGTTCACGCGGATTACGGAGATTTTGCCGGACAGCGCGATTGGTTGGATTGGCCGCGCACAGGCGCTTGCTAATATGGACAGTCTGGAACCCGCGCTGGAATCCATTCATCGCGCCACAACTCTCGCGCCCGGTTCACCGGATGCATGGAATGCACAGGGCGTGATCTGCGCGCGGATGAACCGGTACGATGAGGCGATTGCCGCGTATAATAAGACAATAGACCTCGTGCCGAAATTCCCCGGCGCGTGGTATGACCGTGCCTGCGTATATGCGCTTAAGGGAGACAAGGCCGCCGCACTGACGAACCTGCGGCGAGCGGTTGCGCTGGATCCCACGATGAAGGAGACCGCCCGCAAGGACGGCGACTTCAAGAGCCTGATGGACGACACCGATTTCAAGGCGCTCACGGAGTAAAAAGCAAAACCCCCTTCTTATTCCCCCTTCTTATTCCCCCTTTTTCAAAGGGGGAAGGACCAGAGACAAGGGGCTGAAGCCCCTTGCCCGCCCCTAGCGGCGGCCTCCGGCCGTCAGTCCGAAGGACAGCATTTGGCCTCGGAGACCAAAGGGCATTTATCAGCAATTTCGGCCTTTCAGCCTTTTCTTAAGGGTCTACATGCGTTTTCTTCTTCCGTTGCTCCTCGTTCTCGCCCTGCTCCTTGCAGCGTGTCAGCGCAAAGAGGTGAAGTGGCTGCGGGAAGGAACCAAAGAGGGCAAGGCGGGGGCGTATGACCAGGCGCTGCAGGCCTTCGAAATGGCGCTGCGGGAGAATCCGCGTTCGGCGCAGGCATGGCAGGGGAAAGGGTATTCGCTGGAACTGCTCGGCAAGCCCACCGAGGCCATGGCGGCTTATGACAGCGCGATTGCGCTGGATGATAAATACCCGCAGCCGTGGCTGTCCAAAGGGATGCTCTATTTGAAACTGCATCGCGCCCCCGATGCCAACATGGCCTTTACCCGCGCACTGCAGCTTCAACCCGACTGGGACCAGGCCCACTATGAGCGGGGCCTTGCGCTGGCCGAGACCGGACGGTATGACGACGCCATTGCCGAGTACAACCAGGCCCTCGAACTGCGGCCCAATCTGGGGGCGATTTTCTACGCGCGGGGCAAGACCTATCTGGCCAAGGGAGATACCACGCGCTTCTACACCGATCTGAAGAGCGCGGTAAAGCTCGACACCGCCATCGTGTCCAGGGCGCAGAGTGATTCGACACTGGATGCCATGCGGGGAACCACGGATTTTGAAGGAGTGCTCCGCCGATAGTATGCATGCACCTCTCCGGCATCTGAAATTGTGGCTTTTCGGCTTTTTGGCTTTTTGGCTTTTCTCGTCGGCCCTTGCCGCGCCCGATTCGACGGCGCACAAGCCGCCGGTGGGAAAAGCCGCTCCCGCGCCGCAGTGGGCGCTGGACCGCTTCAAGCTCTGCTGGGATGCGCTGAAGGAAGACTCCCTGCCGGAGCGCGTGTACCAAATCTGCTGGCGTGATCTGCGCCATACGGGCAACATCGCGCCGTTTAAGGATACATTGCAGGAATGGGCGCTGCAGGGCATCACGCCCGGCGGGCCGCCATTGCTGCGGTTTCACTCCGCGGAACTGCTGGCCCTGTTCCGCAATGACACCACGCAGCAGGCGCTGCGCTCGCTGATTGCGCACAACGACACCTTGCAGGTGTTTGCCGCGCAGACTCTGATTACGTGGGGCGACTGGGAAAATGCCGCGCCGGTGCTGGAAGCGCGCGGGCTGTACAACGATTTGGCGGCCGATCAGCGAGCGCTTCCCGTGCTCTATCGCGCCCTGCGCTCTCCGGACCTCAGCCGCCGGCTGCTGGCGGCCAGCGCGCTTTATGGCAAGCTGCAGCGGCCGGACTCTTTGCATGATGCGGCGCGGCAGATTCTGGCGCTGCCCTCTTCCGAGCGCAGCGTCAGCGTCACCAAACAGGCGGTGGATCTGATCGCCCGCAATCCGGGAGCGCCCGACCTGCTGGCCCTGACGCATCTTGTGAACACCGACACCAGTCGCTGGGCCCGGCTCGGCGCGTTCGGCGCCGTGGTTACGGCGGCTTTCACGGGCGATTCCACGGCGCTCACGCAATTGGATATCATCAGCCAAACGTGCCCCGATGCGCAGATTCGCGAGCGTGCCCACGGCTATGTGAACACGGTTCGCAAAGGCGCCCGGGGCGGCACCGTTCCGAATGCAACCGATACGACAAACACGAGACAGCCATGAAACGTGCAGCAGCTCTCTTACTCGCCGTGCTTACGGTCTGCCTGTATGCCGCCGCCGATCCCGGCCCGGCTACAGACCCTTCGAGCCAGGCGCAGGATTTTCTGCGTTTCGGCAGACAAGATATGGCACATGGTCTGGCCACTTCGGCTCTCTATTACTTCAATGAATCCCTCGCGCTGCAGCCCGATTCTCCCGACGCGTGGATCGGCAAAGCCCGCGCGCTCGAGAGACTGAAACGCTATGAAGAGGCCCGCGCCGCCGCCGACAAGGCCGTGCAGCTCGCGCCTTTCGACCGGACCTCCTGGGCGATCCAGGGCAGAATTTACTTCGATCAAAAGCAGTACGGGCAGGCCCTGACCTCGCTCGACAAGAGTTTGACGCTGGGCAACGCGGACACGATGGTGTGGCGCTGGAAAGGCCAGACCCTCGATTCGCTGAACCGCCATGATGAAGCGCTGAATGCCTATGCCAAAGCGACGCCTCCCGAGACGCCGTATCGCGGTGGCATCACGCGGGTGACACGCGGCGGCCCCGCGGAAGCAACGCCCAACGCGCGCAACCGCGGCAGCGCGCCCACGCCGGATCAGGAAAATGGTGACGGCAACGAGGAAGAAGCGCCGTCGCCGCAGAGCCCACAGGGCTATCTGGAATACGGCCCGGGCTACGGGAATCCCAATTCCGCGTATGGACAGCCGTTCGGCGAGTCCTTCGGCCAGCCTGTGGCCACCTATTATGAAGACATCACGCCGCAGGGCTACACTGAGTTGTACGGCAACGCGGGCAGGCACCACCGGCGGCACACCTACGGCGACTACTATTACAACGGCGATGAAGACGGCGGCAACCGGGGCGGCAACGGTCCC
The DNA here is from genome assembly GCA_036504735.1 of bacterium. Lineage (NCBI taxonomy): Bacteria > bacterium. The sequence goes on from DASXUQ010000002.1 coordinate 87,465, forward strand.
ACTCCCTCTTCGCCGCGCACGAGGCCCGTCTATCGCGGCGTGGAACCGCTGTACCAGCAGAGTGTGGTCCCGCAGTATTTCCAGAGCGTGACCCCGTCCACCGATTTCCGCTCCTCGCCGGACTATCACGGCGCGGCGGGTGTGCCGATTATCAGTGACCGCTGGAATTTCGATTCCGGCTCCAACAACGGCTACATGCCCTACGGCCGCCACAACCGTGGCGGCCGCTACGGCGGTCGCGGCGGCGGACGGCATTGATTCGTTAGATGATTAAGGCAGCAAGGGATGCACCTTCCGTATCCCTTGCTGCCTACCATCCGGATGCGCTCCCTGCGTCCGGGCTATTGCTTTCATCCTTCATCCCTCAGCCTTCATCCTTTTTTTGAAACCTCTTTCCCAAAGACTCACAGACAGGCAACTGATCCAGCGCGGAGATTTGACGCTGGCTTTTCGCGCTCGGGACAGTGTGCTCGAGCGGCCGGTGTTTGTCAAATGCTTGAATCCGGCGCTGGCCAAGGATGAAGAGATCCGCGCGCGCTTTGAGCGGGAAGCCAAGGCGGTGGCGCGGCTCGATCATCCCAATCTGGTGCGGATCTACGAATACGGCGAAGACCCCGACGAGGGGCTGTATATGCTCCTCGAATGGCTGGACGGCACCACGCTGGGCGCGCGCATTGCACAGGGCGAGACCTTTGCAGGAGAAGCCTTCACCGCGCTGGCTTCGCAGCTTCTGGCGGGACTGGCCGCGCTGCACAGCGTGGGCATTCTGCACCGCGATCTGAAGCCGGAAAATATTCTGGTGGCCGACTCAGGGCAGGAACTGACCTTCAAGATCACCGACTTTTCTTTAGCCGCGCTGCGGGATGCTCCCAAGCTGACGCACCATGAAGCGATTGTGGGCACGCCCGCCTATATGTCGCCCGAGCAGGCGGCAGGCGGCCAGCCGGGCGAGACCTCGGATCTGTTCTCGTTGGGCGTAGTGCTCTATGAAGCCGCCACGGGCGAAAATCCCTTTGCCGGCCAGACGATGATGGAGACGCTGCGCAACGTGCGCGACGCCGAACCATCTTTCAAGCATCCGGCGATTGTCGACCTTCCCGAGCGTCCGCGCGAACTGCTCTCTAAACTTTTGCAGAAAGATCCCGCGGCGCGTCCCGCTTCCGCCAATGCAGCCCGCAGTCTTTTAGGTGAACGCGTGCCGGTGAAGGAAGAGCCTGTTGCACGCCCGCAGGTGAGCCTGTCGCGCTATCTGATTCTGGTGCTGATTCTGCTGGCGCTGTGGCTGCTGCGCAAGCAGTTTCCGGCAGACACGCACACCTTCGATCTGCTGATGGTGCCGCTGGTGATTATCGGCCTGTTCGTCTCCCGCCGTCCCCGCAAGACCGCCATCAAGCCCGAGTACCTTCGCCCGCGCAACCGCAAACGCGACCTGAAATATCTGGCCGCCGCCGTGGCCGTGATCGCCTTCTGGGGTGGGATGATGCTCTGGTACCCGTGGGGAGGCAAGGTTGACGGTGGAAGGATGAAGGATGAAGGGCAGACGCCGGCCTCGGTGGTGCCGGTTAAGCCGGACACTGCGGCCAAGGATGAAGGCGGAAGGATGAAAGATGACGTTAAGGACCCGATAAAGACTCCGCCGGCGACGCCTTCCGAGCCGGAATTCAGAGCAGCGCCGGAAGGGAAGGATGAAGGCGGAAGGATGAAGGATGAAGGGGTCAAGGCAACCCTATCATCCGCACCACAGATTGCCGCGGCCTCGACTGCTATTCCCGACAGTGTGAATTTGGCGCTGACGACCGAGCCGTGGGCACAGGTGTATTTGAATGGCGTGCAGCTTGGGACCACGCCGTTTAGCGGCACGGTGCGCGTGCCCGGCGGCAGTCAGACGCTGGTGCTGCGCAACCCCGCCTTTCCTCCGGTGCAGGTAACCTTGAATTTGTCCAGCGCACAGTCCCGCGCCGACATCCGCCTGGCCGACCATGCCGCGCTGGTGCGGGTGAATGTGGAGCCGTGGGGCGAACTGTATCTGGACGGCGAGCACATCGGGACCACTCCCCTGCCTCGCCCGCTGTTTGTCTCTCCCGGACATCATTCCGTGCGTGTCTCCCATCCCCAACTTTCTACCCTGCAGCAGGATTTCCAGATTGCCGCCGGAGAAACCGTCGCCATCTCGATGGACCTCTCCCACGGCCAGGCCTCCATCCAAAAATAGCGTGGAGAATTCCCCATCCGCATGACTGCTATGAGCGTGTTTTCCATCGTAACGGCAAGAGCGCAACAATCGCTGTATCTGCGCTTTTGGCTTTTTGGCTTTTTGGCCTTTTGGCTTTTAGCCTCTCCCTCCTTTGCCCAAACCACTCCCGATCTTCAGGCCGTAGATTCCGCGTTCGCCAGCGCGCAATATGAAAAGACCGAACTGCTGGCGCTGCGGATTCTGCAAGGGAACAGTGCCCTGACAGCCGATCAGCGGGCGCAGTTGAACCTGTTCATGGGCTATGCGGCTATAATGCTGGGGCACGATGAGGATGCCCGCACGGACTTTGCCCGCGCACTGGATGCCGTACCGAATCTGACGCTCGATCCGGTGCAGGTCAGTCCCAAGTTCCGCGTGCTGTTCGATGAAGTCAAGACGGCGCACCGGACGGGAAGGAGCAGCGAAGAAAGCCAACTGTTGCAGCATCCCTCGCTGCGCACGGCACGTCTGACCAATCTGCTGCTCCCCGGCAGCGGTCAGTGGCAGGAAGGCTATCCGTGGCGCGGGGCGGTTGTTTTCGGCCTCCAAGCCGCGACCGTAGCCGCGCTGATCTATGAAGCCGGACAGATGCACGATTCCCGCGAGGACTATCTGGCGCAAACCGATCCTGCCCGTGTCCGCTCCGGCTATGACCGCTACAACCGCGACTACCGCGCCACATGGATGACAGGGATTGCCGCAAGTCTGGTTTACCTCGCCGCCCAGGCCGACCTCGTCTGGCTGCGACCCCATATCCAAACCGTTCGGATCACCCTCGCTCCCCAGCCCGGCGGCGTTGCGCTGGCCATTGCGTGGTAACCCCTCCGAATTTTGGCTTTTTACCCTTTTGGCTTTTAGGTTTCTGCGCATTCCCTGCGCAAAGGTGGGCATCGGGATTACAGCCGGTTGACCGATAGCCACCGTTAACTGTATACTTGCACAGTAACTACACCGTTGGCAAGGCAATTGCCATGAGTAAGTTCGGGAGCAGAGCGTAGGCTCCAAGGAGGTTCGGATGGTACAGCGTATTCTACTTGCAGTCTCTCTCATCTTGCTGTTCAGCACTCTGGTGTTTGCACAGGCGGGAGCGGTGCAGGGGACGGTCTATCGCGCCAACGGAACACCTGCCTGGGGAGCCTTTGTCACCCTCGATGCGGTCGATGGCGGCGGCCATCACCACTTCCATATGGGCCTGTACACCAATCAGGCCGGGGAAGTGCTCTTCCGCTCGGTCCCGGTGGGCGCATACAACATTGCGGCGTCCCAACCCGGCGAAGGATTTGCCAGCGCACTGATCGATGTGGCCGCCAACCAGACCACCCACGTGACGCTGAACCTGCAAGACCCGATGCACCATCCGGGAGATGGTTTGACGCCGGTGGATCTGGAAGGCACAGCCATCGTGGTGGGACCGGACAGCCTGCACCGCGTGACGACCTACTATCTGAATACCGACAACGACGCCAGCCCGGAATATATTCTTTCGTTCGGTCCTCCGTGGTACACTCCCGGCAATGGCGCCGAGCGCCCGACCGACGGCCAGCATGTCACGATTCACGGCGGATTGTTCAGCTACGCCTCGCCGCAGATGGTCGTCGTCTGGCAGATTAACGGTCACGACTGGCGGGACCCGGATCGGGGAGGACATGGCGGGTACGGCGGCGACCACGGTTCGGACTGCGATCCCGACAGCGTGACTCGCGTGGAACTGAACGGCCACATCATTGTAACTGCCGACCCCGGCTGGCACGAAGAGCACCACAGCTACTGGATTACCGTCAGCAATACCGATCCCCGCGCGGACTTCCGGCTGGATTTCGGCGCCGAGGATTACAGTCCGGAGAATGGCGCGGTGCGGCCCGTCAACGGCCAGCAGGTGAGCATTGTGGGCGGGCAGATTCTGTGTCCCGGTGAACCGCTGCCGATTGTCATTGTCTATGAGATCAACGGCCAGTTCTGGCGGCAGCCCGGCGACACTACCGGCATGGGACCAATGGTTCCCGATGCGGCCGGTGAACCCATAGTGATCGGCGCGCCGGAGTCCTACATCACCGCCGGCAACTATCCCAATCCTTTCAATCCGGCTACGACGATTCGCTATTCGATTCCCGAAGCCGGTGATGTCCAGCTTTCCATCTACGATTTATCCGGTCGGCAGGTTGCCGAAGTGGTCCACGGTTTCCAGAGTGCAGGTAGCTATACCGTAGCATGGGACGGCAACGCGTTCGCATCGGGAATCTATTTCTATCGCGTGAAGGTGAATAGGCTCAGTCTCTCTCATCGTATGGTATTGATGAAGTAATCCGTGTTTGGTGGTCGAGACGTTCGTGACGGTCTCGATGCTCTCCCCGGCAAGCCCCTTCTCTTGAAGGGGCTTGTTGTTTTGGGCGCCGCAGATTTCATAGCGGGATGCACAGCAACTTCGGCACCGTTTCACCTCAGGTGTTTTCGTGGTGACCCGGCGCGTGGCGCTGGTCTATGGCTTGCCTTTATCCGAGGGAGTACTTATGGAATAACGACCAGAAGAGACGATGCACAGAACCGATAAAGCCCTTCAGCGGCAAACACTTAAGCCACTCCTGCGGATCATCGCCACGGCGCTGATCGTTGCAACCGCCATGATTCCGCTCTGCAACGTGTTGCGCGCAGAAAACGCGAGCACGGGTCAGCCCTCCAATGCCGGACAGGCGGCTGACCTGCTGCAACGCACGGGCACCAGGGTGTCGGACCGTCTGAATTGGTTCTATGCGCAGCGCGCCTTTCCATCAGGAGAGATTCCCGCTTCGGCCCGTCTCGCGGCCTGGCAGCAGCAATCCCGTTCCCATCCGCAGCCCCTTGATGAAGCGTGGACGCAATCCGGTCCGGCCAATCTGGCGGGCCGCATGCTGTGCATCGCGTGGCATCCGACCAACACCAATATTATCTATGCCGGTTCGGCTTCGGGCGGCCTGTGGAAGACCACCAATGCCGGAGCCAATTGGTTTCCACTGACGGATAATCTTCCCAGCCTCGCCGTGGGCGCGGTGGCCCTCGATCCCTCCAACCCCAATATCGTCTACATGGGCACGGGAGAAGGCGCGTTCAACGTGGATGCCGTCTACGGCGCGGGAATTTTCAAATCCACCGACGGCGGAACCACGTGGAACGTCACCGGCATGTCCTGGACGCAGTTTCAGGGACGCGCCGTCAACAAGATTATCGTCCATCCCACCAATCCTCAGATTCTGTGGGCGGCAACGAATATCGCCAATGGCGGCGGTGTCTTCAAATCCACCGATGGCGGCGCAAACTGGATGCTCTATCTTGCCGGTGACGCGCGCGATCTGATCATCCGCAGCGACTCCGTGAATGTACTTTATGCCGCGCTGGGTTATCCGTGGGGCGGCGCGGGCAACGGCATCTACCGTTCGGGCAACGGCGGCGTCAGTTGGACCCTGCTCACGTCTGGATTGCCGTCCGCGTCCCAGATGGGCCGCATTACCCTTTCGCATGCCAACGGCCAGACCCTGTACGCAGGAATTTCCCAAACGGTTACCGCCGGAGCAGCGTTGCTGGGAATCTATAGGACCACCGACGGCGGTGTGGCCTGGACCTTGCAGGCCACGTCCCCCGACATGTACGGCGGACAGGGTTGGTACAACATGGTCTGCGCGCAGTCTCCCGCCACTCCCGCCGTTGTCTATTCAGGCGGACTGAATTGCTACAAGTCCACGGACTTTGGCGTGAGCTGGACGCAGAAGAGTTTCGGCACCTATGCCACAAGTCATCCGCAATACGCGCATTCCGATCAGCATGCGCTCGCCTTCAAGCCGGATGATCCGAATACCGTTTTGATGGCCACCGGCGGCGGCATGTTCCGTTCCACCAATGGCGGCGATACATGGTCGAGTGTGAATACCGGACTGGCGACCTACCAGTTCTACACCACGGCCAATGATCAGCAGTACAGCAATTACATCTACGGCGGCGCGCAGGACAACGGCTCGCTGCGCGGTTCGGGCAGCATGTGGACGTCCCTCTACGGCGGCGACGGCGGCTACTGCAACGTGGACTTCACCAACCCCAGCACAATTTATGTGGAGACCGAGCGCGGAAGCCATTACAAGTCGATCAACGGCGGCTCATCCTTCAGCGCAATTCAGACCGGAATTACCGGCAGCGGCGCGTGGGTGACGCCGGTGGTGATGGATCCGTCCAACCCGCAGGTGCTCTACACCGCCACCGACCGCGTCTATAAAACCACCAACGGCGGCATTAACTGGGCTGCAATTTCCCCGGCGCTGTCCAACAATGTGATCAGCACGATTGGGGTCGCACCGTCCAACCCTGCGGTGATGTATGCCGGCTGCGAAAACGGCGGGATGATCTACCGGACCACCAACGGCGGATCGACATGGACCGGTGCGTCCGATGGCTTGCCGCTGGCCTTCGTCACCCGCGTAGCGGTGCATCCCACTGATCCGGCCACAGTGTACGCGACGTTTTCAAGCTATGGCATCAGCCACGTCTTCAAGAGCACAAACGGCGGCGACGTGTGGACCGACATCAGCGGCACTCTGCCCGATGTCCCCTGCAACGTGATCATCGTTCACCCGTCCGACGGTTCGCGGCTCTATCTCGGCACGGATCTTGGCGTCTACACCAGTTCCGATGCGGGGCAGACGTGGAACAGCTATTCGAGCGGCCTGCCCGCCGTCGTGATCGATGACTTGACCTTGCATCCGATTACCGGCACACTGCGCGCGGCGACTCACGGGCGCGGCATCTGGCAGACCGCCACCAGCACTCCCGCGCTGACGGTCATCGCTCCCAATGGCGGCGAGAGCTGGCTGACGGGCGCGTCGCAGAACATCACTTGGGCACAGGGCGGCCTCGGCGGCAATGTGCGGATCGAACTCAACCGCGACTATCCCAACGGAAGCTGGGAAACCATCGTAACGTCCACGCCCAATGACGGCGGAAACTACTGTACCGTAACCGGCCCCGCCACGAGCCACGCGCGGATTCGCATCACGTCCGTCGAATTTCCGGCCAGCAGCGATCTGTCCAACGGCGATTTCGGCATCGTGCAGCCGCGCATAACGCTGCTCTCGCCCAACGGCGGCGAAACCTGGCTGGTCGGCGCGACGCAGACGATTTCGTGGAACACGCAGGGTGTCAGCGACATGATGGTGCTGCAGATTAATCGCAGCTACCCGTCCAGTAGTTGGACCACCATCACCTCCACCAATCTTTCCAGCTACAACTGGCCGGTGACCGGCACGGGCAGCACCATACGGTTCCGGATTTATTCGTCGGTAAACTCCGCGCTCGGAGATACCAGCGACGGCAATCTCTCGATCATCAATCCGCAAATCACGCTGCTGAATCCCAATGGCGGCGAGGTCCTCGTGCCGGGCAGTATCCAGATTGCCCGCTGGACCGATTCCGGCCTTACCGGCACTGTGCGCGTGGAACTTTGTTATGCGTATCCCACCGGCGCGTGGGATACCCTGGCTGCGGCGGTGAGTGTGGATAGCCTGGTGTGGAATGTGCGCGCCTCCGGCTCGTCTGCGGTGCGGATGCGGGTGATTTCCAATTCCTTCTCCACCGTCTTTGACATCTCCGATGCCAATTTCTCCATTCGCACGCCGTCGCTGACGCTGAACTCTCCCAATGGCGGCGAAGCGTGGAATCCGGGAACGACGCACACGATCCGCTGGACGCGCATGAATGTAGAAGGTCCGATGAACCTCTACATCAACCGCAACTATCCGGCGAACGAGTGGACGCCGTTGGCGGTGGGTGTGGTGGATGCGGATACCTTTTCCTGGCTGGTGACCGAACCGCTCAGCAGCACAGCGCGAATTCGCGTGCTCGCCGCGCGGCTGGGAACACTCTCCGATGAATCCAACGCCAATTTCGGCATCGGCACGGCGCTGGACCTGTCGGAGCCGAATGGTGGCGAGACGTGGGACAACGGCACCACCCAAACCATCTCGTGGGCGCGCTATAACGCCGCAGGCGCCGCCACGGTGCAGATCAACCGCAGCTACCCCTCGGCCGCATGGGAGACTCTGACCGCATCGGCCACCACCAACGGCTATGCGTGGACCGTGAGCGGCAATGCCTCCACCACGGCGCGTGTACGGGTCTTCCTGAATGCTTCGCCCACCGTCGGCGACACATCGGCGGCCAACTTTACCATAACCGCGCCGGGATTGCTGGTTACATCTCCCAATGGCGGCGAAGCGTGGCCCATCGGAAGCCAGCAGACCATTTCGTGGTCGCGCAATAATTCGCCGGGCAATGTAACGGTGCAGGTGAACCGCAGCTATCCCTCTCTCGGCTGGGAAATGCTGACCTCCACCGCATCGGGCAACAGCCTCACGTGGACGGTGGCCGGAGCCGCCAGCGCAACGGCGCGGGTGCGCGTGTACCTAACCAACGATCCGGGGATTGGCGATACCAGCAACGGCAACCTTGCGCTGTTGGCGCAGGGTCTTACGGTACTGCTGCCCAACGGCGGCGAGCAGTGGACGCTCGGGTCGCCGCAGACGATCCGCTTTGCGCGTGTCAATGCCCCCGGTGCGGCGACGCTGCAGCTCAAGCGCAACTATCCGGGCGGCTCATGGGAGACCATCAGCACCAGCGTTACGGACACGCTCTTCACGTGGACGCCGGGCGGCGCGGCTTCAACCACCAGCCGGATTCGTGTCTATCTCACGGCGAATTCGAACATCGGCGACACGTCCAATGCCGGCTTCTCGCTGATCAGTCCTTCCCTTACGGTAACGTCACCCAATGGCGGCGAACTGTGGGGACTGGGCAGCAGCCATACGATCAGTTGGACGCGCACCAATGCAGTGGGCGGCGTGCTGGTCAGCCTCAATCGCACCTATCCCAGTGGCACGTGGGAAACCCTCGCCGCCGCGGATACGGGCACCAGCCTGGCCTGGTCTGCCGGCGGCGCGGCATCAGCCACAGCGCGGGTGCGCGTAACGCTGAACAGTGTGCCGACAGTGATGGATGAATCCAATGCCAGCTTCTCCCTTGTGCAGCCCGCGTTGAATCTGTCCGTGCCCAATGGCGGCAGCACCTATACGATGGGTTCCACGCTCACGGTACGCTGGACCCGCGCGGCGGCTCCCGGCGCAGTAAGCGTGCTCCTCAATCGCACTTACCCCACTGGAGCATGGGAGTTGCTGACCTCCGCCGTTACCGCCGACACCTTTGCCTGGACCTCCTCCGGCGCGGCCTCAAGCAGTTGCCGCATGAAGATCCGGCTGACGGCGGACAGCACCATCAGTGACCTTTCCACCAGCAATTTTACGCTACAGGTCCGCTCCGTGGTGCTGACCGCGCCCAATGGCGGCGAGGCGCTCTACACCGGTTCCACCACACCGGTTACCTTTGTGCGCACCAATGCCAGCACCAATGTGACGGTACAACTCAACCGCACGTACCCCTCGGGCAACTGGGAAACGCTGGCCACAACGGTGTCGGGGTCGAGCTTTACCTGGAGCGTCTCAGGCGCGGCCTCCAACAGTGCGCGGATCCGCGCGTTTCTGACGGCGGAGCCTGCCATCGGCGATACCTCCAACTCGAACTTCGTGATTGTGATTCCCACGCTCACCCTGACCGCTCCTAACGGCGGTGACGTGTGGGCCGTGGGCTCATCGCAGAACATTATCTGGCAGCGCAGCGGCATGTGGGACAATGTGCGCGTGGAACTGAAGCGCAACTATCCGGCAGGCACGTGGGAAACGCTGGCCGCGTCCGCCTCCGGCAACTTTCTGGCATGGACCGTCACCGGACCTGCCACCGGCGCGGCCCGCGTGCGCGTGGTGTCTACCGTCACCAACACTATTGGCGACACCTCGGCTTCGGCTTTCAGCATTACCAGCGCGCAGATCACCCTCACAACGCCCAACGGCGGCGAGACGGCCACCGTCGGCGCGCCTTACGTCATCCGCTTCAACCGTTCACTGGCCGCAGGCGATGCGCGTGTGATGTTGAACCGCACCTATCCGGCAGGAACATGGGAAACTCTCGGCACCACCACCGCCGATACGCTGGCCTGGAGTGTAACCGCTCCCGCCGGCAACAGTGCGCGAATCAAAGTGTATCTGTTGAGTGATGCCACCGTGGGTGACACCTCGGCCTCGAACTTCACCATTCTCCAGCCGAGCATCACCCTGACCGCGCCCAATGGTGGCGAAGTGCTGCGCACGGGAGCAGCCACGTGGATTTCCTGGACGCGCTCCGGCGTCTCTTCGGTGGACGTTCTGGTCAACCGCGCTTTTCCTTCGGGCACGTGGGAGACCCTTGCGCAGGATGTCACCGCGAACCAGTATGCATGGACGGCGCCGAATCTGCCGTCTCTCACCTGCCGCATCAAGGTGCAGTCCCACACTGATCCGACGGTGTACGGCATGTCGGCCATGAACTTCGAACTTCAGAAGCCACAGGTCATGCTGACCTATCCTGCGCCCGGAGACACGCTGGCAGTGGGTGTTGCCAATACTATCCGCTGGTCGCGCAATACCGTCGCCACCGACACGGTGCGGGTGGAATTGAATCTGCAGTATCCATCGGATAACTGGGCGATGCTGGAGACCACCACCGCCAGCGCCATCACGTGGATCGCACTCTCGCCGCCGACCTCCGCCGCCCGTCTGCGCGTAGTTTCTGTGGCTGCCCCCGAAGTCAGCGACACGCTCAGCGGTGACTTTGCCATTCTCCCCGCGGCGTTGATGATCACATCGCCTGCCACCGGCGACAGTGTGCTCGCCGGACATTCGCTGACCGTAAGTTGGACGCGCGACAATGTCAGCACGGGCGCATCGCTCTACCTGTGCCGCAGTGGCAGTGACGGACCGTGGGAAACGCTGGCTTCGGATGTGACGGAGGACAGTTGGTCCGGCATCATCAGCGGGCCGCGCGCGCCGGATGCAAGTCTGCGCGTCGTCTCCACCCGCATTCCCGCGCTGGCGGACACCGTGGGCAGCCTGCATGTGCTGGTGCCCGCCGTTACCCTCACGAGCCCCAACGCGGGCGCGATGGGCATCGGCACCACGGAAGTCTTCCACTGTCTGCGCACGGACCTGTCCGCGCCGGTGTCCTTCGATGTCACGTATCACTATCCGTCAGGGCCGTGGTACATGGTCGCTATCGGCGTGACGTCGGATTCGTTCAGTTGGTCTGTGCCGGACAGTCAGACCACCCACGCCCGCGTCCGGGTGCGTTGCACGTCGCCTTCACTTTCCGACCTTAGCGATAATGACATTTCCATCGGCGACCCGCACCTTGCGCTGCTTGCGCCGAGCGGCGGCGATTCGCTGGTGATCGGACAGTCCTATGCTATCCGCTGGCTGCGTACGGGCGCGCCCGGTCTGGTCAAGGTCGAACTGAACCGCGTCTATCCCGACAGTGCGTGGACCACTCTCGCCGCCGGTGTTGCCCCGGACTCCTTCGGCTGGACCGTCAGCGGAGCCATCACGGATCGTGCCCGCGTGCGCGTTTCGCTGGCCGCCGATGCAACGGTGGGCGACAGTTCTAACAGCGATCTTCATCTCGTGCAGCCCAGCCTTGTGCTCTTAAGTCCCGTGGCGGGAGACTCTCTGGCGCTGACGCTTCCGGCGCAAATCCGTTGGGGCGGTGTGGGCAGCAACGCGGGCGTCACCATTCAGCTCATGCGTGTCTGGCCGGCAGGATCGTGGGAAACCCTCGCCTCCAATGTTTTGGGCAACACGTGGACATGGACCGCTTCGGGCAGCGCGTCGGAGACTGCGCGCTTCCGCATCGTGAACTCGCACAACTCCGCCGTGGCCGACACCACGGACGGCGCGGTGCGCATCGGACAGGCCTCCTTTGTGTTCAGCCAGCCGCAAGCGGCGGATACGTTCCTCGTCGGCGATCAGATCGGTTTGGCCTGGAATCGCCGCTTTGCCGCCGGTTTCGTGCGCGTCGATATTTCGCGCGGCGGCACCGGCGGGCCGTGGGAGCAGATCGGCACCACGGAAGGCAACACCATGTCATGGACCGTGACCGCGCCTGTATCCAACATCGTGCGCTTCCGCATTACATCGCTCAACGCGTCGTGGATTGCCGGCATGACTCCCTTCAACTGCACCATTCTGTCTCCCGCGCTGGCCTTCACCTCGCCGTCGGGCAGCGGCACAGATACGGTGGGGAACACCCTGCAGCTTGCGTGGCAGTGGAGCAACTTCAGCGGCGCGGTGCGGCTCGAGGTCTCCCGCGATTCCTTGAACGGCACGTGGCAAACCCTGGCCGATTCTCTCGCCGACCCGCACTACACGTTCCCCGTCACCGAGCCCGAAACCGACTCCCTGCGCTTCCGCGTGACGTCGCTGTCCAATTCGGCGGTGTTCGGCTTCAGTCCGGTGCGGCGCGTGATCGTCAACCGGAGCATTGCCCTCGAAGTGGATGGCGGCGGCAGCGTCTGGTACATCGGCCAGCAGAAGTGGATTCACTGGACGCGCACCAACTGCCCGGGCACGGTCAATCTTGAAGTGACCAACATGGAGCGCTCGCAGCCGTGGACTCCGTTGGCGCAGACCACCGCCGATTCGTTTCTCTGGACCGTAAGCGGCCCCGAAGCGGATTTTGTCGCCCTGCGTGTGGCGGTAGCGGACCGGCCTACAGTAATGGACACCACCGACACGCCCGTCTCGGTGCGTCAGCCGTACATTGACCTGCTGGAGCCCAACGGTGGCGATACACTGATCATCGGCCAGGATATTCGTCTGCGCTGGGTAGGTGTGGGCTTTGCCGGCGACGTGGCCATCGGTCTCTATCGCGGAGCACCGGTGGATCGCATCGACACGCTCTTCATGCCCACGCCCAACGACTCCTCACAGATCTGGCACGTGGCAGGCCCCGCCGCGCGCGGCTGCATGGTGATCATTCTGTCTGTCAGCGACAGCGCCATCTTCGACACCAGTGCCGCCCGGTTTGTGATTCTCGATTCCGTGACGAACGCGGCCAATGACTTGCGGCAGCCGCGCGAGTATGCGCTCGCCGCGCCCTATCCGAACCCCTTCAACAGCACCAGCACCCTCGAATTCTCTCTGCCCCACGATGGCCGCGTCACGCTCACGGTGTACGATCTGCTGGGCCGGGAAGTGGCGGTGCTGGCCAACGACATACGCCGCGCGGGAACGCATCGTATTTCCTGGAACGCGCAGAATGTAGCCACCGGCGCGTACTTTGTGCGGATGCAGAGCGGCAGCTTTGTAGCCGTGCGCAAACTGCAGCTCATCAAATGATGCCCATGGGATCTCCTTTGCCCGAGGAGATCCTCTTGCCCACGGTGCGGCGGCCGCCCTCCGCCGCACCGCACCCTACAGCAAACGGCCCGCGATAAATTTCGCGGGCCGTTTGTTTGCGTTTCAGAAGATTTTTCGGAGCCCTTAATACCGCACAGCCACGCCCCGCAAATTATGGGACACATTCACGAGGTCTCCTGCACCTATGGCAATCTGGCTATAGCTGGCATTCAGGGTGTGCAGGTGGGTACACGCGGCAAATGTTGAAACACGACACCGCTCCCAGCCCCATCATGAGAAGCAGGACCGCACACGCCATTCTGACGGGCGCACTCTTTCGCATCAGTGATCCAGGCTCACGCCGCGCGCTTCCAGCGCAGGAATTTGGGTGCTCAAGGCGGGGATGCCCAGCGGGTTGTTGCCGATATTCACATGGTCGCCGCTGTCCAGCAGCGCATTCTCCACCAGCGGCTGCAGATCGGTGATCTGATTACGCGCAAGCGACAGCCAGTGAATCTCCGGCAGGGCGCGCAGCGGCGATAGATCCGTAATGCTGTTCTGATCGGCATAGAGGGTTCTCAAATGCGGGGCACTCGCCACCGCAGCAAGGTCCCGCACCTGCCCATCATCGATATCCAGATCCTCCAGCGCGGGCAAATTCTCCAGACCGTTCACATCGGTCAGCAGGCACCCCCAGGCATAGAGGTTTGTCAGCGCAGGCAAGCTGCCCACGCCGGTAAACGTGGTCAGGCGGTTGTGCGACACATCGAGCGTGGTCAGAGCCGGCAGGTCCGTAAGTCCGCTGAGGCTGCCGATCTGATTGTAACCGGCGCTGATGTACGCCAATGCTGAATGGCCGCCGGCATGCGAGAAATCGGTCAGCTTGTCGCCCTGCACGAACAGATTCGCCAGATACGGAATCTGCTCCAAGCCCTCCAGCGAAACAAGTTCGCCCCAGGAAAGATCCAGAGTATACAAAGACGGCAGATTCGAAAGGCCGCTCAAGCTCACCACGTCGCAGTTTCGCGCCAAAATTATCCGTAACGACGGAAGGCCCGCAAGCCCGAAGAGGCTGGTCAGGGGGTTGCCGGTGACATTAACGGAATCCAGCACGGGCAGGTCCACGAGCGCAGGCAGCGTACTGAGGTGGCTGTTGTACACACTCAGCGACCGAAGTTGCGGCATCCGGCAAAGCGAGTCGATGTGCTGCAAACCGCTTTCGGTCAGGCTCAGGCTGGTCAGGCTGCCAAGATCGGTGATGCTGCCGATGGAATCCACCTGCACCCCTCGCAAATACAGGGTGGTCAGCGCCGGCAAATCGTGCAACGCCTCGATACCGGCCAGGCTGCCATCCCATAGGCTGAGATGCTGCAAAGCAGGAAGCCCCGACAGACCACTCAGATCACCGATCCGGCAATCGTCGAAATAGATGTCGCTTAAAACGGGAAGATTCGCCCATCCCGTGGGGTTCACGATATCACAGTCCCGCAGGGCCAGGTTGGTCAGGGCAGGCAGGTTTTCCAGGCCTGTGAGCGTGCGCAGCGGATTGGATTGCAACGTCAGCGACGTCAGCCGCGGCAGGTTGGAGATTCCTTCCGCCGAGGTAAGATAATTGTTGTCTGCGCTGAAAGACTGCAGGGCGGGTAGATAGGACAACCCGTTCAGTGTGGTCAGCCGGTTGTAACTCAGCGACACGTCCACCAGCGAATCGAGCGTCGCCGAGAGTTCTAACGTCAGAAGGTGGTTGTGCTCTGCTTGTAATGACCGCAAGGCAGGAAAACGCTCTAATCCGGCGAGCGATGTCAACTCGTTTTCATGCACATAGAGTTGTTGTACGCTGCGAAATGCGCCCGGCCCGGCCAGCGACTGCAACGCATTCTCATAGAGGTCAAGCGTCTTCAGGAGGTGCTGTTCGGGGAGGTCTGCCAGGCTTCTCAGATGGTTCGACCGCAAGCTCAGGGTCTGAAGCACCGGCAAGGATGCAAGTCCGGCCAGCGTCTCCAGGCCACAGTTATCAAGATACAGAGTTTGCAGCGAGAAGCCAGAGTTCAGTCCCGAAAGGTCCGTCAGAGGATTATAGGATAGGTCCACAAATCGAAGATATGGGACGCCTGCCAGCAGCGTTACACGGGAGATCTGGTTATGGCGAAGGTAGAGTTCGCTCAAGGATTGCAGCCGGGAAAAGTCAGGCAGTGCGGTGAGCGAATCGGAGGAAAGGTCCAGAATCCGCAATCGGCTGAGGACGGCCACAGCCCCGCAATCCAACAGCGGCTGATGGCTCAACACAAGCTGCTCCAGTTCACCGCAGGCCATCAGCGGTGCGATGGAGCGGAGACGCCCGCCCGGCAGTTCCAGTATGCGCAGATGCGGTAGTTTCTCGATGCCGGTCAGGTCCACCACTTCGTAGGAGTTTCCCCACTGTGCGCGGAGCACCGTAACCGTATCCAGTATGTCCGCCGTCAATGGAGAACTGTCCAGGCCGACGTGCCGGCGCACGAGCCTTTCCAGACCCGGATCGGCAAACAGGCCGCTCTGAGCGGCAGGCTCGTCCTCATCCTTTACGCAAGAGACAAGAAACAGCGCGCACAGCAGCAGCATCGCCAGCGGAAGGTGCTTCATCATACTCTTTCTGATAGCGTCAGTAATTTACGGACACGCCGCGTACAATCAGCGTGGGAATTTGATCCTGAAGGGCGTGCAAACTGAGCGGATTTCCCTGCACCTGTATCGCGTCGCCGGATGCCAGGCTCAGGTTGTCCACCAGCGGCTGTAGATCGGAAATCATGTTCTCGTTGACCGCCACATAGGTCAGCGAGTCCAGGTCGCGGAGCGGCTCCACATTCTGGATGGCGTTCTGGTACGCATACATGCGGGTCAGATGCGTCAGTGCGGCGACCGGCGCGAGGCTGGTCAGATTGCACTGGTAGACAAATAATTGCTGCGTCGCCGGAAAATTCTCGAGTCCCGACAGACTGCCCAGCGGGCATCCGCTGACATCCAGATCGCTGACCTGCGGATGACTGCCCGCGCCGGCGAGCGATTCCAAGGGATTATTGCTCAAGACCAGCCTCGTCAGACTGGGGATTTCCGTCAGACCGGTCAGGGACCGGATCTGATTGCCGTACACATCCAGTTCCAGCAGTCCGGGATACCCCGTCACCGGCGTCAGATCCGTCAATTGATTGCTGCGGGCTCGCAGCGAAAGCAGATTCGGCAGCGGCGGCAATCCGGCCAGCGAGGTCAACTCATTCGTGCTCAGGTCCAACGTTTCGAGCGCATCCAGACTCGCCAGCCCGCTCACATCCCGCAGGCGGTTATAGTTCACTTCAAGGGACCGCAGCGAAGTGAGCCCTTCCAGCCCGCGAAGACTGGTCAGGGCATTGTTCGTCATCCGCAAGGTCTGCAATAGCGGCAACTGAAACATCGCCGGGAAAGCCGTGAGGTCGTTGACGCTCAGATCCAGCGTCGCCAGCAGCGGCATTCCGCCAATACTGTCCAGGGACCGCAGCCCGCAGTTCATGATCGTCAGCGATGTCAGACTGGACAGGTCGGCAAGGCTGCCGATGGAATCGATCTGGATGTTCTCCAGATACAGGGAGCTCAGAGACGGCAGGCTGTGCAGCGCACGAATGGATCCGATGCGCCCGCCGTCCGTAAACCCGAGATAGGTCAGACCGGACATTCCCGACAGACCGCTCAGATTGTCGATGATGCAATCATGGAAAGCGATTTGGGAGAGTTGCGGCAGATTGGACCAGCCGCCAAGATCCGTGAAGTGGCAGCCGTCGAACGTGAGCGAACTGAGTTGTTCGAGGTTGGACAATCCCTGCAAGGAATGCAGCGGATTCTCGCTCAGGTCGAGTGAAACAAGGTGGGGAAGATCGGACAGCCCTTCGCATGACTCAAGCAGGTTGTCGCGAACATTCAGATTCGAGACACGCTGCAAGGCCGATGCTCCAGTCAGGGTCGTCAGGCGGTTGGACGACAAATCCACAGTCAGGAGGGTATTGTTCGGGTTAATCGTGCCGATCTGTTCGAGGCCGCAATGGTAAGCCCGCAGATAGGTAAGCCCCGTAAACCGCTCCAATCCGGACAAATTCGCCAGCGGGTTGTCCGAAACTTCCAGCGTGCGCACGTGCGGCAGCTCCGTTGTACCGGACAGGGTGGCAATCTCGTTCCCTGCCACCGACAGCGACGCCAGCGCGGGCAGATCCGGAAGATCCGACAGCGTCCGCAGACGATTGTCTCCCAGATACAGGTTCTGCAAACTCGCCAGGGACGGCAGGCCCGACAGGTTGCTGAACCAGCAACCGCTTATGCCAAGCCATAACACATGCCCATAATTCTCGATCCCCGCCCAACTCTCGATCCGATTGCGGGACAACGACAGGAACGTGACCGAATCCGCGTTGTGGTGCATTGGAATACCGGTCAGATAGTTCTGATCGAGGTACAACATATTCAGGTGCACGAGAGCGGACAGATCCGGGAGCGTCGTCAGATTGTTGTTCGTCAGGTTCAGTTGCCTCAGTTCCGTCAGCGACGCCACGGCGGACGCATCGGTCAAGTGCTGGTTGATGATCGTCAGAGTCTCAAGGTGCGCCATCTGCACCAGCGGCTGCAACGTCGAGATGGATCCGTAGCTTATGGTGAGCGACTTGAGTTGCCGCAGCCGTTGAATGCCTTCGAGGTCGACAATCGAATAGCTATTGCGTGAGCGGCCGCCGTTCTGCGACAACACCGTAATCGTGTCCAGATCCGCAGACAGCAGTTCGCCCGTCCGCTTGCCGAGATAATCCCGCACCATAAGTTCGAGGGCCGGATCGGCAAACGGTCCGCCGCCGAGGATAACCGTCTCATCGTCCTTGACACAAGAGACCACGAGCAGACACGTCATGGCGAGCGTCAGCCAGAGGAAGTACTTCATAAGCGGAGTCCTTACGGTGAGAAGTTGCGGAGCTATTGAGCGGCGGGCAGCTTGGCCTTGCGGCGGCTTTCGATGATGATGCCCACCCAGATGGACATTTCGTAGAGGATGCACAGCGGGATCGCCATGGCCAGCATCGTCACCATATCCGTGGTCGGTGTGGCCACGGCGGCAATCACGAAGTTGGCAATGATCGCAAAGCGTCGGTGCTCGCGGAAGAATTTGGAGGGAACAAGACCGGTGGCAATGAGGATGCCGATGATCAGCGGCAGTTGAAAGATGATGCCGAAGGCCAGCAGCAGAAACAGCAGCAGGTTAATATAGTTTTTCAGCGACCAGAGGTTCTGCACCCCTTCGCCGCCGTAGGAGCCGAAGAACTCGAGGGCCACGGGCAGGCAGTACCAGGCAAAGGCGATCCCGACCCAGAAGAGCAGATTGGCGATGATCACCACTGGCCAGATCCACCTCTTCTCCTTCGGCTTAAGGCCCGGGCCGATGAAGCCGTACAGTTCAAAGGCCACAAACGGCAGGGCGATGGCAATGCCGATGATGATCGAAATCTTCATCTGCACCATAAAGCCGTCAGCGGGAGCCAGCAGCGCCAGGCTGCCCTGCACCTTGTCCAAAAAAGGCCGCATCAGAAAGGTCTGGGCGGGTCCCGACAGCAGAAATCCAATGATCGACGCCACCACAATCGCCGCAAGCGAGCGCAGCAGGCGCTTCCGTAGTTCGTCAAGATGATCCCAGAAAGTCATGCTGGGTCCGTCAGTATCGGCCATGCGCTATGACCTTGCCAATCCGGAAAAGGAATGGTACATTTATCCTGTTACTTTCTCAGATCGATTCCGTGCTGTACGTAGGCCTTGGGGCCGTAGAGCCATTCACTCCAGCCGCCGCAGTTTTCCAGCGCACCATCCACGTGGGTCTCCTTCCAGCCCGCCTCAAACACTTTGACCACCGTGCGGCCCTTGGCCCGGGAAAACTCCATCCGCACCTGTGTGCGGTCCTTCTGCCCCGGCGCGGTCCAGCGGAATTCAAAAGCCTTGTGCGGCTCGCAGCTCACCACGTCAATTTCGGCGCACAGCTTTCCCCAGCGCCACGTCACCGGCTCGAGGTCCGGGCAGATATCGCCCTTGGCGGCACTGGTGAAAAAGCCGTTCAGATGCTCCGCCTGAGTCGCCGCCTCCCACACGGTTTTCAGCGGTACGCGGTAGGTCTGGTCCCGGTAGAAGCCGAGCAGGGTCTTGGAAGCCTTGGGCATGTGGGGATTTCCCTTGGTGGAAGTGGAGCGGGAAAAATGGCAGGAGAACGGCAGACGTGTCGCCGCTCATGTTCTCTAATTTTACAACTAAATTCCGAGAAATTCAAGTCTTTTGACCGCATCGTCACTACAAGATCAGGCCACGGCCATTCAAACGCGCGCCCGTGAATTGGGTTTTGAGCGCGTTGGCTTTGCTCCGGCTTCGCCCCCCGCCCGCGCGGACACGTTCCGCCGGTGGCTTTCCGAAGGCAAGGCGGGCACGATGACCTACCTGAACCGCTCCGCTGACCGCCGTAGCGATCCGCAACTTGTTCTGCCGGGTGCCCGCACCATCATCTCCGTCGCCCAATCCTACTTTTCCGGCAGGCTTCCCGCTGATATCCGCAACGACCCCTCCCGCGGCCTCATCGCCTCCTATGCCTGGGGCCACGACTACCATGACGTGTTACTCAAAAAGTTGGAGGCGCTGGCCGACTTCATTTCCAGTCTTCCTTCATCCTTCATCCTTCATCCTTCATCCTTTCAGAAAGCCTACACCGACACCGGCCCGCTGCTCGAGCGCGAGTTCGGCGAGCGCGCGGGGATCGGCTTCATCGGCAAGAACACGCTGCTGATCGCGCCGAAAATGGGCTCGACCTTCTTTCTCGGGGAGATCATCACCACGCTCGAGTTGCCGCCTTCGCCCCTCGCCGCGATGCCGTCCTGCGGCTCCTGCACACGCTGCCTGGACATCTGCCCCACCCATGCCTTTCCAACGGCTTTTGTGCTGGACAGCACCCTCTGCATTTCTTATCTGACCATCGAGCTGAAAGGCGTTATTCCGCGTGCATTGCGTTCGAAAATGGGCAACCATATCTTCGGTTGTGATGATTGTCAGGATTGCTGCCCGTGGAATCAGCGCTTTTCCACTGAAACCCGGGAAGCCGCCTACCGCGCTACCCTCGAGCGTCAGGCTCCGCATCTGGCCGGTCTGGCCCGTCTTTCCGAAGCGGAATTCAAAGAGAAATTCGTCCATTCCCCCGTTCTGCGCCCCGGCTATGCAGGGTTCCTGCGCAATGTCGCCGTTGCCTTGGGCAACTGGGCCACGCCCGAAGCCCTTGACGCCTTAGAGCCCCTGCTGATACACCCCAGCCCGTTGGTCCGCCTCCACGCCGCCTGGGCCGCCGCCCAAATCCCCGGACAGGCAGCCCGCCTGCGCCTCCAAACTATGTCCGAGACCGAGCAGGACCCTGCGGTGCACGAAGAAATCGGAGCTGACCGGCTGGGATGATCCAACGAGCAGACCTCCGGTCGCGGTGTAGGGGCGGGTTAAGCAGAAGACGCCACACCTCAGAGAATGCCTCACGCGCAACCCGCCCGTTATGATCCCGGCAATAGGTAACACGGGAGGGTTGCGGCAGACCTTAACCCTCCCCTACGCCCGATCTGCTTTCAGATTGGCCGAGAGTGAAAAAACCCCGGTGTGCGGAGCACCGGGGTTCTGGCATGCATAGAGTCTTCACTACCTTCGGCTTCTTCCTCAATACCCTGCCACCACCACTTCATCGGCTGTTCGCGGAGTGGCCTCCTGTTTCAACTGTTCATGCAGTGAACTGATTTCCTGCTTCTGCCTCACCGCCGAGCGGCGGGCAATGCTCTGTGTATCCACCCCGAAAATGAGCGACCCCACGCAGAAAACACCAGCGATAACACCCATGAGTATGTAGAAGCGGCGATCCATACTTGGTTTCCTTTTCTCCTCCCGATGTTTACTTGAGCAAACACAGGACCCAAGCATTCCCGCCCCACCTGGCATCTTAAACTTTTGAATTTACAGAACCTTGAAAGTCGATCCGATGAACCTTGTCGACCACTGGTTGATCTGCCGCCACCGCCCTTGGGCATTTGCCCCGCAGGTGGCGATTTGCACCAAGCCAACCCAAAAAATTACGAACTCAAAACAAAAAGGAATCTTCCGACTCCTCTTTAGTTTCTAATTTCTGATTTCCGATTTCTCCGCTGGCGCTTCTACCTGTGTGGTTGTCGTCTTGCCTCGATCCTCGAGGCTGCATGAGTTCGACATTCAAGAACTCACCCCAAAGCGGGGCAGGACGAACTTCATCACCACAAACCAGCCAATCAACACCAGTATCCAGCCATAGTCGCTCATAATCGATTTCCAGATTCTCGCCATTTGCCCTTACCCTCACTTGGTCAACCTTTCACGCATTGGCCGACCCAGAGTTCCTGCTCATTGAAATTACTTGCTTTGTCCCTGCTTTGCGGGGTCTCCTGCACCTTGTGAAAGCTCGTGGAAGCGCACCGCAAAGTCCACCACAGCCTGCTGCTTCTCGAATCGCACCCGATGGCTGATAATCGAGAACTCCACATCCTCCCGCACATCCAGCGGCTTCTTCACACTGAAATGCGTGAACAGGGGCAGATGACTTAGCAGACGGACATTCATATCGGACGGTGCCAGATTCAGCCGGTCCAGCGGAATCCCCAGCACCTTGGCATCGGTGTGCGCCTCGAGCTGGTGCAAATCCATATACAGTTCCTTGGCCAGTGAATCGTAGCGGATCGCGCCCTTGCCCCGTGCCTGAACCACGTGCGTCTTCCCCAGAATGTGCACCTGGGCATCCGCTGTGAAGATCGGCCCGTCTGCCGTCATTTCCACATGCGGGTTTTCCACCTTCCAGCTATAGGGAAGTGAGATCGGTTTGTGCATGACCTCCCCTGCGCCTTCAATGGGAAAGATCGCCTGCAGCAGGTTATTCACAGCGGACTGGTGGACATACACCGTGACATTGGGACCCTCCCCCATCTCCTGCGGGCTCGTCTTTGCCACGGCGGGCGGCGCAGCGGAGCGGGCATAGAGCCAGACCAGTGTGCCGCCCAATGCGGCAATGATCACCAGCAGAATAATCAGTAGCCATTTGAACATCGTAAAGACCTCCCGGAATGGCCCTTAGAGTGCCGCCGGGCTGTGGTAGATGGCACCTCAGCAAACGGCCACAACTAAACTATTGTATAATAAGTCAATACCTCAACGCAAGAGATTCTAAATCATAGTCATTCCGCTTGTTAACTTCAACTATTATTTTTATTTTAAGTTTTCTGGTATTCTATCCCTCCAACTGGTCTTTTCTGACTCCTTTCCAACCTAACGTCGCACTTCCAGCAGAGAATTCATGCACCGACACCTTCTTCTCCCGCTTGCTCTCCTCCTGCTCCTCCTCGCATCCGTTTCCGTCCACGCTCAATCCGCACCGCAGAGTCCGTTTAAGGACCTGATCACCTCGACCGGCGAAGCCAAGGACTTCGAAGGACACGACGTGGTGCTGGTGTTTGACTCCACATGGGTGGATGTGGACTCCACGGGGCTCTCGGACAAGCGCTCGCACACCCTGACCAAGGTTTTGACTCCCGGCGGCATTGCCAAGACCCGCGCCGCCCGCTTCGACTACGATCCCGCATCCAACAAGATCGAGATCACCACGGCGCGCATCCACCGCAAGGATGGCCGCGTCGAGCAGATCCCGCTGACGGCCATTCAGGATTTGCCGCAGCCTACGCATCTGATTTACTGGGGCGCGCGCATGAAGGTCCTGCCGATCCCGCCGCTCGAAGTCGGGGACGCCGTGGAAACCGAATGCCGGATGGTGGGTTTCATGATTGCCTACCTCGCGTCCAACGGCGAAGAAGAACGGTACATTCCGCCGATGCGCGGCACCTACTATGACGTCATCACCTTCGGCAGCGACGTGCTGGAAGGCCCCACACCGCCTATCAAGCTCAAATCTTACACGGTGACCATGCCGGAAGACAAGCCCGCGCAGTACGATACCTACAACGGCGAAGTCCACGCGGGAATGACCTTCGGCAATCACCGCCTGATTTACAAGTTCTGGAAAGAAAACATCCCCGCGTACGAACCGGAGATGCGCGCACCCGACGCGCCGGACGTCGTCACCAAGGTCGTGTTCACCAACGTCAAGAGCTGGGGCGAGAAATCCCGCTGGTTCTACAACGTCAATGAGCAGGCCCACGTGTTCGATTCGGACGCCGCTATCAAGGCCGAAGTGGCCAAGATCACCGCCGGCTGCAAATCCGACACCTGCAAGTTCTACGCTCTGCTGCACTGGGTCGCGCAGGAAATCCGCTACAGCGGCGTTTCCATGGGCAAGGGCGAAGGCTACACGCTGCACCCCGGCACCATGACCTTCCGTGACCGCGCCGGTGTCTGCAAGGACATCGCCGGCATGCTCGTCACCATGCTCCGCGCCGCGGGCTATACCACCTATCCGGTGATGACCAAGGCCGGCGCCCGTGTGGAAGATATTCCCGCCGATCAATTCAATCACTGCGTCGTCGCCGTCAAGCGTCCCGACGGCAGCTTCCTGATGCTCGATCCCACGTGGTCGCCGTTCAATATGGAACTCTGGAGCCGGGCTGAATCCGAGCAGCATGTCGTTGTCGGCAGCCCCGAAGGCGAGAAGCTCGGGCAGATCAGCAAGTTCACGCCCGAGCAGAATGATTTCGCCATTACCATGAAGACCGCGCTGGACAAAGAGGGCAACCTCACCGGCACCGTCCACATTCAGGGCAAGGCGCAGGCGGACGCCCGCGTTCGCCGTCCTTTCAGTGATGCCGGACAGGATCAATGGGAAGGCATTTGCCGCGCCTGGTTCTTCAAGGCCAACCCCGCCGCAGAAATGGGCAAGATCACCTACGGCGACCTGTGGGACTTTTACAAGCCCTTCACCGTGGACATTGCCTTCCGCGTTCCCGCTTATGCACGCGCCGTCGGCAGCCGCATGGACTACGCCCCCTTCAGTCAGAAGCTGGTGTGGGCCGGCGGGTACCAGATGAATCTGCTCTCGGGTCTCGATGATGAGAAGCGTACGCAGCCTATCTTCTCCTACAATCCCCGCCAGGTCACCATCAAGGAGACCCTCTCGCTGCCCTCCGGCTATTCCGTGCGCAAGCTGCCGGATGACCGCAAGGAAGGCGGCGACGTGGCCTGGACCAAGGGCGGCTGGAAGAAGAACGGCGGCAGTCTGGAACTGTCCGAAATCTGGCATGTGAGCGAGCGCTGGCTGCCCGCTAAAGACTATTCTGAAGTGAAACAAGCGACCGATGCCCTGAAAAACGCGGATGCTTTGAACGTGGTTTTGGATCGCGAAGGAAGCAAATAAGATGAAGAACCTGATCGTTCACTCCCCCCTGCACATAATCCCCGCATCAGCCAGATGCTTTTGGCTTTTTGGCTTTTTGGCTTTTTGGCTTTTGTGTTCTGCGGCTTTCGCCGATTTCAAGGATCTTCCGCCCGAGGTGCAGAAGAACCTTTCCGCTCTGAAAAAATATCCCAAGGCATCGAGCATCGTGCTCTGGACCGAGGACAGCTACGTGCTGCGCTCCGACGGCAGCAAGACGGTCGAAAGCCACGTGTTCCGCTACCTGCCCGATGAAGCCTCCCGCGACAACTTCGGCGATCCCCGCATCAACTACCTCGCGGGCCGCGATTCGCTGATGATCCTCACCGCGCGCACCTACACCAAAGACGGCCGCACCATTGACTGTACGCCGCACAATGCCTACAATCCCGTGGTGCCCGATGGCCTCGACAAGGCTCCCGATTACGCGCCCTACCGTCAGATGGTCGTCACGCTGATGGGCCTTGAAAACGGCTGCATTACCGAACTGCACTACTGTCTGAACACTCCCAAGCCGCAGTTCCCGTGGCTCGAAGGCCGCGTTTATCTGCGGGAAGAGAATCCCGTGATCGCCCGCCGCCTCGTGGTGCAGATTCCCGATGGCCAGACGCTGAATTACAAAGTGGATCGCGGCGCTCCCGAGCCCGCCGTCAGCGGAGCCACCTACACGTGGACCGTGGGCGAGCAGTCCGGCTACGACAAGCAGGATCTGCAAGGCCATCGCGTGCTGCTGCCCAATGTAGCCTTCACTTCGGCCAGGAACTGGGAACAGATCCAGACCGAACTGAAGTTGCGTCTCGACGCCGCCTCCGCCGGGGATCTGGTGATTCCCGAATCGCTGGGCAAGACGCTCGTCGGCGTTTCCGGCGACGAGAACCGTCTCGACGCCATCAAGACGTGGGTCAAGGGACGCTTCAACCGCTACGAATTCGATCATCCGGACTTCGGTTTGACGCTCCGCCCGGTGAAGGATGTTCTCGCCAGCGGCTACGGCAACGGCCTCGAACTGGCCGCGATGGTTTCCAAAATCGCCAATCAGTTTGGACTCTCCACACAGGTGGTGCCATGCTTTGTGCCCGATGCTCCCGTGCCCTGTGTGCATGAGATCTCCGGCGCCGTGGTGGCGATGCGCGCTCCCGGCGGCGCCTACGGCTACAGCGATCCGGTGATACCGGGCAGCGAATTCGGCAGCGCCGATCTGCTGGGCTACTGGCTGGTCCCGCTGGACAATACCAAAGAGCCGCCCTTCGAGTTCGCCTCCAAGGTCAAGAATCCCTTCATCACCCTGTCGCTCTCCTTCGACGGTCTGAACCAGGACACGCTGAAGGGTACGGGCACGCTGTCGGCGCAGGGTGAATTCGGAATGTATGAGACCGTGCGCGAATCCGGCCCTGAAGCGATCCTGAAGCGCAACGTCCGCGTGAAGGGCTTCACCATTACCAAGGCAGCCATCAAGGATCTGGAGTCCCCGCGCCATGGCAGCACGGTGGCCATTGACTTCAGCTTCACCGCCGTTCATGCCATGGATACGCTGGACCGTTACCATGTCCTGCCACTGTCCATCGCGCCCTTCGAGCATGTCGTCGCCGACGCGCCGCTTTCGCTTACCACGCGAGAATTCCGCCAGGAAGTCCGCTCCCCCATTACCGCGACGCTTCACGTCGAATGTGCCATTCCCGACGCGTGGCAGGTGAAGGATATGCCGAAGAACCTCACCCGCAAATGGGACTTCGATGAGGGCACCGTCAAGAGCGAGGTCAAGGATGGCCGCTTCGTGTTCGAACGCACGCTGAAACTTTCCAAGGAATGGATTCCCCCCGAAAGCTGGAGTTCCTTCCGCGCCTTCATGCTCGATGCCGGCAAGCGCCCCGACAACACCGTCGTCTTCGAACCCAAAGACGCCAAGACCGCCAAGAAGTAACATCGCTGGCGCTGCGCACACTTCGCTCCGCACCACGATCCGGACCTTGTCATCCTGCAGCCCGTCTTCGGGATGCAGGATCTCTCGGGGATACTGATGAAGAGAGCTCCGGCATTTGAGGACAAATGCCGGATGACAATCGAGAGTGTGTTCAGACTCCAGGCCAGTACGATCAGACGATTTCCTCTTTTCTCATATAACCCATACGAGGCACCCCCATGCCGGACCCAGCAGCAGTAGCCGGGAAGAAAGTCGAAGGAGCACCGCCGGAAGACGGCGTGTTGCAGCGCGACCTTGACTGGCTGAAGAACGTTTATCAGGGCGATTCACAACCGCAACTCACCGCTCGCGCGATCATCTCCGGAATGATCTTCGGCGGCATCATGTCCGTCTCCAATCTCTACATCGGCTTGAAATCCGGTTGGGGATTGGGCGTGGACATCGCCGCGATCATCATCATGTTCGCCCTCTTCAAGGCGTTCAAAGGCATGGGCCTCGTCAAGAAGGAATTCGGCATGATGGAGAGCACCATCATGATGACCGCCGCCGTGGCCGCAAGCTGGATCTCCTCGGCCGGCCTCGTCTCCGCGGTGCCCGCCCTGACCATGCTCACCGGCTACCAGTTCGTATGGTGGCAGCTCACCTTGCTCATCGGCATCATTCTCTATTCCGGTCTGTTCATGGCCATCCCCTTCAAGCGGCAGATGATTCAGGTGGACCATCTCCGCTTCCCGGGCAACGTCCCCACGGGCGAAACGCTCAAGGCCATGTATTCCGCCGGCGGTGACGCCATGAAGAAGGCCAAGGCCCTCGGCTTCGCCGGATTGTCGGGCATCGTGCTCGTCCTGTTCCGCGATATTCTCGCGCCCATGACCACCGCTATCGGCTCGTGGATGAAGCCGCAGTATGCCCTGCCGCTGCGTATTAAGGGTGTGTCCCTCTCCAAGCTTACCCTGACCTTCGAGCCCAGCTTCATCTTCGTCGGCATCGGCGCGCTGATGGGGATCAAGGTCGGCATGAGTATGCTTGTCGGCTTCCTCTTCAACTACGCGGTTCTGGCGCCCAACCTGATCAATGCCAAGATTATCCACCATTATCCGCCGCAGGTGACGGCGGTGGCGCAGGCTCATGCGCCCATGGCTATGCAGAACGGCAGCACCTTTATGGTGGTGCTCGAAGAAGCCACCAAGGGTCCGGAAATGGCGGATGGTTCGCGTCTCGACACCTTCCGCTATACGTGGACCCAGCCGGCTCAGTACAAAAATCTTCAGGAACTGAAGCAGGATCTGAATGCCCCCAAGCTGCTGGACGGCACGACTCCCAATCCGCTCTATGGCGTGATTTCGGTGCGCGATACCCTGAACAAGAGCGTCGGCGGCGCCGTGCTGCTTGCCGAAGCCTCGAAGGCCATCAACTGGGAAGCCCGCCTTTCCTTCCCCGCAAATCAAGATCCGGCGATGCTCAAGGACATGGGGTTTGATCCCGAAACCGCCAACATGCGAACCGTGGGCGGCTTCCGCAATATCAGTGCGTGGAGTCTCTGGCCGGGCGCTACCGTGCTCGTCGTCGGTGGTCTGCTCGCACTGGCTTTCCAGTGGCGTACGCTTGGCCGCACCTTCGGCAGCATCTTCTCCAGTTTCGGCAAGAAGGCGAAGAATGGCAAGAAGGGTCCGCTCGATGACATCGAAATTCCCATGAGCTGGTTTGTGCCGGGATTTCTGATTACCGGCCTTGCCTCCATTGTGCTCTTGATGTGGATGTTTAACATCCACTGGTATATGGGTGCCATTGCCGTTCTGCTCACGTTCTTTCTCGCGGCGGTTGCTGCTCGTGCCGGAGCCGAAATCGGCATCAACCCCATCGGCGCACTGGGCAAAGTCACCCAGCTCACCTTTGGCGCCATTTCTCCCGGAAACATGACCACCAATCTGATGACCGCCAGCGTCACGGCAGGTGCGGCTGCTTCGTGCAGTGACACCGTCGGTAACCTGTTTGTCGGTTACATGGTCGGCGCTAATCCGCGCAAGCAGTTCATCGCCCAGCTCTTCGGCGTCATCTCCGGTGCCTTTATGGCGGTACCCGCCTACTTCCTGCTCGTCCCCGATGCCAGCATCCTCGGCGGCGACAAGTTCCCCGCCCCGTCCGCGCTGGTCTGGCAGGGTGTGGCCAAGGTGCTTGCCAAGGGCCTGTCGACCTTGCCGCCCAGTGCCGTGGTGGCGATTATCGTCGCCTTCGTGCTCGGCGTAACGATTGTCATTCTGGATCGCATGTTCCCCAAGATCAAGCCCTACACGCCTTCCCCGGCGGCCTTGGGCATTGCCATGACGATCAACGGCTACACCAGCTTCTCCATGTTCCTCGGTGCGGCCATCGTCTGGGTTCTTGAACGCAAAGCGGCGAAGTGGAATGACATGAACACTGTTCCCATCGCTTCCGGCTGGATCGCAGGCGAGAGCATCATGGGTGTGGTGGTCGCGTTGCTTATGTACCTCGGCTTCGTACAATAAGCCAGTGCTTCTCGAAATGAAAGAAGGCGCACCAAACGGTGCGCCTTCTTCTTGTTCTTAGATATCTTAGCCGCCCATCACTTCAGCAACACCATCAGCAACATGCTGCGCACACAGGAGTTGTTAATAAGCCTCATTATTCGTATATTCAAAAACTGCTTTACAAACAGAACCTGCGTAAAGGTGAACAGAAGATGAGCAAAGCCAATATTCTCATCGTAGATGACGAGGAAGACATCCTCGAAATGATCGAGTACAACCTCGTCAAAGAGGGCTACGGAGTAACCCGCGCCCAGACGGGCGAGAAGGCACTGCGCAAATTGAAAGATGAGCCGCCCGATCTTGTGGTTCTCGATCTGATGCTTCCCGGCATCGATGGCCTCGATGTCTGCCGCCAGATCAAATCCCACCCCGAGACCGCTCATCTGCCGGTCATCATGCTCACGGCCAAGGGCACCGAAGCCGACATCGTGACGGGGCTGGAAATCGGCGCGGACGATTATGTGATCAAACCCTTCAGCATGCGCGTGCTCCTGGCACGCATCCGCGCCGCGCTGCGCCGCAAGAAGGCTCCTGGCGATGAAAACACGCCGCTCGATTTCGGCGATCTGGTAATCTATCCCGCCCGCCATGCCGTGTACGTCGGTGTGAATGACGTGCAGCTCACGGCCCGTGAATTCCGCATCCTGATGATGCTGGCCCGCAGACCAGGCTGGGTCTTCAGCCGCGAGCAGATCATGGATTCCACGCAGGATTCCAACGTAGACTATTCCAGCCGCGCCGTGGATGTGCATGTCATGTCCCTCCGCCGCAAGCTCGGCCCGCGTGGCTCCCACATCGAAACCCTTCGCGGTGTCGGTTACCGCTTCTCCGATGCCGTAGAAGAGTAAGTGAGCCCATGTCCACCCCGTCCTAAAAACGTCTTCTTTTCAGCTTTTCGATTTTTGCTTTTCTTTTGGAGGCACAGGCGCGAATTATCGCGCCTTTTTTGTTTCTTTACACTTTCTTAACAGTCGCCTTATGGTCTGTTTACTTTGGTTCGGTAAATTTACAATCGACAAAACAAAAGCCAACCCAACCCAATTGAAAGCATCTTAATGGATCGGAAACACACTCTCGCTATCTTTGCCCTGCTGGCCCTCGCGCTGCCCAGCCTGTTATTTGCCGAAGAGACCAAGAGCTGGACGGATAAAATCAAGCTCAGCGGAGATTTCCGCTACCGTTACGAGTTCATAGGTGCGGAAGCCTATAACAGCGCTACCGCATCCAAGATTCGTATCTACGACCGCAATCGCAATCGCATCCGCGTGCGTCTCGGCCTGCAGGCAATCGTCAATCCCGATATCGATGCCTACTTCCGCCTTGCCACCAGCACCGGAACATCCAATACCAGCAATCCCGTCGCGGGCGATCCCGTGTCCACCAATCAGGATCTTTCCGGCGGCTTTACTCCCAAGCCCATCTGGGTTGACCGCGCCTACGTTGACTTCCATCCGGGCCGCGCCAAGTGGTTTGATGGCCGCGCGGGACGTCAGCCGGTTCCCTTTGAGACTAACGGTGACGAGCTGGTCTACGACAATGATCTGAATGTCGAAGGCGCATCCCTGCTGCTGAACCACAAGCTCGGCGCGCATGAACTCTTCTTCCGTGCCGGCGGTTATTGGGCGGGTGAACGCGCTCCCAGCAGTACGACGAAACATGCCTTAACGCAAGGCCTGTTTGAAGCCCAGCTCGGCGGCAAGCTCGCCGTCAACACTGTCGCCGCGCAACTCGCCGTCGCCTACATCGACTACGGCAATGTGAAGGGCAACCCCACGCTCTATGCGCCCAACAACGGCTTCGGCAATTCTCTTGTTCCGATCTCGGGCCGTGGCACGGACACACTGGGTTACAAGTTCGATTACAACCTGATCAACGTCAACGGTATGGCCAAGATCAAGCTCGACAAAATTGAACCCGGAGTGCTCTTCGACTTCGTCACCAACAGCGACGTTAAGAAGGACACGTCCGCCGCCTATAACAAGAAGTTGAACATGGGCTGGCTGGCCGGAGCCTTCGTGAAGTTCAAGGGAATGCCCATCGACTGGGATTTCAGCTATGATTACCGTGTCCTGCAGAAGGACGCCACCATCGGCGCTTTCAGTTTCTCCGATCCTGCCGGAGGCGGCACCAATTTCAACGGTCACAAGATCAGTCTGGGCTTTAACACCATGGCCAACACCCGCCTCGCCGCTACCTACTTCCGGAATGTCAAGGATCCGGATAACACCGGCAGCGCGCGGCATCTGAATTATGACCGCATTCAGGCCGACCTCGAAGTTAAGTTTTAGATAAATGCCGGGCAGGTCCCGTGGCGTTTTGAGCATGACGCCGCGGGCCTGTTACGGCATATTAGGTTGCAGTCAACACTCGATCACCCGGATCAATAATCCAAGTTGTCCATCAGGAGACTACATGTTAGTTCCCATCAAAGTTCGCGCGCTTGTTCTGAGTTTCGCCCTGATGCTTTTTGTCGGTTCCGCACTGGCGACAGACGTCACGGGAGCCGGTTCGTCATTTGTCTATCCCGTGCTCTCCAAATGGGCGGCGGACTACGCCGCGAAGACCGGCGATAAAATCAACTATCAGTCCGTCGGCTCCGGTGCTGGCATCGCCCAGATCAAGGCGTCCACGGTGGACTTCGGCGCCAGCGACAAACCCTTGAAGCCGTCGGAACTGTCCGAAGCCGGATTGGCCCAATTCCCCGTGGTCATCGGCGGCGTCGTACCGGTGGTCCATGTCCCCGGAATCCAGGCCGGTCAAATGAAATTCACCGGTGCCTTGCTGGCCGACATCTTTCTCGGCAAAGTCATCAAGTGGAATGACGCCGCCATTACCCAGTTGAACCCCGATCTCAAACTTCCGGATAAGCTGATTACCGTGGTGCACCGCTCCGATGGTTCGGGCACGACCTTTAACTGGGCCAACTATCTGTCCAAGGTCAGCGACGAGTGGAAGACCAAGGTCGGAGAAGGCACGTCGGTCAACTGGCCCACGGGTGTCGGCGGCAAAGGCAATGAAGGCGTGTCCGCCTACGTGAATCAGCTCGATGGCGCTCTCGGCTACGTCGAACTCACCTACGCGTTGCAAAACAAGATGGCCTATGCGCAGGTCAAAAACAGCGCGGGCAACTTCATCACCCCGAGCCTCGCGTCTTTCCAGAAGGCCGCCGAGAGCGCCGAGTGGACCAAGGAGCCCGACTTTTATCAGATCATCACCGATGCTCCCGGTGCGGAGTCCTGGCCCATCGCCGCGTCGGTCTTTGTGCTGATGCACAAGCAGCCGACCAACGCCGCCAATTCCAAGGCCGCGCTTGGCTTCTTCAAGTATGCGCTGGAAAACGGTCAGGATCAGGCCCACACACTTCAGTATGTGCCGCTGCCTCCGGCTCTCGTTCAACAAATCGAGACCTATTGGTCGCAGCAGATTCACTGACACCTTTTCATGATCTCCGATCCGGTAGGGCGGGTGCTGTCTGCAATCCAGCGGCACCCGTTTCCGGTGTCTAAACATCCTGTCAGCACATGTTGAATGTGAAAAGTCCGGCCCTTGATCCTCTGCGGCGTCTCGACCTGCGGGATCGGCGTGCCGACAAACTATTCCACCTTATTGTCCTGGGCTGCGCCGTCTTCGTGCTCGTGGCCCTGCTCGGCGCGGCATTGTCCATGCTCTGGGGTGGACGCGAAGCTTTCTTGACTTTCGGCTGGAAGTTTCTCTGGAGCAGCCAGTGGGATGCCGTGCAGAAAAACTTCGGCGCGCTCATTCCGATCTACGGAACCCTGATCACCGCGCTGCTCGCCATGACCATGGCCGTGCCGGTCAGTTTCGGCGTTGCCTTGTTCCTTACCGAAATCGCGCCCAAGTGGCTGCGCATGCCCGTCGCCTCGGCGATTGATCTGCTCGCCGGAATCCCGTCCATCATCTACGGCATGTGGGGCCTCTTTGTATTTGTCCCTTTCATGGCCAAGTATGTGGATCCCTGGCTGACCAATCATCTGGGAACGCTGCCGGTGGTTGGGACCCTGTTCAGAGGTCCCGCGATTGGCCTGGGAATGCTCACGGCAGGAATCGTGCTGGCCGTGATGGTCATCCCGTTTATTGCGGCTGTGATGCGTGAAGTCTTCGCCACCGTCCCCTCCACCTTGAAAGAGTCGGCCTATGCGCTGGGATCCACCACCTGGGAGGTGGTGTGGCATGTGGTTCTGCCCTACACCCGCTCGGCGGTCACCGGCGGTGTCTTTCTCGGGCTGGGCCGCGCCCTCGGCGAGACCATGGCCGTAACCTTCGTGCTGGGCAATTCGCACCGGCTGTCGGCGTCGCTGCTCGAACCCGGCAATTCCATTGCGGCCACCATCGCTAATGAATTTACGGAAGCCGATTCCTCGCTTTATCTGTCTTCGCTGATTGCCCTCGGCTTCCTGCTGTTCGTCGTCACCTTCATCGTGCTGGCTATTGCCCGCCTGATGCTGCGCCGCATGTCGCGCATGGAGGGCAACTGATGGATGTGAATGATCGCCTGCTCTACCGCCGCCGTCTCGCAGACGGCGCCGCGAGGACTCTTGCCACGCTCGCCGCCGTCATCGGCCTGTTCTGGTTAAGCTGGATATTGTGGACCACCTTAAGCAAAGGCCTGCCGGTGCTGACGTGGCGGCTCTTCACGGAATTGACTCCGCCCCCCGGATCCGACGGCGGCCTGCTCAATGCCTTTGTGGGCAGCATCCTCATGAGCGGACTTGCGGTGCTTATGGGAACACCCATCGGCATCGGCGCCGGAATGTATCTCGCCGAATACGCGCGCCATACAAGGCTCGGCCATACCATCCGTTTTGTGAACGACATTCTGCTCTCGGCGCCGTCGATTGTCATCGGCCTGTTCGTGTATACCATTACGGTCAAGCAAATGGGACACTTTTCCGCCCTCGCGGGCGCGGTGGCGCTGGCGTTCATCGTGCTGCCCGTGGTGGTTCGGACGACGGACGAAATGCTCCAGTTAGTTCCGTCCGCCACCAAGGAAGCTGCGCTGGCACTGGGAGTGCCACGGCACAAAGTGATCCGGCACGTGCTCTTCCGCGCCTCGCTGTCCGGCGTGCTCACGGGAGTCCTGCTGGCGCTGGCCCGCATCTCCGGCGAAACCGCGCCGCTCCTGTTCACGGCGCTGAACAACCCGTATTGGAGTCTGAAACTGAACCAGCCTATGGCCAATGTGCCTGTGGTCATTTTTCAATATGCCATGAGTCCCTACGAGTACTGGCACGCTCTGGCCTGGGCCGGAGCCTTCGTGATGACCATGCTCGTGCTGGCTCTGGGGATCATCTCCCGCATCATCCTGTTACGCAACCGGCGGCAAAATGGTTAGTCCTGTGCATACTGTACCCTCCAGAAGAGCCGAGTTCCAGCAAGAACCCACACCGGCGGGAACACCGACCAAGATCGAAGTGGTAGACCTTACGTTCAATTACGGCAAGTTCAGGGCGCTGCAGTCGCTGAACATGAACATCCCGGAACGATCCATCACCGCGCTGATCGGCCCGTCCGGCTGCGGCAAGTCCACCCTGCTGCGCATCTTCAATCGCATCTACGAAATCTATCCGGGTCAGGTTGCCACAGGCAAGGTCCTGCTCGACGGCGAGAATGTGATCGACCGCAATTACTCGATCCATCGCCTTCGCAGCAAGGTCGGCATGGTGTTCCAGAAACCCGTGCCCTTTCCCATGACCATTTACGAAAACGTGGCATTCGCCATTCGCCATTTCGAACATCTCACCCGCCACGGGATGGATGAGCGGGTCGAACAGGCCCTGCGCGATTCCGCTCTGTGGGATGAAGTCAAGGACAAACTCGCCCAGAGCGCTCTGAGCCTGTCCGGAGGCCAGCAGCAGCGGCTCTGTATTGCCCGGGCGGTTGCCCTGCACCCGGACGTGCTCCTGCTCGACGAACCGACCTCCGCGCTGGACCCGATCTCGACGGCCAAAATCGAACAACTCGTCGCCGATCTCACCAAGCAGTACACCTTCGTGATCGTCACTCACAACATGCAGCAGGCCGCCCGCGTCTCCGACTACACCGGCTTCATGTTCCTCGGCGAACTGGTGGAGTTCGGCACCACCAAGGATATTTTCGAAAATCCCCGAAAGCGTCAGACGGAAGATTACATTACCGGACGTTTCGGATAAGCCCTTAGGATCACACTCATGCCCGCACATCTCCAAAAAGATCTCGAGAAACTCAAGAAGATCATCCTCGAAATGGGAACCATTATCGAGGAGAGCATCTCGCTCGCCATCACCGCGCTGAGCACCAATGACCGCACCATCGCCGAGCAGGTGATTGCCGAAGACGCGGACGTGGACCAGCGGGAAGTGCATATCGAAGAGGAATGCCTGAAGATCCTCGCGCTGCACCAGCCCGTGGCCCGCGATCTCCGCTTTGTCGTCGCGGTGCTCAAGATGAACAACGATCTCGAACGCATCGGTGACTTCGCCGTGAACACCGCCGAGCGCGTGATCTTCCTGTCCGAGCGCGGTCCCGTGCCGGTTCCCAAAGGCCTGAACGCGATGGCCCAGAAAGCGGCGCAGATGGTGCGACAGTGCCTCGATGCCCTGATCGAGTCCGACGTCAAACTCGCCAAGAGCGTCATTCTCTCCGATGATGACGTGGATGAGCAGCGGGACAGACTCTTCACCATTGTGTTGAATGAAATCCGCCGCGATCCCGAACACCTCGATCAGTGGATTCAGATTCTCTCCTGCATTCGCTACCTCGAGCGCATCGCCGATCTGTCGACCAATATCGCGCAGGACGTCGTGTACCTCGTCGAAGGGGAAGTGGTGCGGCACCGCGAATTGTCCGTGGAGGCCGATCCCCGCAGGCATTCCGGCGGCGGACCGAAGCCGCATCCCTGACACCGTTTTCCATAGCGAGGCAAGCAAAGCGGCCGATGCTTCAGCATCGGCCGCTTTTTTTCTCTCAGGTTCATGGCGTTCCCGGTGTGAACCGGCACGCCGGGAATGTTACGGACAGTTGTGGATGACCACGTACCGCTTGTACGTCTGCACCGTGCCCGTATCCGTCCAGACATGCTCGCCCGACGTCACCGTCACCGTGGTCTCCAGTGTCCAGCCCGGGTTCGGATAGCCGATCGTCTTGTCCGTCGTACTGTAAATCCGGTAGTCACCGTCCACCGGCGCGTGGAAGTTAATCCACGGATGCACGTTGTCCGGGGACATGTACGCGGTTACATGAGAGGCCAGCACAGTGGCATCGCAACCCGACGCCAGGCACAGCGCCAGGCTTCCATAGCCCGGATTCGACCACTGCAAAAGCTGGCCGTTCCACTGCCACATGGTGGCGTCGCCGAACGGCGAAGCCGCCCACAGGAACCAGCAGGTGGTCGAACCGCCGGCAACGATCTCGATCCAGCCGGACAACTGCGTGCACGGCGGCGACAGCACGGCATCATACTCCCACACCGGGAAGTTCAGCGTGCCCGACACGTAATTCATGCCGGTCGCCACACGGGTCAGCGACACGTCATACGAGCAGACCGCGGCGGAGGCCGGATAGCCGAGGCTGTCCAGATGGAAGCTGATGGTAAACGGCATCGGGTCTTCGTCACACGTGGCCCAACTGCCGCCGTTGTAAGCATCCAGACCCCAGAAGCGGACGCTGCCAATCGGGCTGCTGACCGAGTAGTTGTCATAGGCCAGATAGGTCTGGCTCGCTTCGCTGGTCACACCGGCCCACGCTTCGTCGGCGTTGTAGGGCGGCTGCGTGAGCATGATGTTGCCCGTCTGACAGGCAAGGTGCGTCGGGCACGGATTGCCCGCGCAAGTCATGGTGACATCCCATGCGCCTCCGAGAGCCGTGCAGGCCGGCTCCACGTTATCCGCGCAGAGCGGATTGGCCGGATCGCTCCCATAGCAGCAGCGGCCCGTGGGACAGGTGCCGCACGTCAGCGTAGCCCGGTAATCGAACGGCGCTGCCGAAGGACTGGACTTATAGCAGCCTACCCACATGTAGTAGGTGCCCGGAAGCAGACAGGCCGAGACCGTGGCTGTCGAGCACATGCCCGCCGATACCGCCGCCGTCAGACTGAGCGTTGAGCAAGGATCCATCACATGCTTGACGATGATCGCCGCCAGTGAGTCTTCACCGGTCACCGACCACGTCGCATAGGTGGTGGTGTTCACGACCAGACGATACCAGTCGGTGTCGCGATAAAGCAGGCCGCTGATGTTGTCCGTGTACATGAACGTCTTGCCGAAGATGGTCTCGCCGCACTGAATATTCTGGAACAGCGGAGTGCCGGGACGGTTGTTGCAACCGCCATCCGGATCGTTCTGCGAGAAGTTGTTGGGGATCGGCCAGGGTTCGGTCACCTCGGCGATGTCGCCCGCCTGCTCCTGAATGTCACAGAAGCACGCCGTGCCCAGCAAGGTGTAGTTGCCCGATTCGCCGCCGTAACCGTCCACGACGATGAAGTAGGTAGTGCCCGCCGTCAACTGCAGGCAGGCCACACGCGACACGTACGGATTGGGAAAGAGTGGAGCCGTGCAGGCATCGTCATTGCACCCGACGGGAGTGCCATCACAGCTTCCGGCAAACACAAACAGCTTCGTGTCGTAGTCGGTCGTCCCCTGGCACAGGCTGAAGGTCACCAACTGGTCAACGGACGGCGTGTAGCTATAGACCACATCCGGCGATGTGCTGCTGTACGGACACACGGATTCATAGTTGTCCTGGAAGCCCACGGTCGTACCGTTATAGGGCGTATCCAGTGTAAACGGCAGGGCGTTCGCGCACGTTTCTCCCGGCGCGATCTCCGTCGCCACATAGTATTGCATCGTGAACGTGCTCGCTGCCGTTCCGGTGCAGGTGTGGCTGGCGTACGAAGAGTACGGCGCCAGCACGACGTAATAGGTCCCAGATGTGACCGGCGTCCAGGTGAAGTCATTGGGATGATAGGAGAGCGCCGTGCAGGCGCCGTCCTGCCCCGCCAGAATCGTACCCGCCGCATCGCAGATCTTAATATCAACGTCAAAGCTCGCGGTGCCCGCTCCCGGTGCGTCCGGGCAAAGGTCGAAATGGTACGTGTACCCCGCCGTGGCGCTGAACGAACCATCCCACTTGCCGCCATTGCCGCAATTTCCCGTCACCGATCCGGCCCACGGAGTCGTCGGAATCGGATCGAGGCTCAGATCCGCCGGTAACAGCGTCGGGCACAGGCGCGCCACCGTCAGCGCGCAGAAGGCCGAGTCGTTCCCCGCCGGATTATCATGCGGCAGGAACCATCCACTCAAGGTATGGTTCCCAATCGACAGGTTCACCGTGGTCGTAAAGAACACGTCGAAGAAGCTGCTCGGGGCAATCGCCGGAACAGCCACGTTCTGCGTGGTCGCGCCGTTGTCAAAATTGAAATAGGCCGTCACCGGAGTCGAGGCCACCGCTCCCGCATTCGTCACGCGGAAGGAGACGCTCGCCGCCGGATTGGGATTCACCGCGCCGCACGGCGTCAGATTGCTCAGCCCCAGTTCTGCTGTGGGCGGAACAAACCGGTAGAACCAGATCGCCCGGCCGGTCGCCACTTGCTGACCGGTCGCGTTGTACTGGTACTGCAAAAAGTTCGTGCCTGTGCCCGCGCCCTGAATACCCACCGTGGGGCTCTGACTTACAATCGAGTTGTACTGGAACTTGATCTTGCCATCCGCGTACAGAATGGCTTCGAACTTCGGCGCTCCGCCGCCCGAGAAGTTCGTCACCGAGTCCCACTCGACCACACAGTACTGGTTGTTGAAGTTCTGCACATACACGCCGCCGATCGCGCCGGAGCCGATCATCAGATCGTCCCACAGCGGGAAAATCGCCGGGCCAACCAGGCCATACGTGGCGTCGCCTGCATACGGCAGTGCACTGTTGCTCCAGTACCGGTTGAGACTTCCCCCGAACTGGATGTTGCCGTTCGAGCAGATGCTTCCGGTCGTGTAGTTGGATCCGTAAAACGGAAACGAGAATCCAATGGTAAACGCAGCGGCAAGGTCATCCTGACCGTTCAGCGCCGTAATGCGCGTCCCCGTGGTTTTGATTTCAACCCAGGAATAGGCCGCGGTGTCCGGTGCCTGGCTGTCTACAAAGTAGTAGTTGTAACCGTCCGGCCCCCCCACGGCATCCAGCGAATTGTCTCCGTCGTCACGCGATCCGAAGTACCTCTGCACCAGGGCTTCTTCGTCCTTGCTCAGAAGCGAGCCTTCCTGGCGGCGGATGTAGTTTTCTTTCGCGTAATCGTACTCCGTCCTCGATGCGATTACCTGGCCAACCGTGCTTGCTTTCTTGGCGGGAATGGAGTATGTGCCTTCAGGTGCGGCCTTGTCGGGACTCAGCGTCGGATGCGCTGCGATCCCTTTTGTCTGCGTCGACAGATGAGCCTTGCTTGCTTGAGTCGCGTACACGGCCAACACGCCGAGACTGCAACATAGAGCCACAATGACTACAACCCAAAGCGTTCGCTTGAGCATGTCTTCTCCTCTCCTTGTTTGGTGGTGAATACTCGCCCGTGTTTACAGAATTCGATGAGCACGAACCCGTATGTGGGCTGCTCCCAACAGCCCCTTTTGTTCTCCTCTTGGTATAATGGCATTCCAGCGATTTAAGTCAATATAAATATAACGGCGTCACTTTCACTTGTCAATAAGATTTAGAAAGTGCCCGCTCTTTTACCCATAACAACTCAAATGCTACCTTAATGATTGTTAAATAATCTCTTGAATCCAAACCACCCCTTTCTATCCCGCTCGCGTGATTTTACGCAAGTTTCCTATTTGCAAGGAACAACATTGGATGGGTCATTTTCGTCGCAACCGTCTTGTGAGGCTGCCTCTTCTATAATTTTCTCATTGATTAGCTTAGATCAACTAAACAACTGTATTATTTGTCTTTGTAATATCAAAAGCAACAATATCCTTAACTTACACATCCCTGTCCATCTTCCCCGACATAAAGAAAGCGGCCAGTACCGAAGCACTGGCCGCTTGTGAATCCAAGCCCTGTTTTTGTCCCGTTACGGTCCGGTGACCGTCATCGAGAACGGGCCACCACCGCCGGCCGCATAGGCCGACACCCGCACAAAGTAGGTTGTCCCGGCCGTCGCGGCAAAGGTGACTTCACTCGCGCTGGCAACGCCGCAGAAGTCGTCATCACAGGCAATGCTCGTAGGTGACGGGCATGATCCTGTCAGGATGTCCAGAATCGAGTCGAAGCTCGTACCCGCGCACAGGCTCACGGTCACCGTGCCGCTGGTCGCCGGCGTGTACCGGTACCACTCATCCTGATTCGGCACGTCGCCATAGCACAGATCGGTTACGGTACTGTTCGTCGCCAGTGTGAGATCGCCGGTATACGTGCCGGGGCCGCTAATCGTGATCGCTCCGCCGCAGTCGTCGTTCGCCGGAAGCTGCGCGCACGGATTTGCCGTGCAGCTCGCCCCTGACGTCCATGTCCCGCTAAGAGTCGCACATTCCGCCGACGTGTTATCCGCACAGCTCGAGCCCGCATTGTAACAGCACCGTCCGATGCTGGCGCAATCATGGATCACCACGTAGTTCTTGTACAAACCAATCGCCGACGTGTCTGTCCAGGTTTGAGTGCCGGCGCTGGCCGCTACAATCGTTGCCCGCAAGGTGAACGCCGGATCGCTGCTTCTCGGATCACCGTCGTTGTTCTTGTTCGTGCTTTCGTAAATCTTATACCGGCCAGTTGTGGACGGAGCGTTGAAGTGCACCCAGATGCGGTGCCCGCTGGTGTCCATGATCGCGGTGACCTGTGTCGGCGCATCGCAGAAACACGGAGCCGATGTGTTGATGTTCAGCACGCCTGAACCGGAGTTGGTGCTGAATCCGCCGACCTGAATCAGGTAGTTCCCCGGTGCCGCGTGGAAGCTGACCGCCGATTGCAGGCCGCAGGTATCGTCGTTACACACCAGCCCCAGCCCGGTCGGTCCGGGACACGTGCAGTTGGCATCCGTCGCAAACACGGCCAGCTTGGTATCGAAGCTCGAACCGCAGGTCGTGACATTAACGTCCACGTCGCACGGTGTGGACCAGCAGTACCAGATGTCATGGCCCATTCCGCAATAGGAATTCTCCGCCAGCGCCTGTGCCGCCGAGTTGTTCCACGCCAAACCGCTCACCGTGCCGCTCAGGTGAATCGCGTTGGCGCAAAAGTCGTTCACCGGCGGTGTCGGACAATTGCCCGGAATGCAATCCAGCGTCGCCCGGTAACGCAGCGGCTCGGGTACTCCGTTGCCGACCACATTGGGCGAAACGAACATCGCGTACGTTCCCGGCGCCAGGCAGGCCGCCGTCGCCACCGTGGGCAAACACACGCCGGCATTTGTGTTGGACACGATAAAGGCCGGAGCCGTGCAGGGTGACACGCCGTTCACGATGCCGATCTGCACCGGGAACTCCGCGGTAACCGTCACGCGTACGGTCTCGACCTGCGTGGTCGTAAACAGGTACCAGTCGGTATCCCGATAGATTTGGTTGGGCGTCGTATCGGTCCGCACGTAGGTGAATCCCACACCGCACACCGTCTGGCCGCAGGTAATCGCGCCGTAGGCCGGAGGCAAACTGTTACACCCGCCGTCCGGATCATGCAAATAGTACAGCGGATCGGTGCGGACTTCCGTCACTTCGGGCACGTCGCCGCCCTGGCAGGTCACGCCGCACGCCGTCGTCACCGTCACCCGCAGCGTATCGTTGGCACGGTTGGCGTCCGTCGCCAGATCCGACCACACCGCCAGCACATAGGAGCCGGGAGCCGCCGGGATGGTAATCGGCGTCGCAAACGAGTGATTCACGGTCGCCGCCGGGGCCACACTGCCCGTATTCTCCGTTACAATCGCGCCCCCGTTGAACTGGTACTTGATGGGCGAAGACTCCGTGCTGCTGCCGCCGTTGCGGAACGTTCCTGTCACCGTGACCGATGCGCCGCCGGGATACGTCACCGCCGCGGGACTGATGATCGCCGTCGTTGCAAAGTCGTGGGCAGGAGGCGGACCCGGATAGAACCAGATCGCCAGGTTCGCCGTGCCGTTGGGCAGTGTCGTGCTGTTGCATGTTCCGTATTCAACACCGTTGCTCGTACCCGGCGCATCGATGCCGATGGACGCGGAGTTCGGATTCACCGTCGCCGACATAGTCAAGTATTGCGTCTTCACCTTGCCGTCCGAATACAAAATCGCTTCAAACGTGTAGCGGTCAGCCGAAGCCGAGTAGTGCGGAATCTGGCTCCACTCCACCACAAAATAGGTTCCGAAATTCCGGTAGCGTATCCACGGCGCGACTCCCGTGTTCGCGCACCCGCCGGCACTCGCCGCGTACAGATCGTCCCAGTACGGCGCAATGATCGCGTCGGTGGGATTCGCCGCCGCAAACGGACAGGTATTGGTAAACGTCGAGGCCGCCGCCGTGAAATCAAGATAGCCGTTCGTCCCGATATTCACCGACGTGTAACTGCCGCCATAGAATGGAAAGGTAAATCCCAGCGGAGCCAGGGCCGAACCGTCGTCACCAATCGGCCCGTCGGTCGCGTTGGCATCGCCGCAGAGTTCAATCCAACTGAACACCGCCGTGTCCGGCGTAACACTGTCCACATAGCGGTAGCCGGATCCGTCCGGACCGCCCTGATTGTCCAGAGGATTCCCGTCCGAGCGATTTGCCCGGCTGAAGATGAACTCATCCATCAGCTCTTTTTCTTCCGGCGTCGCAGTGCCCGCCTGCTGCCATCGCAGATACGCGTCGCGTGCGCGCGCCTCCCGCGGATCGCTGCTCATCGCGTCACTCATCGCCGGCACCTGCGGCGAAAGGGACTGCGCCGCAGACGCTGCATCCACCTTCTTGGTCTTAAGAACCGCTCTCCTCGCGTGGGCCGTGCCCGCAGCCGATGCTATCAGACAACAACACAGCACCAGCGCGCTGACCATCCAAATCTTTCGCTTAACCATTTGTTTACTACTCCTGTTGACAAGATGCCGGGAACCCGTAAAGCTCTGGTCACTACAATGCTATGCACACATATTCGTTGGGAAGACCATAACATCGATTTCGCCTTCCCGGTTTCGCATTGACTTTAAATATAGGACGACACTTCCCGCTTGTCAACATTCCTCTGCAAACACACGATATGAACCGCAAATAGTTTTTCTGCGGTTCCTAACGCATGTTTCGCCATTGCTTAAAATAATCAGGCGTTCAATCGGCATCCATGCGTTTACTTTCACAGAATATTTCTGCGCAAGTTCGCACCATTACGATACAGTAGCGCTTTTCCTTAGCTCTTCCTGTCCTCTCCCGTACTCCGGACAAAAGAAAGCGGCCAGTGCTTGCGCACTGGCCGCTGAAGTGGAGTCGGAAGAAATAGTCATCTCTTCCGGAAGGTGCTTCCGGAAATTACTGAGCCACCAAGGTCAGTGTGTACGGACCCTGATAGGACGGGCTGACCGTCGAATAGTAGCTGGCCATACGAATGTAGTACGTCGTTCCGGCCACAGCGGTCCAGGCAACCTGCGACTGCGTCGTGCAGTAATCGTCGTTGCAGGCCACGGAGGTGAATGAGCCGCAGCTGCCCGTCAATACTTCTACGATAGTGTCGTAGGTCGTGCCGGTGCAGGTGCGTACCGTGTCCGAACCGCCGTTGGTCGGCGTGAAGCTGTACCACACGTCAAAGTAGCCGGCGGTGGTGCAGGTGAAGGCGGGGGTAATCGCCGATACGCAGCCACTGTTGTCGCCGGTGTAATCACCCGAACCCGTCATCACGGTCGCGCCGGTGCAAAGATCATTGGCCGGACGAATCGGGCACGGATTGGCTTCGCACGTCAGCAGCGAATCCCATGCGCCGCCGAGGGCGTTGCACTGGAAGTGGGCGTTGGTCGCGCACTGCGGAGCGGTCGGATCGCCGTAGCAGCAGCGGGCCAGGTGCGGAGTCGGGCACGGCGTGCTACAATCGGTGTTGGCCGTCCACACACCCTGCAGGGCGTCGCATTCGGCGCGGGTATCC
Source organism: bacterium (assembly GCA_036504735.1). Taxonomy (NCBI): domain Bacteria; species bacterium. The sequence continues at coordinate 131,872 of DASXUQ010000002.1, forward strand.
ACCGCGCAACTCGGAGTCATCACATCACCGTAGCAGCAGCGGCCCACCGGCGCGCAGTCGTGCAGTACGACGTAGTTCTTGTACTGACCGATCGCGGCCGTGTCCTGCCACATTTGCAGGCCCGGAGTCGTGGCCACGACAACACCACCCAGCGTAAAGGCCGGATCGTTGTTGCGCGGATCGCTGTCGTTGTTCTTAACGGTGCTTTCGTAGATCTTGTACCGGCCGGTCGTCGTCGGAGCATTGAAATGCACCCACGTGTGACCCGCGGAGTTCGGATTCATGTACACGGTGACCTGAGTCGCCGAATCGCAGGAGCACTGAACCGACGTGTTGATCGTGAGCACGCCCGAACCGATGGACGTACTCCAGCCGCCGACCTGGATCAGGTAGTTGCCGGGCATCGCATGGAAGGTAATCGCTGACGCGTTGTTGCCGCAGGATGTGTCGTCGTTGCAGATGATCGGCGCGTCCGTCGCTCCCGGGCACGCATACGTGCTGTTGGTGCTGAATGCCGCGATCTTGGTGTCGAACAGCGAGCCGCAGGTGGTCATGTTGACGTCGACTTCGCACTGCGTCGACCACGCGTACCAGATGTCGTGGCCCATGCCGCAGTTCGTGTTCTCGGACGCGGCCATCGCCGTCGTATTGTCGAACGGCAGGGCAGCCACGTTACCGGTCAGGTGAATCGCGTTCGCGCAGGCGTCGTTCGGCGGAGGCGGCGGGCAGGCGATGGCGCTGACGTCGATTGAATATGCGCCCGTATCGTTGCACGATACCGAGTATTCCACCGGCAGATAATAGGTCCCGGCGGGCAGTTGGTTATAGCGAATCGTGATGTTGCCGTTCGCGCACGTCGTGTAATCGGTCGTCGAGGAGCTGACGGAACTCGCGCACGGACAGCCGTTGATCAGGATGGTTTCGAAGCAGTTCCACGCCGCGTTCGTGTTGCAGTAGCTGACCGTCACGTTCGAACACTGGGTCGTCGTGAAGGCGTGCCACACTTCGCCGTCGCCGTAGGAATAAAGGCTGCAGTCGTGCGTCGCGTTGTTTACGTTGCCTGTAAACGTCGCGGGCAGGGACACCGGTGTCACGCTCGTGCAGTTGTCATTGACCGGACGGGCGGGGCAGGGGTTCGTGGCGCAAGTGATGCCCATCGTCCACGTGCCGTTCAGCGCCGTACAAGCCGCGTTGGTGTTGGTCGCGCAGTTCGGATTGGTCGGATCGCCATAGCAGCAGCGTCCCGTGCCGCAATCACCGATCGAGAAATCGAAATTGGGAATGCAGTTCGGGGACGGCCACGTGTCGATCATAATGTAATAGGTGCCCGGCATCAAATGCTGGCAGAAGCTCAGCACAACCGCGCCCGAATTCATCGTGTCGCGGACGCATTGGCTGTCCGGCGGACAATGGTTGGAAAGCAGCATGCCCGGATAGGTCGTGCCGTGCGGATCCATGCGGAACAGATAATCGCCTTCCGTCAGGCAGGTCCACTTGTAAGTCATGTCTTCGCCGCCGTCATAATTGCCGAGACATGTGCTTGAATAGGTATTGCCTAAACCGCAGTTCGCCTGGCCTGTCACCGCAACAAAGCCTGAGCCCAGGTCTACGTTGTAGCAGGACCGAACAACGATATTCACACTCGCCGTGTCGTTGCCGCGTGCCAGATCGCCGACCAGATCCGTCCACACTTTCAACTGGTAGCTGCCCGCAACCGCCGGCATCGTGATCTGAGTGGCAAACGTGTGATTTTCCACGCCGTGTTGCGGGAGAGCCGCTGTCGCTTCCGACACAATCGCACCACCGTTGAACTGATATTTCACCGGAGACGCTTCGGTGGTCTGACCCACGTTGCTGACGCTTGCCGTCACGCTCACCGTCTGGCCTACAAACTGCTGCAGGGCCGGGCTGGCAATCGTTGTGCAGCTATAGTCATGCATCAGGCCGGGAGCCTGATAGAACCACACCACGCGCCCGGGAGCCGGAGCATGCCCCGTCGTAGTGTTGTTGGAAGAATTGAAGAACCAATAGGGCAGGCCGTTGGCGCCCGGAGCATCCACGCTGATCGCCCAACTGCGCGCAGCCAGCGTCGGAAGCATGAAGTCCGTCTGATGGTACTGAACCTTCATCTGGCCGTTCGGATACAAAATCGCTTCCACACTGAACAGGTTACCGGTCGTGTATTCCGGCATCCGTCTCCACTCCACGACAAAATACTGGTTCGGAGCCGTGCCGAAGGTCTCCCAGCGAATCCACGGAGCCGTGCCGTTGCTGGTGCAGCCGCCGTTCGTCCCCTGTCCCGTATTCATGTCAACAAAAAACGGCGCAAAATAAGGATAGGTCGGCGCCGTCGTGGTCGGATCTAACGCATTCCAGGCGGTATTGGATCCACCGAAAGAAAGCATGCCATTGGTGCTCACATAGCACGACGTGTAAGCGGTGCCGTAAAACGAAAAGGGAAAACCGATGGTTGCCGATGCCGAAGCATCATCCCCCGTAGGGCCGTTCGTCGCGTTCGCATCACCGCAGAGTTCGATCCACGCGTAGCTGGCCGTGTCCGGCGCGACGTTGTCCACATAACGGTAGCCGTAGGCATCCGGCCCGCCCACGTTGTCCAACGCGCTGCCGCCGCGGCTGGGCTCGCCCACGAACCGCGCGATTTCCGCCTTCTCCGCTGCCGTCACACTGCCGCCGTTCTTCACGCGGTCATACAGTTCATACGCGTGCAGCTTCTGGGCAACATCGGCGTCCGCAGCCAGTTGCGCCTTGCTCGCCTTCCGAACTGACTTTACAGATACCGCTGACGGAGCCTTTTGCTCCTTCTTCTCTGTTCCGGCTGCTTGGAGCACACTCGTCGCTCCGAAGGCCAAGATCAGGGCAAGACATACATACCAAAGCGTTCGCTTCACCATGCTTTCTCTTCCTCTTCCTCGGTTGATTTGAAGTTCACCCACAGCTGGGACTTACACCATATTCAAAAATTAATCATACGCGCAGGAAAATCGAGCGGACGTAATCCACCCATCTTATGCTAATAGGTGCTAAATATAGCGGCTGAGTCTTAGCCAGTCAATGATAAAGATCAAGGGCTGGAATTCATCGACAGCCTTGGTTGCCTCTTTAACTAATACCATATAATCAGAACTTTATATATTCGTTATTGCTCGCCCATCCCCTTCGCCCTATTTTGCAAGTTCAGTATTTGCAAGGAACCCTCTTACATCATTCTAAATAGTGTTGCCCCACACGTTTTTGTGGCCTCTCAATTCCTCTATCCTACGGCCCCACGGCACTTAACATACAGCTTAAAGCGGACAACTTTACACCTATTCTCCGGCGAATTTCGCTAAACCCGCATATCACGCCAGGATAGGGCAATAGCATCACTCCTGTAAACATCTCATCTCCATAGTGCAATTTACCGTTGCAAATAGGAATATATGAAATTTTTCACATGAGATGCACACGCATGACGGCAACTCGACACCGTTTGAATTCTTGAGCCCAGGACCGTATCGCTTGAATAAAAAAGGGCGGCCTTCCATGAAGGCCGCCCTTTTCTCCTCCCGGTCTTGCCGTTTCCGGTCAATCCCGTTCGTCCCGTTTCATTCCCGGTGAGTACAAGATCTCTCGCAGCTTGGCGACTAACTCATCGCCGAACAGGCTCAAATCCAGCGCATGATCCGAAAATGTCTTCACCACCGTATCGACCGCGCCCAACCCCTGTGGACGCCGCGCCAGCTCATCCGCCAGACCCGGCAACCCAGTGACAAACACCACCGGCACATCGCTCTCCTGTCGCAGACAGTGCAGCATTCCCAGTCCATCCAGCATCGGCATGTCCACGTCCAGTGTGATGACGTCCGGATGCAGATCCCGGGCCTTGGCCAGGCCATCCTCGCCATCCGCCGCCTCGCCGACCACCACAAAATCCCCTGTGGCTTCTAACAAGAGCTTGATAATCCGCCGCACAAAACGGGAATCATCCACCACGAGCACTCGTACCGCCTGCACAGACAAACTCCCCCGTTGGTTGGTTCAGTCGCTGGCCAGCCGGATAAACTCCCGCGCCCGCTCAATATTCTCTTCAAGCTCCTCGGCAAAGCGCACAACATCCAGACTGATAATTTCCGGATTCTGTTTGGCCAGAACATCCCACGCCGGATCCCGCACCAGTTCCTCACTCAGATGAGGCCGCCCGTGAGGATCCAGCAGCATCCGGGTAAACAGATCCGCCAGCCGCACCACAGCCGTCAGCGGCGCATGGTCCGGCGCGTGGATCGGCTGATGGTGATACCGGATCGCTTCCACGATGGACGGCGGCAGGCACCACACTTCTGCCAGCCACGATCCGATCTCGGCATGATCCACACCCATCTTCCGTCCTTCGGCTTCCACCGATGACAGGTGTTCCTCGGCAGCCAGATTGACTGCCGCCATGAAATCATTGTGCAAATGCTGCTCGAAGACGATCTTGCCCACGTCGTGCAGCAGTCCGGCGGTGAACTCCACCCCGTGCAACCGCAAATGCAGCCGCGTGGCAATCACCCGCGCGATCTCGCCGCAGCCCGCCGAATGCTCCCAGAAGGCGCGACGGTCGAAGTGCTGCGAGCCCGGCACTGGCGGAAAGGTTTTCAACACGGTGATGCACGTCACCAGGTTATTCAGTTCGCGCATCCCCAGCACCACCAGCGCCATGTTCAGCGATTCGATCCGCCGCGGCATTCCGTAAAAGGCGCTGTTGGCCACGCGCAGAATCTTGGCCGTGAGCGCCGGGTCGTTGCGGATAATCCGCACAATCTCCGACATGCCGGTCAGCGGATTGGAAGCCAGCCGGCTGACTTGCAACGCAATGAGCGGCAGCGTCGGCAGATCTCCGGCGGCCAGAATCTGATCTTTAACTTGTTTGAGCCGCGCTTCGTCACTTACCGCCAGCGGCGCAGCCGCCGACGGCAACGGAAAAACTCGAACTTCTGCGGGAGTGGTGGCCATAGCTACGGTTCCTATTGAACGGCATCCTGCAGCAGTCGACCGAAATCCGGCAGGTACATCGGCCGGTTCTCATGACTGGCAACTGCCATAACATAATTTCCTACCGGTCCCGGTGCCGTGGCATCCGTGATCGTGAGGCTGGCCGGTGTTAACTTCACCACCTCCGATACCCGGTCCACGACAAACCCCACCGGTCCCTTAACATTATCTACGATGACAATCCAATGCGGCGGTACACAGGTATCACTCACACCCGCAAACCGTCGTAAATTTACGATCGGGATCCGGCGATCTACCAGTTGAATCTCCCCGGCATAAACCGCAGGAGAATCCGGCGTCGGAATGATCGGCAATCCGTGATAGATGCCGTAGACTTCATCCACTTCCACCCCGTAATCCGTCCCGCCCAGCACGAAAGACACAAACAACATGTCCCCCTTGCCTGATCCGACCGTGCCCCGGCCCCGAGTTGCTGTTGTCACAAACTACCCCTTATTCCGCCGTTGCTTTAGCCTTCTTTTCCAGTCCGGCTAACAGCCGGTAGGCAATGCGATTCGGGGCAGACTTGCCGTTCTCCCAGCGATTGACCGTCGAAAAGGTCACGCCGATAAGATGGGCAAAATCTTCTTGCGTAAGCTGTAATCTCTGCCGAAGCATGCGGATACGCTCCGGCTCCATTCTCTGTTGTTCCAAAGGTTAAGCCTCCCGAAAGGTCATTTCGTTCTTGGTTTCCTATGCTGAACTGCAAGTCCCGTGCCCTTGCCGATTCTATAGGGTTTCCCACCACTGCGGACCCACTGTTTCCCCTCCTATGATCCCTTATGCAAATCACAACCCCATTCCAAACTTTTTGCCAGCCCGGGTTTTGTCCTTGCATTGCCGCAGGGCCCGATGTATATTGGCTTGATTTGCTATCTTCGCCCGGTTCATAGACCGAAGAGCTTCTCTTTGTCTTGCAAATACAGCTTCTTGACTGGCAAAATCCACGGCAAATCCGCATGAAAATCCTTTGCGCACGGAGGCGCGGCTGATGCCCTTCTGCCCTGCCCATTGTGACCTGTTTAGCATTGATTATTGTGAAGTTTATGGATCCGGAGGAGTGATGAGCGTTCGATTCCGCGTTGGGATGAGTCTGGTTCTGATCCTTGTGCTGCTGTCCGCCGGCGTGGCTTCGGCCCGTGACTACAAGCTGACCACCGATGGTCAGGCGTACTATTTTGACCTCAGCCTGTCCAAAGTTGCCGTAGGCTTTGCCCCATCCATGTCCGCCGAGGCCCGCGCGACCTTCCTGTCCACTCTCCCCGCCGTGGCCGCCGCGCCCATCGAACGCGTTGAGGCCCCGCTCGGCATGACCATTATTCGCCTGAAATCGTTCTCGGATGAGCAGGCCGTGCTCGCCACCCTCGCTTCCCTCGAAGCCTCGCCGCTGGTAGACTGGGCCGCTCCCGTACTGCTCTACGACGGCCTCGAACACGTTCCGACTCCGCATCTCTACGTGCAATTTGCCTCCGGGACTCCGCAGCCCACTGCGCAATCCATTCTCAGCCGCTATGGTCTCACCCTTCTCAAACGCTGTGATGACTGGGCCGCGAACGTGGTGTATGCAGGCCGCGCCAAAGGCAGCGGTGTGGAGAGTCTCGATCTGGCCAACACCCTGATGTCCGATCCTTCCGTCGTCTGGGCAGCGCCCGATTTCAACCGCATCATGCGCCTGAACACCAATGATCCCCTTTACGGCAACCAATGGTACCTGTATCAGGCCAGCCGGCATGACATCCACGCCCCCGAAGCCTGGGCCATTACCACCGGCGACACCTTCGCCGTCATTTCCATCTGCGATGTCGGTGTTCAAATTGCTCATCCAGATCTGGCGGGCCATGTCAATACCGGCTATGATGCGTCCGACGGCGACAGTGATCCGACGCCTAACACCACCTATCAGGATGACGGCCACGGCACCTGCGCCGCGGGAATCGCCGCCGCGGTCACCAACAACTCCACCGGCATTGCCGGCGTGGGCTACAATTGCCGCCTCATCGGCACGCGGATGGGGTACATCGCCGCCGGAGGCTCCGGGATCCAGACCAGCGATAGCTGGATTATCAACTGCATCAACTACTCGCGCGATCACGCCAAGGTTCAGTCCGACTCGTGGGGCGGCGGGTCGCCGTCCAGTGCCGTCAACACCGCGCTGCAAAATGCCAAAAATGCCGGACTGACCATTCTCTTCTCTTCCGGCAACAACAACACCGCCGTCTCATGGCCGGCCACTCAGTCCAGCGTCATCGCCGTCGGTGCCACCAATGCCAATGATTACCGCTGCACACCTGCCGATTGGGGCTCGGGACAGGGGTCCAACTATGGCGCATCGCTGGATGTCGTCGCTCCCGGCAACAACCAGTACGCGACCGACGATTCCCGCACCGGCGCGGGCTACAGCACCGGTTCCTACTTCGCGTCGTTTGGCGGCACCTCCGGTGCCTGCCCCGTCGCGGCAGGAGTCTGTGCGCTGATTATTTCCCGCAACCACGCGCTGACTCCCGACTCCGTGCAATCCATCCTGCAACGCACGGCCAATGATCAGGTCGGCAATCCTACCGAAGATACTCCCGGCTGGGATCAGTACATGGGCTGGGGCCGCGTCAATGCCGGAGCCGCCGTCGCCGCCGCCAGCGGTTACACCATCACGTCGCCCAATGGCGGTGAAACCTGGTTCACCGGCGAAACCCACAGCATCACTTGGACCACCGCTTCTGTCACCGGCAATGTGAAGCTCGAACTCAACCGCAGCTATCCTGCCGGCACATGGGAAACCATCGTCGCCAGCATCAGCAACACGGGGTCCTACTCATGGCCGGTCACCGCTCCGGCATCTGCCGTCGCGCGTATTCGCGTCAGCAGCGTGACCACGCCCGCCATCAATGACATCTCCGATAACAACTTCACCATTTCCGCGCCGATGGTCACCGTCACGTCGCCCAACGGCGGCGAGTCGCCGTGGGCCGGTCAGAGCATTACTCTCAGTTGGACCTCCGGCGGCTTCACCGGCAATGTGAATATCGACCTTAACCGCACCTATCCTTCCGGTGCGTGGGAAACGCTCTATTCCAACGTCGCCAATGATGGCAGCGAACCGTGGACCGTCACCGTTCCCGCCACCACACAGGCTCGCATTCGCGTCACCAGTGTCAGCACTCCGTCGGCCACCGATGTTTCCGATGCCAATTTCACCATTCTCGCGCCCATCGTCACGGTACTTTCACCCAACGGCGGCGAGCAGTTGAATGTCGGCGTCTCCCATAACATCACCTGGCTGCCTACAGGCTTCACCAGCCCCGTTTCCATCGAAATAAACCGCGCTTATCCGGCAGGCACTTGGGAAATGGTGTTCCCCAGTCTGCTCAATGACAGCATGGAAGCCTGGACGGTCTCCGGCCCGACCACCACGCAGGCCCGCATCCGCATTACCAGTCTTGCCGTGCCCACGACCTCCGATGTTTCCGATGCCAACTTCACCATTGCCGGGGCGCCGCCGCGCATTGTGCATGATGCCCTCGGGGACATCGCCACCGGCACAGGCAACGCCGTGGTGCGCGCATCCAGTACCTCCAGCAGTATTGCCTTCGTCTCCCTGTATTATCGGGCCGTTGGCACCACACCCTTTACCCAGATCGCCGTTCCCTTTGCCGCCGCTCCGGATTACTACGCGCGCAGCCTGTCATTCCTGCTGCCCGGCTCCTATGAATATTACGTCGAAGCCACCGACAATGTCTCTCAGGTCAGCCGCGTCCCTTCTACGGCGCCCGCCGCTCTCTACACCTTCACCGTAGGTCCTTTGGGCGGCGCGGAACTCGGCTATGATGATGGCTCCGCCGAATGGTTCAACTATCCCGGCGCGGACAGCATCAGCTTCCGCTGGGCGGTCAAGTTCGGACCCGTGCCCACACCCTTTGCCCTGTACGGCGCGCGCTTTGCCGCTTCCCGCAGTCTGCCCGACACGGCGCACACACCTGTGCATGTCGCCGTCTATCTGTCCGACGGCCCCGCAGGAATGCCCGGTACTCTGCTCGGCAGCTACACCAAGGGCTCCGTCGGCAATATCGTCGGCGGGCTTCCCACAGGCACGAACTGGGCACAGGTGATCTTCCGTGATGCCACCGGTAATCCCCTGCTGATCCCGTCCTCCGAGTTCTACATTGCCGTCTCCGAGATTCAGGAAGGATACTTCGAAGCCTTTGGCCGCGACACCAACGGTGCCAATGCCCACCACTCCTACGTATTCGATCCCTGTGACAATCAGTGGTTCAGCGAAGACGCCGCCGACACCTTAGTCACTCACGCCGGCAACCGCCTCATCCGGGCACAGGGCTTCGGTCTTGTGCCGCCTGCTTTGACCATCAACCGCGTCGGCAATGACGTCCGCCTCTTCTGGAATAACATGGGCGCGCCGGCCTACAAGGTCTACAATGCCGCCACTCCCGGTGGCCCGTTCAATTTCATTCAGACCACCGCTGACACCTTCCTCACCGTCTCCGGTGCCGACAGTGTCACGGCGCGCACTTTCTATCAGGTCCAGTCTGTGACACAGTAAACACATCACAGAGTTATTCTGCGTAATCGCCGCGGGACGTCTCCAACTCCTGCGGCGACCCGTTTCTTCCCGTCCCGTCAACGCGTTCATCTCATAGAAAGGACAGGCATCTTGAAAAGGTTTTTTAGGTTTGCCGCACTTTCCGGCCTTTGCCTGTGGATGGCCACATCGGCAGGGGCCACTCAACCTTCGCAGGGCGCAGCCTCCTTCCGCACCGCAACGCGTGGCGCCATTCTTCAGCAACTTCATCGCGTCCCCCTTTCCGGTGTTGTTCTGTTTGAACCCACAGGTGCGCCGCAGGGCGGCATGGCTATCGAACAGGTTGGCGCCAACCAGCGCTGTAATCAGGATGCCATCGGGAACAATCAGAATGAGACTCCGATCTGCGCCAGCCCGGCCAACACAAACAATGTGCTGGCAGGCTCCAATGATTACCGCAACGGCGACGCCTCCGCAGGTTTCTATCGCACGATGGATGGTGGCACGACGTGGGCCGATGCGCTGGTGACTCGCGGCCCCAGCGGACAATTTGAAGCCGCCGGTGATCCGGTCACCGCAGTAGACAACACTGGCCGCATGTTTGCCGCCTACATTGGCTTTGACCGCACTACGCCCGACAATGGCATCTACGTCCACACTTCCACCGACAACGGTTCCACATGGACCGGCCCGGTAACCGTCATTCAACACCTCGGCGGCGGCAATTCGGATTTCGAAGACAAGCCCTATGCCGCCTGTGATGCCAGCGCCGGCTCGCCCTTTCTGAACAACTATTACATCACGTGGACCAAGTTCACCACCACGGGCCTCGCCCCGATCTACATGGCGCGTTCCACAAATGGCGGTGCCAGTTTTTCCACGCCGCTTCAAATCTCGTCTTCCACCAATTGCCAATTCTCCTGCCCGACCGTTGGTCCGAACGGTGAAGTCTATGCCTGCTGGTTCGATTACACCAGCAGCAGCATCAAGTTCGACCGCTCCACCAATGGCGGCGTCAGTTGGGGCACCGACGTCAGCGTCTCCAGCTTCAATGACAACTTCCCCGCCAATCCCTGCGGCACCTTTCGCGCTCCGGCCTATCCCGTCATAGCCTGCGATGTGTCTTCGGGACCGCGCCGTGGCTGGATCTATGTCTGCTGGGCTGATGCCCGCAACGGTAATCCGGACATCTTCTTCAGCCGTTCCACCAACGGCGGCACCAGTTGGTCCGCCGCCGCGCGTGTCGACAATGACGTCACCAATCGCTGGCAGTGGTGGCAGTGGATTGCCACCAGCCGCGTGAACGGTGACGTCGGTGTTTCATGGCTGGACCGCCGTGAAGATCCCGCGGGCTGCACGTTTAAAAACTACGCGACGATCTCCTCCGACGGTGGCACTACCTGGGCGCCGAACTTCGCCGTCTCCAGTGTCACTTCCAATCCCAGCAGTTCCAATTTCCTCGGAGATTATTGCGGCGCCACCTTCCGCAGCAGCGGTTTCTATTCCGTCTGGGTGGACCTGCGCAATGATGGCGGCGACGTCTACAACGCGTGGTGGACCTTGTCTCCGACCCTCACGCTCACCGCACCCAACGGCGGCGAAACATGGCTGACCGGCGATGCCGACACCATCACATGGTCCTCAGCCAACTTCACCGACAACGTCAAACTCGAACTCAACCGCAGCTATCCCGGTGCCACGTGGGAGACCATCGTTGCCAGCACTCCCAACAGCGGTTCATTCCCGTGGACCGTAACAGGTCCAACCTCCTCCACCGCCCGCGTCCGAATCAGCGGCGTCACCCAGACCACCGTCGGTGACACCTCGAATGCCAACTTCACCCTTGGCGCGCGCAGCCTTACCGTCGTTTCACCCAATGGCGCGGAAATCTGGATCGCCGGCGATGCCAACAGCATCACATGGACCTCGGCCAACCTTTCCGAAAACGTCAAGATCGAACTGAACCGCAGTTATCCCGGCGCCACATGGGAAACCCTTGTGGCCAGCACGGCTAACACCGGAAGCTTTCCGTGGACAGTAACCACGCCGCTGAGCACCGCCTGCCGCGTCCGCATCACCGGAGTCACGCACACCACCGTTGGTGACTCTTCTAACACCAACTTCGCCATCTCCTCGCGGGCCGTTACGGTTACTTCTCCCAACGGTGGCGAGAACTGGCTCACCGGCAGCAATGCCAACATCGCGTGGACGCCGCAAAACCTCACCGGCACCGTGATGATTGAACTCAATCGCAGCTATCCCGCCGGCACGTGGGAAACCCTCGCTGCGGGGCAACCCGTGGGTACGCCGTTTCTTTGGACTGTCACCACACCCATCAGCACTACGGCTCGTGTGCGGGTCACCAGTGAGAACTTCCCGCTGGTCACTGACATCTCCGACGCCAACTTCTCCATCTCACTGCCCAATCAGCCGCCGATCATTCTGCATGACCCGCTGCATGACATGGCTCCCGGAGCAGGCAGCATTACTTCCCGTGTGAGCGATCCATCCCTCGTGGCGTCCGTCGCTTCGGTCAAAATGTTCTTCCGTATATCAGGCGGTTCCTCGTTCGATTCTCTAACCCTCACACCTACGGTCAACCCCAGCGAGTACGCCGCCAGTCTGGCCGCGTTCGGCATCGGCTCCTTTGAATACTATCTGCGTTCTACAGACAACACCGCACTGGCATCGTATCTTCCCTCCAATGCCCCGGCATCGCTCTTTCAGTTCGATGTGGACAATCTCTGCGCGCAGGAACTGGTCTATGATGATGGCAGCGCGGAGCGCTTCAATTGGACCGACGGCAATCAGACCACGCCGTTTCAGTGGGCGGTGAAATTCACTCCCCCACCGGGCAGCTACGTGCTCTGTGGCGCGCGCTTTGCCGCCTCCCGCAGCCTGCCCGATTCGGCTCATTCACCCGTGCATGTCGCGGTCTATGCTGCCGATGGTCCTCTCGGCATGCCCGGCACTATCTTGTGGCAAACCACCACCGGCTCGGTCGGCAATGTTGTCGGTGGATTGCCCGCCGGAACCAACTGGTCCGAAGTTCTTGTGCGCGACGCTTTCGGCCAGCCTTTGCCGGTTACCAGTCCGTTCTACATCGCCCTTTCCAATCCTGTCAGTGGCCAGTATGAAGCATTCGGACGCGACATCAGTTCGCCCAATGCCCATCACTCGTACGTGTTCGATGGCTGTCTGAGTCTCTGGTTCAGTGAGGATGACACGACCACCACCATCAACGCGCATCCGGGCAACCGTTTAGTCCGCGCACAATACTATTCCGCTCTGCCACCGGCGGTGGTGATCAACCGCGTCGCCAATACCATCGTGCTGAACTGGACCAACCTTGCCGCGCCGAACTACCGTGTGTCCACGTCTACTTCGCCCGCTGGTCCTTTCGCCTTCGTGCAAAGCACCACAGACACGTTCCTCACCGTCTCCACCGCCGACACGTCCGGCGCAAAATTGTTCTACCAAGTCACCACCGCCAAACCCTGACGCATCTCCCACGAGATTTAAGACACGCCGGCCCCAAAGGCCGGCGTGTCTGTGCAGTCTGTCTCGCAACAATCGGAGACCTCTGTCGAGTCGAAAGGCGGCACCGACTGCAGGAGCGTGCTATTTTGAGCAAAGTATTTGACTCTGTGCATCTTACGCTATTTCCTGAGAAGAGCTGGTTAAAGATTCATTGACCCATGTTTTTCGAAATTTTACTACTCAAATCGTTGACATATTGGATTCGGTTGTGTATAATGACTTGCCGTCGCGTCAAAAGCGCCGGGGCAGTGTGGATAAATTAGAATAGTGCCAACATGAGTTATCATCTGCCCAATACACCCGCCTCTTCATCTGGTCCTGACCCCTGTCGAATTCTTGACGTTTAGGCTCCGAATTTATTGCCTCCGGCTCATCTGCGAGAGCTGTACTTATGCGTCTATCGAACCTTCCCCGCCCCTCAGCTTGGCCGCTTGCGGCCCAATCCCTGCTGGTGGGTGCGCTCTGGATCCTGTTTGCGCTACTGGTCAACCCTGTCGGGGAATTCCCCGTCAATGATGACTGGGGCTACAGCAAGGCCGTAAACAGTCTGGTTAGCGGTGGCCATCTGCAGTTCCTTCAGGGCTGGGCGCAAACGACCTTCATTGCGCAACTCTTTTGGGGTGCGCTCTTTGCCCTGCCCTTCGGCTTCTCCTTCACCGCTCTCCGCATCTCAGGACTGGTCGCCGGCTTCATCGGCGTCGTCGCCACCCACCGCACCCTCCACCGCTACGGCTTCCGCACCGCCTATGCCTGGATCGGCACCCTCTGCCTCGTCCTCAATCCACTCTACTTCCAGCTCTGCTATTCCTTCATGACCGACGTGCCGTTCTTCGCCGCGTCCATGATCTCCTTTGTGCTGTTTCTCCGCGCCCTGCAGGAAGACCATTCTACCAGCGTCTGGACCGGCACTCTCTTTGCGGTGATTGCCACGCTTATCCGGCAAGTCGGCTTTCTCGTTCCCATCGCCTGGACCATTGTCCGCCTCGCGTCCCGCCCACAGAACCGCCGTGAAATCTGGCGCGCGGTCGCTCCCACGCTCATCACCATCGGCGCGCTCATCGTCTTCCAGTTCGGCATCGCACCGCTCATCGGCTTTGAGATGCACGACAACGCGCGGCTCCGCCTGATGTACGTCGGCATCTTCCATAACGTCTTTACAGTGGCGCTGAAATACGCCGACAATGCCGCCGTCGCCGCCGTCTACCTCGGCCTGTTCCTGCTGCCGCTGGCCCTGCAAATCGAAAGCACCAACCGCCGGCGCAATCCGCTGCACTGGATCGGCCTCGCCCTCATTGCCGCCGTTATGACCGCGCTGATTGCCACCCGTGAGCATTCCATTATGCCCCTCGCGCGCAACATGCTCACCGCCAATAGCCTTGGCCCGCTGACCTTGCGCGACACCTACATTCTCGGCATGCCCCACGCCCCCTATGCTCCGCACTGGTTGTGGGTACTGCTTACCATCGGCGGAGTAATCGGCGGTGCGTCGCTTATCCAGCATGTGTTCAATCACGTCCGCAGCAGTTTCCGCTTCCGCATCGCCAACCGCGCCAACGCCGCCTACATGCTCGCCTTCGGAGTATGGTTGATGTACCTCGGACTCTGTGTCATGAGCGGTTTCTTTGACCGCTACCTGCTCTACCTCATCCCTTTCAGCATCATCCTGCTGTGGACTCCCGGCTTCGTTCCGGCCAGGTCCCCCGCGTTGGTGCGTATGGCCACCGTAGGTTTGCTCGCCGCCTTTGCGCTCTATGATGTCGGTGCCACGCACGATTATCTTTCGTGGAACCGCGCCCGCTGGGACGCTCTGAACCATTTGAACACCGTGCAGCGGATTCCGCCCGACCGGGTCGACGGCGGCTACGAATACAACGGCTGGCACTTCTACTCCAAGGGTTTCACCTCCCCTCCCGGCAAAAGCTGGTGGTATGTTAAGGATGATGAATACGTCGCCGCCTTCGGCCCGCTTCCCGGCTACCACTTGCAGGATCATCGCCTTTATGCACGCTGGCTTCCGCCCGGCACCGACTCCGTGCTGGTCCTTGCCCGTGATCCACAGGCCCCGTCCGTCACCGCTCTGGCCGACACATCTCAATCCCCCCATCTCTGATCATCAGTTGGACCCACAGAATATGAAAAGCCGGACCCAAGATCCGGCTTTTCGCTTCATGCCATCCGCGTGAACGCCTTACGGCTTCACCGCTTTGATGACATAATAGGCTTGCGGGTGCATCAAGACCGCACTCGTATCGACATAGCTCGTATCCGCCGTCCAGCCGATAGAGTCGGACTCCGACGGCATGAAGTCGAAGAAATTGTTCCGGTAAATGACGTAAAGATTCGCGCCACTCGGCGGCGGCGACCAGAGCAACTGCAGATCATCTCCCACCGGGAAGATCGCCACATCCGTCAGCGGATCCACGTGAGGCGGCGGCTCGGGAGCCACTCCCCGCACAAAAATGTCGTCTACAAACCAGCCCTCGTGAGCCGCGCCGCTGCTGTCGCTGCCGAACCGGAACCGCACGTGAATCGTCTGTCCCGCATAGGCCGACAAGTCCACCTGCCGCTGTACCCAGTTGATGATCCCGGAAAAACACGGACGCCCCGGCATCGGTCCCACATAGGACAAACTGCGAGTCTGGCGGAAGGTCTTCGGATACCCGCCCACCGGCGTTACGGCGTCAAACGGTCCACCATTCGCCGAAATTTCCACCACGCCGCCATCCAGCGCCGAATCCGGATAGATGCTCGATAATTCCGCGTCCATCCATTGCGAAAAATACAGGGTCGAATGGGACGTAATCGCAATCGGAGGCGAGACCAGTCCGGCGTCGAGGCTGTTGACATACGGCACCGGGCCTTCGCCGCCGCACTTCCAGGAGTTCGAAGGTGACGCGCTCATCTCATTGCTGATATGCCACGCGTCGCTGTAGTTGGGCTGCACCGCGCCGTGCGTCCAGCCGTTCTCGCCGTTCTCCACGCTGTCCGCCCAATATACCACCGTACGCCCGATCTCCAGATTGAAATATTCCACCACGCTATAGCCGCCCGCCGCGCTCAGCGTCAGAGTTATCTGTGCGATGTGCCCCACCGGCGCCATCGAGTCCGCCAGCACCACAAACGGATCAGCCACATTGTTCTGCGACGCACTGGTGACAATGGCGCCGAAGGATCCGAGGCTGTCCACAACGGTCAGATACGGATCGGCCGTGCTCAGCGTCGCGGCCACATTTGTGGCATTCGCTCCGTAGTTGCACAGAGTGATGGCCAGCCGTGCCGTCTCGCCGCTTTCCAGGGCTCCGTTGCCGTTGCCCGTCACCGAGTCTTCCACCGACTGGTTGATGTAAATCAAAAACGGCTGCACCGGCTGCGGACCCGTATACGCATGAATCCCCGTCGCCGCGCGATAAAGATTTACCCGCCCGCGCGAGACCGTCATCGTATCCATACTCGCCAGCACGTCCACGCTGTCCATCAGGAATTTCTTGATCAGCAGCGCCGCCGAATCCGGATGCGCCATATAATAGCGGTAAAATCCCGGACTGGCCGCCGCATGCAGAAACGCCACCGCGCCCGCAATGTGCGGACTGGACATCGACGTGCCGCTCAGCGTGCCCGTCCCCGTGTTGATCGTACTTAGAATCGCCGTGCCCGGCGCGCCGATGTCGATCGTCGTCCGTCCGTAACCCGCCGCCGAATATTTCTGATCCAGCGTGTTGGTATTGGTCACCGAGAACATATACGGACTCGCGCACCCGGTAGGCACGTCGCCGTAAAGGTCAACATTGATATTCAGATTCGCCGTGGCGCAGGCCGAAAGAATTCCTGCCGCGCCCATCGCGTTGTACAGATCATTCCAGATCGGAAAACTGTCGCTCTGGCAATTACCGAAATCCTGTCCGAAACTCGAATTCGTCGCCACCACATTCGCACCCGTGCTGCCGCCGCTGGCCAGCCAGCGGGTCTTCTGCGTCAGTGCGTAATTATACCCGCGGGACACCACCGACGTCGAGGTGCTCGACGCGGCGATCTCCATCAGCTTGACATGCCAGTTGATGCCGCACACCTGCCGTCCGTTATTCCCCACCGCGCCGATGATTCCCGACACATGCGTGCCGTGATAGGGAGCGTTCGGCGACGGAATCGTTCCGTTGATGTTGTAGGCGTTCCAGCCGTTCACATCGTCAACATAACCGTTGCCGTCATCGTCGATGCCGTTGCCCGGAATTTCGCCCGTGTTCACCCAGATATTCGGCGCCAGATCCAGATGCGTAAGCTGGCAGCCGTTGTCCACCACCGCCACCACAATATCGTTGCCCGCGGGATCCGTTCCACCCGTGGTAATATCCCAGGCTTCCGGCGCGTCGATATCGGCGTCGTTCGGCTGACTCAGACTCCACTGACTGCCGAATTGCGGATCATCCGGCGTCGTGCTGCGCAAATCCAGATAATAGTCAAGCTGTGCCCAGCGGACGCTCGGATAGCTTTTCAGCATCGCCACCGCATCCGCCGCCTTAATGCTCGCCTTGGGCAGTTTCACAAGGAAAATATCCAGGGAAGGCACCAGAGCTTCGCTCACATTCAACAAGGCATTATTGAGTTCCCGCCGCGCCTGCCCGAGGGTTGTCGGCTTATTGAATCGCACCAGCACCTGATCCGGCACCGTCGCCCGCGGAGGCGTAGACGGCTGCGCCAACAGCCCCAGCGGAGTCGCTAAAAACAACAAAATAAGTATTAACTGTAGCCGAATAGTCACGGGTCTCCTTAAACACTTACGCTTTCAGACATTTCGCACACATGCGGATAGGGATCATATCTGACTAAGTGTAACAAAATACGGACGCGAAAGCAAGGGGTTCTGACAAGTGGCCAAAAGAACTTTTCGTATCCTTACTGCTTCGTAATCAGGGCATTATCTCTGCCGTGCCCATCGCCGCCCTGACACATGCCATAGCCATCCTGAACCCCGTACCTCACAACGCAAGATTCATTCCCGCCCGTCGCCGAATATCTGCCGAAACCGCACATCCTTCCGAAGAGTTTATAATCTGGCACCTCTGCGGCGCGGACGGTTTTCGCACATTGCGCAGGGGCAAATCCGGAGGTAGCTATGCCAGATCAGAGACAAAAAGCCCGCAATAAGAAACATGACAAGCGCGGGCAGAGCAGCAAATCCCCACAGGGCGGACAGGATCGCCAGACCGGTGGACTCCCGCAGGATCCCAATCAGAAAGGTGATCGCGAGCGCCACGCGTAAGTTCGGATAGTTGCGCAGCACCTGCGCGCGGGCCATGAGGTTGCGCAATGGCTGCACAAAGGTTGGAGTTTCGCGTCCGAACTGTCACGGTTCGGACGCTTTGCTTTCCATATGCAGCGACCGCCCGCGCGCCCTCTTCTCCACCGATCCACCCGAAGCACCCTCAGTCGATCTTGCTTCATCTAAGCCCGTCGCCAACGGTGGAACCCGCAAATTGTTATGGCGAGTTGTATAAATAGCTTGGCAACCAAGCCGGCATCTTTCATTGATGAGAACGTGAGCACCGCAGGATGGCTCACAGTATGGATACGGATTATTTAGGATAGGCAAGGAGTTAATCATGCCAGACGAAAGACGCGGTATGTCGCGCGAAGAAGCGGGACGAAAGGGCGGCGAAGCCAACAAGGGCACGACCCATGAGTCCCACGGCCAAGGCCGGGTGGTAGATCCGGAACACGATCGCCGCACCAAGGAAGGCCAGGAAAAGTCCGGCAGCAGCGGACGCTGACCCTTTTCCCCTAACTGAACTCTTATGGACTTGCCATCCCGGAGATTCTCCGCATGGCGAAATAGAAGCGCCCGCGCTGCCTCAGCACGGGCGTCTTCTTGACGTTTAATGCGGGTTCCACGACCCGCGCACCCCCATAATTTGTCATGCTTACCGTCTTCGGGAAGCACCTCGGGCTCGCCCCCCAAAAACCGCCCCCCAAGCACCCGCCGCGTCGGGGTAGGGGCCGGTCTAAGACCGGCCCGCCTGACAATTACCCCATCCCCAACCCGACCGAAACCAACCCCACCCAAGACCGCCGAGTCGGGTTGAGCCGAAAGACAAACAAACCCGCACCCCATCCACAACCCGACCGCAACCAACCCCCATCGGCTCGTCTTCTTTCCTATTTCCTATTTCAAATTTCCTATTTGAGCATGATCATCTTCCTCACCCCCACATCCCTCCCCGCCTGTAATCTGGCAAAATACACCCCCGAGGATAGCTCCGATCCCTCAAACCGGTACTGCTGCTCCCCCGCACTCATCCTCCCCAACTCCTTCTGATACACACACCGCCCCAGCACATCAAACACCTCCAGCGTCACCTCGGACGGTGCAGGCAGCGTGAAGGACAGCGTAGTGGTGGGATTGAAAGGATTGGGGAAGGCAGAAAGGGCGAAATCCTGTGGCAAGGGGTTGGACTTAGCGGCGACATCTGGACCTTGATCAATGGCGACGCGGCTCATGACATTATTGTAGCCCGCCGAGGCTACTGGCTGAAACGCATCCGGAGTCACCGGGAACGTCCTGGAACTCGATGATCCTGCCAGCCACACCGAATCGCCTTCATCAAAGACGGCCGTACGCACATAGTCATTGGCATCGCCCCCGAGACGGGATCCGTACAGTAGATGGCCCAAGTCGCCGCTTAAGCGGCATACAAACATGTCCCACCAGCCGTAGGTCGTGTCCATAGCATTGGGTGTTAAGGGAAAATCCGGACTGGCCGTATTACCCAAGGCCAGAATGTCGCCGGAAGGGGTGCTGTGCACGGCAACGACTTCATCACCGCCGGATCCGCCCAGAATTGTCGAGTACTCGATGGTCGCCGGGAGATGGAGGATGGTGATATACCCATCTGGGAGATTATCCCATAGGCGACGGGTCGTGTCAAAGGCCCCGGGCGTGACGGGAGGGAAATTGGTCGAAAATGTCCATCCGAACAGGGCGACACGGTCTTCGCCCACGAGCGACATCTGCATGAAATCATAGTCATTGCCGCCAAAGTATGAGCCGTACTCTACGACGCCCCGGAACAAATCCAGCCGCGTCAGAAAGCCATCCATCCCACTCACAAAATCGGCTTGATAAGCGTCGTCCGTGACCGCCAAGCCGCTGTCAGAGGCTGTGCCGGCGAGCCAGACACGTCGGTTGCCAAGCACGTACAATGAACTCGGGTCGATCTCCGAGGGAACGATAGTGCTGTAGAGCAAGGCATGCACGTGTGGATCAAAAATCATGACGCAGCCTGCAGCCCCGACCGTCTGGCGATACATGGCATCGGGCGTGAGCGGGAAATCACTCTGGGATTCGTGCTCCGTCTGGCCGGCAAGATAGATGTCGCCGCTGAGACTATCCATGGCGGCGCGGCTCACCCTGTCTCGTCCCGCACCGCCCACATAAGTGGAGTATTCCAACGTCGCTCCGTCGGATGAGAGCATAAAGAAAAATCCCTCGTATTCCCCACCGAATGTGCTGTCGAAGGCATCGGAGGTTAGAGGCCAGTCGGTGCTGTAAGTCATCCCGCCAACGCAGACATGGCCATCCCTATCAGAGACCACAGCACCAGAGCCTTCACCATCATAGGCGGAACCGCCAATGAACGTGCAAAAGAACAGGTCTTGTCCACCGGGGGCAAACTTGGCGACATAGGAATCCGTGGTGCCCACCATCACCGTCTGATAGGCGCCGGGCGTTACGGGGAAGTTGCCGTCAAAGGTGTCACCGACCCCGAGCAGATTATGCTGCGGATCATGGGCCAGCGCCAGCATGCCGTATCCGGCACCGAAATAGCTGCTGTACACCAGCGGATCAATTATTACTTCCCGTGTGGTATCGTACAGCCCTAACACAAAGCGGTAGTTGCCTTCAGCGGTCAGGTCATAGCGGCAGGGGACTTCGATCTGGGTGTGATTGAGGTTTTGATAGGCAAAGGGAGCTTTTTCTGTCACCAGACCCAGCGAGGTCAGGATCTGCAAAGAACCATCACCGGCAAGAGACAGCGTTCCCTCCTGCCCTTCATAGCGAAGCTGGATCAGAGATGCATTGGCACCGGGGTGGACGCGGTAGACGGTTTCAACGCCTTGAGTGGCGATCCGGTACTGAACGTCAATGCCCGGCCAGACGTCTTGGGCGGTGATGCTGCGGTAATGGCCCACACGGCTGCGCCATTTGCAGCTATCACGAGACAGGAAGTAGTTGCTGTAGCTGGGGAGCTTGTCTTCGCCGGTCAGGATGGGGATGGGGTTGGCGTTCACATAGGAGAGCCGGAGCACATGCCCACGCACCGCCGGGGCAAGGGGCTTTAGCCCCTTGTCTGCCTCTGCATCACGGCTACGGCTGAAGTCCTTCCCCCACTTTGTGGGGGAAGTTAGATGGGGGTAATGCAAATCTACCGTCATCCCCGACTCCGTCAAAAAATACGCCGCCCCCTTCCCCTCGTACTTGAAGGCAAACGCGCCGTCCCACTGGCCCTCATTCTGGACAAAGAAAGCCGTCTGCGGCAACGGAGTCCCCGCCCACACCGGCAGCGCCATCAGCACCGCCACCCACCACCTCACCCATGTGCTCGTCATGCTTCACCTCCCAAGGTGCATACATGCATCCGTTCGAGTCTCAAGTCTTCGGTCTCTGGTCTCGCGTTCCTCGTTCATCGTTTATCGTTCATCGTTCCTTCAGCCTTCTTCCCCAGCACATACTTATCAAACCACGCTATGTCCCAGGCCAGCTTCGCCTTGCGGTCCGTGTAGGTCATGAGCCCGTGGCCCTGTCCCGGATACATCACCAGTTCCGACGGAATATTCCGGTAGAAATTCAGCGCGCGGAATAAGGTGCGGGCATGCACCGCCGGCACGCGCTCATCGTCCTCGCCCACGTGAATCAGGGTCGGTGTGGTAATCTTGTCCGCATCCCACAGCGGGGAAGCCTTGCGGTAGGCATTCGGGTTAGACCACGGGAACCCCTGCTGGAAATTGATCACATGCCCCGGCGTGTCTTCCGTGCCCCACTGCATCGCCATATCAAGCACGCCCGCGCCGCTCGAGGCCGCCTTAAAGCGGTTCGTCTTGGTGATCAGGCAATTGGTCAAATATCCGCCGTTGGACCAGCCCGACACCGCCAGCTTGGAAGAGTCCGCAATCCCCCGCGCCACCATTGCGTCCACGCCCGTCAGAATGTCCTCGACTTCGATCTCGTTCTCATGTCCGACCAGATCCGTCAAAAACTTGTCGCCATAACCCACCGAGCCACGGTAGTTCGGTGCAAACACGGCCCAGCCGAGTGAGGCCCACAGTCCGCGTCCATAAATCCAGTATTGAAAATAGAGATGATCCGCATCCGTCGGTCCGCCGTGCAAAGCCACATGCATCGGCAGCTTCTGCCCCGGCTTGTAGTCATACGGCAGTTCCAGAATCCCTTCCACGTTGTCCCCGTGCGCGCCCTTCCAGGACACCACCTGAATATGCGGCAGCTTCCACGTGTCAATCTGCGGATTCACCCGCGTCAGCCGCTTCAGGCCGCCCTTTCCCGCCACCGCGCCGAAATAAATATCCGCCGGATGCGTCGTGTCGCTGATCGCCGCTGCAAAACTCTTTCCGTCGGGAGTCATGCTGAAGGTCTCGGCCACAATATCTCCCGGTGTCAGCACCCGGTACGCGCCCTGCTTTCCCCCCTCAATCCCGCTGATTACTGCCACCCGCACCCGCGCCTTCACATCGCTCAAAAAGCACAGATCGCTGGAGGTGCCGATCCACATCATCCGCGGTGAATCTCCCAAAGAAAACTCTTCAGGCCGCTTCAGCCGGAAACTCTGCACCGTAGCGCCATTCCACTGTGCCACCAAAAGTTCCGAAGGATACCCGTCAAAGGATTCGCGGAAGGCCAGCTTCTTCGAGTCCGCGCTCCACGTCAACCCGTCCAGCCAGCCATAAGGTGACGGCGTGTTCTTGCGCCAGAGTTCATCGGCCAGAGTGGTCACCTTCTGCGCGGCGGCATCGTACACGTCCACCCGCGAGAACCCTTCGTTCCAGATATCCGGTTCGGCATAGCGCGTGATCATCGCAATCTTCTGCTCGTCCGGCGACACCGCAAATTCCACAATGTACCGCTGCTCGTCAATCAGCTTGTCCGTGCGCCAGCTTGTCAGATCCAGTTTCCACACCTGCGTGTGCGTGTCCACACCCTTGCCGTAGGTCAGCTTGCTGTATTCCTCGCGCAGGTCTTTGAAATCCTCCGCAACCTTCTCCACCGGCGAAGAATAGTACAGCGTCTTCCCGTCGCGGGACATGGCATAGGCGCTTACACCCTTTTGAAGCCGCGTCACCGCCTGCGGCTCGCCTCCGTCCACCGCCACCCGCCACACCTGCGTTTCCTTGTTCAGCGGCGCCGGATCCCCTTCCTTGCCGCGAGAACTCAGGAAATAAATGGTCTTGCTGTCATGGCTCCAACGCGGCTCCGAATCCGCCGCCGGATCAAACGTCAACCGCCGCGACTCCCCACTCTTGGTGTCCACCACCCACAATTCCGTGTTGCGCCGTTCTGCCGACGGCTCCCACCGCATTTCGCTGTAGACCACATACCGCCCGTCCGGCGAAATCGCGCAGTCGGAAATAAACGCCTGCGTAAAATAGTCGTCCAAAGTAATCTCGTGGGTGCGCGCCGGAGCACTCACCGTCCCCTGAGCCAGACACACCGCCGAAACGCCCGCCAGCCCCATCACGGCCAGCAGGGCAAGCATCGCCAAACGCAACCGGATCATAGCATCAATCCTGTTAAATTGTGAGCCACCGACTGAATCCATAAAAGATGCAAAACTTCCCTCACGATTGCGAGCCGCAGCCTGTCGCCCGCCCATGCTTATAACAAACCATTCTACAAGCACTTGCATCATGGTTACGGTTCCCGCGCTTGCAACCTCACGACCTCCCCGGAGGCACACACAAATCAAAGCCGCGCAGGCTTTCACACCCGCGCGGCTCTTCACTTTCGGCGTTTCAGTATTTCAGCTTTTTCCTACTTGAGGAGCAGCACCTTCCGCGTCAGCATCTGCGGCCCGGCATGCAGCCGGCAGAAGTAGATGCCGTTGGGCAGATGATTCGCCTCAAACCGCGCACTGTGCGCACCGGCAGGCAGTGTGCCGTTCACCAGCGTCGCCACCTCGCGCCCCACCACGTCGTAGACTTTTAAGTCCACGTGCGCGGACTTGGGCAGCACAAACGGTACCGTCGTCGAAGGGTTAAACGGATTCGGGAAATTCGGCAGCAGCGCAAACCCTTCCGCCGTAACCGCCGGCGCAGGCCTCACGGCGTTGGGAACCACCACTTCGCCGGTGTGAATATCCAGCGCCACGCGCCACGATTCCCACAGCGAATCTTGCGCGTGCCAGCTATATTCGGCAACCCAAACGATCGCGTTCGGATTTTGCGGAAGGAACCATTGCAGGTTGCCTGCCATCAGGCTGATCTGCTGGATATTGTGCTGCGTGCGAATTTCCGCTCCGCCATTCTCTTCGGCAATCGCCATAATCGTATCGCTGTCCAGATAATCCAGCGGCAGCGTCAGCATGTTCGGCGGGAACTGGTTGTTCTGTGCCGTGTCCGGGGAAATGCGCCCGGATTCCACGTTCAGACTCAAACAGCGCTGGCGCTCCGGTGAGAAGAAAATGTAGGACCAGCCGCGCGCCCTGCCGTCTATGCCCACGCTGTCGCTGTTCGACCGGATCGTCATCAGTTGAAAATCGCTGCCGAATTCCGCTGCCATCGCCCGCACCGTGTCGAGGCTCTCATGAGCAGTGATCCAGTGGTTTAAGTGCATCAGCACCATATCCACCGAGGGAAGACTTGCGTCCGTGACGGTAATGGCCTGCGGAGTGCCCGTGTGATCCGGATCATAGTAGCCGATCAGATCCATTTCCCCGTCCATGCTCCCATCGTGATTGCCGTCGAGTGCACTAATCGGATAGTAGGTGCCGGGGCGGACAAAGGACGCCGTATAACTTCCGCCCACAGTGCTGATCACCGTTCCGGCAAGCAGGGTCCCATGCTCCCCAAACGGACTGACATCCATCAGACCCATCACGGCTCCCACGGGTGAACCGCCGCCCTCCATGCTGACCGCTCCACTCACGGCAAACTCTCCCAAGCTCGCCGCCGTCGTGTAGCACAGCGGGTACGGCATAGAAAGCAGGTCTCCCGTCGCGCTCCACGCCAGTTCCACCAGCCACAAAAAATCGGTATTCGCGGTATGCACC
This sequence comes from bacterium, assembly GCA_036504735.1. Lineage (NCBI taxonomy): Bacteria > bacterium. The sequence goes on from DASXUQ010000002.1 coordinate 157,246, forward strand.
AGGTCCAGAGACATCGTCCGCAGGTCGGCGCTGTAGGAGACCCCCGCGAGGCTCATCGAATCCTGCGGGTCATGCGCCAGAAAACTCACGCACAGCCCTTCATCCCCGATATGCCGCGAGGTATCCAGCGGCTCGCTGAAGGTAAAGCTCACCGTACTGGCCGTGGCAACACCTACCGCGCCATTTTCCGGTACGCTTGAAACTACCGTCATCTGTCCCAGGGCCGCGGTCGCCAGCAGCGCCGCCGCCAGAAGTGAAAGAAAGAATCGCCTGTTCATCCCGCATTCCTTTTTGTGAATCGAATGTTGCCTTGAAGTTGTTATGACAATGCGCACTCACACGGCAACATTGCCGAAAGCATCGGCAGTCTGTCTATTGCAAAAAGAATGCTCTCCGCATCCTCCGGTTCTAAAGCATTGTATTGTGGGTATGTGACCTCACCACCCGTACCGCCGTTCGGCAATTCCGTCCTACTCTGCCAAGCAAAAGAAGCCGCGCGAAGCATGACACTCCGCGCGGCTCTTCATGTAGAACCCCTTCGACGCCGGGCAGGCGACACGGTACCCCTGCTACTTCACCAGCAGCATCTTCTGCGTCATGCTGAAGGATCCTGCCGTCAGACGGTAGAAGTAAATTCCTGAAGGCAGGCCCGCGCCGTCAAACTGTGCCGTGTGGCTGCCCGCGCTCATCGTGCCGCTGGCCAGCACCGCAATTTCCCGGCCCAGCATGTCAAACACCGACAGCTTCACCTTCTGCACGCTCGGCAGCGCGAACTGAATCTCCGTCGTCGGGTTGAAGGGATTCGGATAGTTCTGCGAAAGCGAAATCGCCGTCGGCAGCGTTCCGTGATGGACAATCGCTCCGTTCGCGATCAGCCCCATCTCAAAATCAATCTGCGTCAGGTTATCGCCGCTGACGGTAATGCTGTTCGCGAGTCCATCGTGATTCGGGTCGTAGTTTCCGCCTTCATCCCGGTCATCAATCTCGCCGTCGTGGTTGATGTCGCGGACCACGACAGGCCAATAGGTGCCGTCTCGCACGTAACTGACGGTATAATTGCCATCACCGGCGGTCAGTACCGCACCGGCCCGTGCGTAATGATCGGTATCTTCGTCCGGGTTGTGGTCCAACAGGGCCACAATGGCGCCATCCGAGTTGCCCGCATAAGTCACGTGCCCTGACACGGTCCGCTGTCCTACCGAAGTGGCCGTAGTAAACATTCCTACAATCGGCAGACCAAGGGAATCACCGGTCGTGCTGCGGATATTGGTGAACGCCCACACATAGTCCGTATTCGCCTGCAGATCTACCATCAGGGCCATCACGCGCAAATCGTGGCTGAAGCGGTGATCCGTCACCTCGAAGTTGGGGGGATCGAAACTCAGTACGGCCACGCAAGCGCCCGGATTGTTCCACCGCGCCGCCGTATCAATCGCCGCGCTGTAGATCCAGGACAAGGTGTCGCTCAATCCTGCCGTCCCGCCATTGGCAGGGTCACACACAACCAGGGTCATCTGCGAGTAGGCCGGGACAATACACACCACAACAAGAAGCATCACAGTAATAAACACACGTCGCATAGTTTCTCCGGAATTCATCGCTGGCTGAAAATCCAGCAATGGGTTAACCTTCTAATCCTTTCCGCCGCAATGATGTGCGGCGGGAACACGCTAAGATGCAAAATTTTCGCCAACAAAACCAGATCTGCGATTTGCCGTGCGCTCCCCACCCATGCGATCTCTCACACTTGCTAACCTCCTGATTGCGCACTGTCTGTCACGCTCCATTCAAAATGTGATATTTCAGCTTATCAAATTTCCGACATGCTCAAGAGGCGCGCATGTTCAACTCACAAGAAAAGCGACCGGAAATGATCCGGTCGCCTTGCAGTCTTTCAGATTTTCAGCCTTTCAGATTCTTCTTCAGGTGAAGATAATCTGCCCGCCCGCCGATATCTCGTAAAACTTGCCAACATTGATGATTGCTTCTGTTTGTGGGCAAAAGTCTTCCTTCTTCAGACCGAACATCTCCACCGTGGCCTTGCAGGCATATAGTTTAGCCCCGGCGTCGCGCACCATCTCCACGAATTCCGGAATCGGCGGAATGTCCAGCTTGTCCATCTGCTTTTTCATCATCCCCGTGGCAAAGGCCGACATTCCCGGCAGCATCCCCAGCATCGTCGGCATATGCATCCCCGGATTTCCCACGGTCGCCACTTTGATATGGTTCATCTTCTTCGTGATGATCGCTTCCAGTCCGAAGAAGGTGAAAAACAGATTCGCCTCGATGCCTTCCATCCGCGCACCGTTCCCCATAATCAGCCCCGGATAGATGCCTTCCAGCGATCCGCGCGAAATCACTATCGAGACCTTCTTGATTTTGTCGTCAGCCATCAGAGTTCTCCCTGTCTACGTTCGTTCCCAGACTCCGGTCTCCCCTTCATCCTTCCGCCTTCATCCTTCCGCCTTCATCCTTCATCCTTCAAATCATACGCAGCCTTGCGGCTTGCCCAGCCCCGCCGCCCGTGCCGCCTTCTTCGCCGGACCGTTGGGGAACAGTTCATAAAGCACATTCGTCGGAATCCCGCCCGCGTTCTTGATGCGGCGGATGGTCGGGATCTGACCGCTCGCCGTAAAATCATCCCGCATAAACCGGATCACCTTCCAGTGTCCGTCTGTCAGCTCAGAGATCCCATCTTCCAGAGCCAACTCCGGAGCCATCGCTTCCGTCCAATCCGCCGGGTTCTTCAGAAATCCTTCCTCGTCCACTTCGACGGTCTTTCCCGCCAATGTCTTCGTCGCCATAATGTATTCTCCAAAATGAGATGTTTGTCGTGTGAAATCTCTTCTGTTGGCAAATATCGTAACCGCTCGCACGGCGGTTGTCGGAGGGGTGGATCTTAGATCCGCCCGCGTAACATCGACCGCCCCACAAGGCGGGCACGACGTGTCGTGCCCCTACGGCAGATCCAACCCTGGTCAGTGTCCGGCTCTTGGGGACCGCGCGGCCTTCACGTAGAACCCCTACGCCGCCGAGCAGGCGACCCGGGTGCAGGGCTTAGCCCTGCTTGGCCATGCTCTTGGCAAACTGCAACAAAAAGTAAATCCCCCGCCGCACCTCCGGATCGCCCATCTGCCTGATGAGCATCGTCAGGGATACATCCTTCTGCACAGCGATATCCATCTTGCGGAAAAATCCCGTCGCATTATTGATCGAACTCAGCATGTCGGGCTGGGTCATGCTCTTGACCGTGTTCAGAATCGACACCACATTTTCCCGCAGGGCCCGCACGTCCTCCACCGAGTAGGAGGTCACAATCGTGTCCAGCACTCCGGTCATCTCGCGGAAGAAGGTGAAATAGCCCTTGCGGTCCAGTTCGTCCAGAGTCTCCAGCAATTCCTGGAACATCTGCTTGCCGATGGGCTTCATATCTTCGAAGAAATCCGCCGTGCTCGACATCTGGTCCAGCATATGGTTCAGATTCCGCGTATTGCGCAGCAGTTTCTTCACCAGCCGCAGCAGATCCCGCGAATCGAAATGCTCCGCCACGTCGTCCAGTTCGATCACTGCCGCCTGAAACAGATCCTTGCCCACCAAGGCCAGATCGCTCTTGAGTTCCTGCATGTCGCGGCGGTGGCGGCTCTCGGCTTCGATGTACTCGGTAATCCGGTCCAGCTTCGACTCGATGGCTTCGAGGCGCGCGGCCAGTGCATCATCACTCATCGGGTCTGCCTCATCTTTCCGGCCATTGTCATCTGGGCTTCAATCGGCATCTCAGCGCCTTTCAGCAGCAGATTCCAGTAGACCCAGCGGAAGGTCATCTTGCCCCAGTGGTTCATCCTCGTCTCTTCAAGCAGGGAGAACGGCCCCACGCCGGGCAACGGAAACTTCCCCGGCAGCGGTTCAACGTCATAGTTGAAATCGATCAGCACACCCTTGCCGAATCCCGATTCGATGAAGCAATTGGCATGGCCGTCAAACGTCCCCTTGAGATCCCGCCCTTCCGCCGCCCGCAGGATATTTTCCACCAGCACGTCCGACTGGAAGTGCGCCACCGACCCGGCCTTGGAACTCGGCAGGTTCGTCGCATCGCCCAGCACAAATACATTCTCGTAATCGCGCGACCGCAAGGTGTGCTTTTCCGTCGGGATGAAATTCAAATCATCTCCCATCCCCGACCGTCCGATCACCTCCGCCCCCATGTTGGTAGGAATCGTCACCAGCACATCGTAGCCAACTTCCCGCTTGTCCCAGGAGACAATCTTGTTCGCCGCGCTGTCCACGCCGGCGATGGCAAATTCCGTAGTCAGGGCAATATTCTTGCGCTGCAGAAACTCCCCAAGATACCGCGAGGCAATCGGCTTGGTAAAGGCTCCGGGAAGCGGCGTCACCAGCTCGATCCGCACCTTGTCCCGCATCCCCTGCTCCGTAAACCACCAGTCCGCCAAAAACACAAATTCCAGCGGGGCCACCGGGCATTTGATCGGCATCTCGGCAATACTCACCACCAGCCGTCCGCCTTCCCAGTACTTGAAGAAGTTCGCCAGCGCCGTCGAGCCTTCGATGGTATAGAAATCGAAAATGTTCTTGCGCCACCCGCCGTCCATCATCCCTTCGATCTCTTCGGGATGAATTCGGCTACCCGTCGCAATAATCAAATAGTCATAACCGATCTGCCGCCCATCCGCCAGGCGGACCCGGTTCTCTTTCGGTTCGATCACATCCACCGCCGCAGTGATCACATCCACTCCCGACGGATAGAAATCGCGGCTCGGCTTGATCACATCATCAGGCGCATAGATTCCGAAGGGGATAAACAGAAATCCCGGCTGGTAGTAATGCACGCGCGATTCGTCTATCAGCGTGATCTGCCACTCACGTTTGTCGAGCACCGGCGACAGCCTGTTGGCCATGATCGTTCCCCCGGTGCCGCCGCCCAAGATCAAAAGTCTCTTCATATCGGAGTGTCTTCCCTTATCCCTTATCCCTTATCCCTTATCTCTTCTCGCAGCACTTCAATCGCGCCGTGCAAAGAGTTCAGCACCCGGAAAAGCTGCTCGCGCTCTTCGGGCTTGAATCTCTTCAGCAACTGCTCATGAAAATCCAACTGAAATTCCGTCACATCCCGCGCGACCTTCCGGCCTGACGGCGTCAAGGTCAAGGTTCGCACCCGGCGGTCCTCCACCGATTCTGCGCGCTTCAAGAATTTCTTCACCACCAGCCCATCCACCAGCAAGGTTAACCGGCTGCGACCCAGATCCAAATCGCGCGCCACGTCCGACGGCGTGGAGGCTCCCCGATTAGCCACCGACTGCAGCACCCGCCCTTCGGCTACCGACAGGCGGAACCGGGTAAATATCTGTTCTTCCTTGGCCTGACAGCACAAGGCCAGCTCATGCGTGAGGGCCATGAGGCCAGTCGCCTGCGCACTCAGTGCTTCCGTGGCGGATTTTACTTCACCCTGCGAATAGTTCATGGCATGAAGATACGCCAACCTTATCAAAATGTCAAGTCCCTTTTTTAACAAAGTATTTATTTATATTGCTGTTTTATAACTATATAAGTGTTTTGTTTATCGCCCAAGAGGCAGAACTCCGGTCTCTTCGGCCTTCAATCCGCCATCTGAAGCAAACGCCCTGTAACCATTGATGTTGACAAAAGGATGTTGTAAATTGAACGGCAAGTCCAGTTTCTTTAGGCTGCTGATCGCTCCATGAACGAACCTTCTTCTCTTTGGCCGCACACCGGCGCTATCCTGATCGGCGCGGATTATCGGTATTCCGGCTCTGCACCGCAGGGGAAACCCATGTGGGATGGAAAAATCATGCTTGAGCATGTGCTCCGCCCCCTGCTGAGTGTCTGCCGTTCGGTGGTCATCGTGGGAGATGGCGGCGTACCCCTGCCGCAGGATGAGCGCATCCGCCAGATCGAGGATCCTCATCCCCAGCGCAGCCTGCTGTCCAGCCTCGAAGTCCTGCTCGCCAGCACCTTGGATAGCGGCTATCTGGTGGCAACCTGCAACCAGCCGTTTATGACGATTCCGCTGCTGCGGCAGCTCATAGAAGCCCATCCATCCGTCGCGCACCTGTTCCTCGTGCCGCGCGGCACCTCCTTTCATCCCTTCCCGGGCTATTACCCGGCCTCGCTGCTGGAGGATGTGCGCCAGACTTTGAAGTCGGACTGTCCCTCCCTGCGCCATCTTACCCGGCAATGCCCGCCCATCTGGGTTCCCCTTTCCCAGATGGAAGAGAACCACCTGCTGACCGTCAACCCGCCCGCCCAGCTTGAGCGGCTACAGCAGTTGGCCGGACACAACAACATCTCCATCTGAGATCGCAGCCATTCGGCGTTTTCCGTTTTGCTTTCGCTCTTTGAAGACTTATTGTATCCATAGTTACGGCATTATGCGCTTACGAGGATGAGGGAGTACGGTATTATGCATGATATTACTCGCAAGACTAACACGCTGCGCATCTCCACCGCCGAAGCGACGGTCCATATGCGCCCGGAGACCATTGAACGCATTCAGCGCAAGGACATTCCCAAGGGTGACGTGCTTGAAGTCGCCCGCGTCGCGGGAATTCAGGCTGCCAAGAATTGCAGTCAACTGATCCCCCTTGTTCATCCGGTGCCGGTCGAATTTGTCGGAATACTCTTTGCCATCGGCGAAAAGGAGATCGTCGTCACCGCCACCGTCAAAGCCATCGCCCGCACCGGCTTGGAGATGGAGGCCCTGACCGCCACCTCCACCGCCGCACTCACGATCTATGACATGATCCGGGTCTTTGATGACACCCTGGAGATCGACCGCATCCGGCTGGTGATCAAGAAAGGCAGTCGCTTCGATTACCGCGAGAGCTTTGCCAAGCCCCTGCGCGCTGCCGTGCTGGTAGTGTCCGATGCCATTGCCGCCGGGAACAAAGAGGATCTGGCGGGCAAACTCATCGCCGACCGCCTGCGCGGCGAAGGCCTCCGTGTGGAAGACTACAAAGTCGTTGCCTGTGATCCGCTGGCCATTGCCCCGGCCCTGGTGAGCTATGCCGACAAAATGTCGCTGGATTTGGTGCTGACTTCCGGCGGCACCGGTTTCGGCCCGCGGGATCACACGCCCGAAGCCACCACCACCGTCATCGAGCGCGAGATTCCCGGCATTCCCGAGGCCCTGCGAGCCTACGGTCAGGAACGCGCACCGCACTCCATGCTCACCCGCGGCAAGTCCGGCATTCGCGGCCATACGATTATCATCAATCTGCCCGGATCCAAGAAGGGCGTTGCCGAGGCCCTCGACGCGCTCTTCCCCGGCCTGCTGCACTCCTTCAAAATCCTGTGGGGCGGTGCGCATCCCGAAAAGAAAGCCCGCCCGGAAACCGCCGGATGATCCGTCCGTTCTGACTACAGCCTACAGTCAAAAGAGCACGGCAAGGCGTGCTCTTTTGCGTTTCCAATCTGCACTTGAAAGAGTGAGTCAAAAAGACTATATTTCTTCTGCGGTGCAACCCGCAAGCCATTACTTTTTCATTCTCTTAACGTCTGTTCTGCCACTGCTTGTAAAGCGGACTCTTCGGATGCACAGGTCGTCTGAATCGCCCGCCGACGCTGCTTGCAGGCACTGAACATCACTGGGTATTGACCATGAAACGCTTTGAAATGCGTGTGGACCCGCTCACGCAGGAAATTTATTACGAAGTTCCCGAAAAGGGCTATGCCCTGATGCGCGACCCGCTACTCAACAAGGGCAGCGCCTTCCCCTATCAGGAACGCAATGAATTCCACCTCACCGGATTGATTACCGACAGTGTCGGTTCCCTCGAACATCAGATCGAACGCGCCTACGAGAACTACTCTTCCAAGCGCACGGACCTCGGCAAGTACATCGCTCTTGAATCCCTGCTCGACCGCAACGAGACCCTGTTTTACGCGCTGATGATGCGTCATCTTGAAGAGATGCTGCCCATTGTGTATACGCCTACCGTGGGCCAGGCCTGTACGCAGATGTCGCACATCATGCGCCACTACCGCGGCGTCTACATCACTCCGCAAAACGTCGTCGCGGTGGAAGAGATTCTGGAGAGCGTCGGTCTGCCCAACATTTCGCTGATCGTCGTCACCGACGGCGAGCGCATTCTCGGTCTCGGCGACCTGGGCGCCAACGGCATGGGTATTCCCATCGGCAAGCTGGCGCTCTACATCGCTGCCGCGGGTATTCATCCGGCGTCGACGCTTCCCATCTGCCTCGACGTCGGCACCAACAACCAGCAACTGCTGGACGATCATCTCTATCTCGGCATCCGCCAGCGCCGTCTGACCGGCGATGCCTACTATGAAGTCGTCGAGCGCTTCGTGCAGGGTGTGCGCCGCATGTTTCCCCGCGCGCTGTTGCAGTGGGAAGACTTCGGCAAGCACAATGCCTTCAATCTGCTGGACCGCTACAGCCACCGCCTGCCCTGCTTCAATGACGATATTCAGGGCACGGGCGCAACGGCCGCCGCCGCTCTGATGACCGCCAAGAAGATTACCGGGCGCGACATGTGTGATGAGCGGGTGGCGATCCTCGGCTTCGGTCAGGCCGGAAGCGGTGTGGCCAATGCCATCTGCACCATGATGCATGAAGAAGAAGGCACGCCCCTTGATGAGGCCCGCCGCCGCATCTTCGCCTTCGATCTTCCCGGACTGTTGATGGACGGCATGAAGGTGGAGCCGTATCAGGCGCCCTTCTGCCAGCCCAGCGACGTGGCCGCCAACTGGCCGATCCCCCACGACCGTCCGCCGACACTGGCCGAAGTGGTGGAGCACGGCAAGATCACGACGCTGATCGGCCTTTCCGCTCAGCCCGGCGTCTTCGATGAGCCGCTGCTGCGCAAACTGATGAAGCATTGTGACCGTCCCGTGGTGCTGGCCCTGTCCAATCCTACGGCCAAGTGCGAGACCACGCCCGATGTGGTCATGCGCGCCACCGATGGCCGCGCGCTGATGGCGACGGGAAGTCCCTTCGCGCCGGTGCGTCTGCCCAATGGCCGCGAGCTGCACATCTCCCAATGCAATAACCTCTACATCTTCCCCGGCGTCGGTCTGGGTGCGATTGTCTGTCAGGCGTCGCGGGTTACGCACAGCATGTTCCACGCGGCAAGCTGCGCCATTTCCAAGATGGTGTCTCCCGAGCAGCGCGAGAATGGCATGCTGTTGCCGTCGCTGAAGCACATCCGGCAGGTCAGCTTCGAAGTCGCCATGGCCGTCGCCCGCCAGGCCCGCGAGGAGGGTCTCGGCATCCGCGAGTCCGATGAGCGCCTCGAGCACCTCATCCACGCCGCCATGTGGGAGCCGCACTACTACCCCTACCGCTCCCGCCCCATGAAGTAAGATACTCGCACAGCAAGCTGTGCAACTACGCATTCTTCCATTTCAGGTAATCCTTGTGTAGTTGCGCAGCTTGCTGCGCTCTTTCAAACCGCCCGCAGAGCGGTTATCTGAGGGGCGGATCTTAGATCCGCCCGCCTCGCGAAAGAACATATATCCCTAAAAACTGCGGTGTCGGCGGCTTGCCGCCGACACCATATTGCTGCCTTTCGGGCTGATAATCCGCGCCAAACCGGAGGTCGCCGCTTCGGTTCATCTCGAAAGGGGCCTCTCGCCGCCCATCCCAAAAGCGAGGCCCAGCCTCCGCTTTCCCATTTCCGATTTCTAATTGCCTATTTTGCGTTCTCCATGCCGCTTGACAACCCTGCCCACCCGTTCATATATTGTGACGGTGCACGGGTATTCGCCGAGGCAAAAAGGCAGGTGCGAAGACAATTTCCCGCTTTTCTTTTGGCATCCTGGTTTCTATGGCTTTTGGCGTCTTTTTTCAGCCTTTCAGATTCTCAGATTTTCAGCGTTTTCTTCGGGTTAAGTGGTTCGTTTGGTCAAAAAACATTTTCGATGCGAACACATCGACGCATCTCGCAGGTTTTGCAGGCGTGACGTCTCCGTAGTGACGATGTAAGCTCCCGGACAAAGGCGCATGAATTCTCTTCCCTTCATGGTCGGCACACTCTGCGTGCTGGCCCTTGCCTACCGCTACTACAGCGCGTTTCTCGCGACCAAGGTCGCGGTGCTCGATGATTCCCGAGTCACTCCGGCCTTCAAACAGAGTGACGGCAACAATTTTGTGCCGACCGGCAAGTGGGTGCTCTTCGGCCACCATTTTGCCGCCATTGCCGGAGCGGGCCCACTCATCGGGCCTGTGCTGGCGGCGCAATTCGGATTCATGCCGGGCTTTCTGTGGATGCTCATCGGCTCGGTGCTGGCCGGCGCGGTGCATGATTTCATTCTGCTCTTTGCCTCAGTGCGGCATGGCGGCAAATCGCTGGCCGACATTGCCCGCAGTGAGATCGGGCCGCTGGCAGGGCTCATGGCGGGAATTGCCATTCTGTTTGTGGTGATCATCTCGCTCTCCGGTCTCGGTCTGGCGGTGGTCAACGCGCTTAAAGACAGTGCGTGGGGTGTGTTCACCATCGGTTGCACGGTGCCCATTGCCATCTACATGGGTTTCCACACGCAGAAGATCCGCCCCGGTAAAATTACCGAGGCTACGATCTTCGGGGTGAGCCTGCTGTTCGCCGCCGTGATCTTTGGCCGCACTATCGCCAATTCCGGCGCGGCGGGCATCTTCACCTTTAATCAGACCCAGATCACCACCGGTCTGGTGATCTACGGCTTTCTGGCCTCCGTGCTGCCGGTGTGGATGCTGCTCGTGCCACGCGACTACCTGAGTTCCTATATGAAGCTCGGCACCATCGCGCTGCTTGTGGTCGGCATCATCATCGTGCATCCCACCATGCAGGCGCCAATGCTGAGTAAGTTCGCCTCCGGTGGCGGACCGATCATTCCCGGAGCCCTGTTCCCGTACCTGTTCATTACCATTGCCTGCGGAGCCATCAGCGGCTTCCATTCACTGGTTGGCTCCGGAACCACTCCCAAAATGATCAGCCGCGAATCGGACATTCGCACCATCGGCTACGGCGCGATGATCACCGAAGGCCTGATTGGCATCACCTGCCTCGTGGCGGTGTGCTGCCTGAACACCGGTGACTACTTCGCTATCAATGTTCCCCCGGCAAAATTCCAAACGCTGGGCATGACACAGGTGGAACTGCCGCAGCTTGCGCGGGAAGTGGGCGAGAATGTGGAAGGCCGCCCCGGCGGCGCGGTGTCGCTGGCCGTGAGCGTCGCCCACATCTTCTCCAAACTGCCCGGCATGAGCGGCCTGATGTCCTACTGGTATCATTTCCTGATTATGTTCGAGGCGCTGTTCATCCTCACCACCATTGATACCGGCACCCGCGTCGCCCGTTTTCTGGTGCAGGAATCGCTGGGCCGCCTGCATCCCAAATTAGGGGAGCACAACTGGCTTCCCGGCAACCTGATCACCAGCCTGATCGTCTGCGTGTCGTGGTCCTATTTCATCTACACCGGCTCCATCAGCACCATCTGGCCGATGTTCGGCGTGGCCAATCAACTGCTGGCCGGCATCGGTTTGTGCGTCGCCACCACCGTGATCATTCATCTCGGCAAGGCCCGCTATGCATGGATCACCGCGCTGCCCATGGCCTTTGTCATGGTGGCCACTCTGACCGCGGGCTGGGAGAACATCTTCAACAACTTCCTGCCACTGGCCCTCACCAATCCCCTGCTTGGGTATCTGGATTCGGCGCTTACGGCGGTGATGATGATTTGTGTGGTTTTCGTGCTTGTGACCTCTATGAAAAAATGGTGGGACACCCTTTATGGACCAGCGGCCATGATGCCCGAACCCGTGCGTGTTTCCACCGCCCGAAAGTGAGTTGTTGTTGATGGATTGGTATATTCAATGGGTCACAGGGTCTCCCTTCACCTCCGCGGCGATTCAGTTTGCGCTGCTTGGAACGCTCGGTGAATTGCTGTCGTTCTGGCTGCGTGTCAAGCAGGCCGCCCTGCCCTGCTCGCTGACGATTCTGCTGGGGAAAATCGCCGCCTGGGCGGTGCTGGGAATTATTATCAAGCTCGGCTTTACCGGAATGCGCGGCTTTGTGGCCTCGCTGAACGAGCACAGCCTGGTGCCGGAGTTTCTGACGGGCACCGTGGGCATGGCCTTTGTGCTGTCGGTGAACACCAATCTGTTCTTCGGCCCGCAGATGATGTTCATCCATCGCGTCGAAGAGAACCTGCTCGCGCGCCGCTGGGATATGGCCGGAATACAGAAGGCGTGGCTGACACTGCTCTGGTTCTGGATCCCCGCGCATACCATTACGTTTTCCTTGCCCAAGGACTTTCAAATCGGTCTGGCCGCGCTCTGGTCGGTGGCGCTGGGCCTGATCATGGGACTCACTGCACCGAAGAAGACCGCCTGACCACTCACCGGAGGGAATCCCTATGAGAACTCTTGCTCTGATTTTCGGACTTGCTCTGTGCGCCGCGCTCGCGTTCGGAACGGTGGACCTCGCGCATTTCGAAGCCATTCCCGGCTCGGGACAGGTGCGTTTCCAGTGGGGCACCACCACTGAAACCAACAACTACTTTTTCGAGATCTGGCGCAACGACACCTCGCAGGTGCAGATCACGGGACACGGCACGACCACGCAGCCGTGGGAATACTCCTGGACCGACCTGCATGCGGTCAACGAGACCCGTTACCGCTATACGCTGAAGACCGGCAGCACGTCGGGACGCGATTCCATCGCCAGCGTGATCGTGATTCCCCCGCACTGGGTAGCGCTCGGCAATTTTCTGACCCATGGCGGTCCGCGACTGGCGCAGCTTAACTGGGTAGCCTTAAGCGAGATCAACAACGTGCGCTTCGAGATTTTCCGCAACGGCACGTGGGTGGCGTCGGTAACCGGACACTCCAGCAACGTCCCTCACAACTACGCGTGGACCGATACGCTGGTGAACCATGGCGCCACCTATGAGTACTCGCTGTGGGCGGTAAACGTGGATGCTGCGCGCGATTCCCTCGCCACCTCCACGATTACACTCGGCGCGGACGAACTGCGCGCGCCGCTGCCACAGAGCGCGAAACTGTCGGCCTATCCCAACCCCTTCAATCCGGCGACAACACTCTCCTTCACCCTGACTGCGCCGCAGCGCCTGACGGTTACGGTCTATGACCTTAACGGTCGCGAGCGGCAGACGCTGGCGCGCGATCTGTTCGCCACCGGCGAGCACCGTCTGACCTTCGACGCGTCGGCGCTCCCCACAGGAGTCTATGTGGCCCGCATCACCGGCGAGCAGTTTAATGCCTCGCAGAAGCTGCTGCTGCTGAAGTAGCCGCCGTGATCACCGCCTATGCAAAGAGCCCCGCATCGCGCGGGGCTCTTTTGTTGTGATCCAATGGGAAGAGAAGCTACTTCAACAGTATCAGCTTCTGTGTCTGACGCACTTCTCCGGCTTCGAGCACCGCGAAGTAAAGACCGGAGGAATACTCACCGGCATTCCATGTCAGCTCATGCGCTCCCGCCGGCATCATTCCGTCCATCAGCACAGCCACCTGCTGCCCGAGCATATTGTAGATGGCCAGCCGCACATGCCTCATCGCCGACAGATCGAATCGCAGCGTGGTGACAGGATTGAAAGGATTGGGATAACTCGGGTGAAGCACTGTGCTGCGCGGAAGCGGTGCAGGAGGCGGTGTTGGTACATCCAGATTCATCGAGCGCAGGGTGTCGATGCAGGCGGACAGAATCGTCTGCGCGTCGCTCTCGTGCAGGAAGTACAACGGGAAAGTGAGCACGATCTCACCGGGACCGATCACTCCACACGGCTGGTTGGAAAAGCCGGAGCTGTCGGTGGACAGCACTACGGTGCGGTAGAGCACGCTCGTGTTGCCGGTTGGCCAGAGCAGGTCCACCTCCGGTAAATAGTCATAGCGGTTGGTGCCGAAGCGGATGAAATGCACCCGCGCCGTGTCCAGCGCGAAGCTCGGAAATCCGGAATGCGCTGAGGTGGCGCCGGAGAACTGCATGCCCGGCCGGTTCACATGATACATCGACGCGTAAACCGAATCGAGCTGCAGCGGAGCGAGCGATGCCCACGTCGCCGTGGCGCGGTTGATGCCTTCGGCCAGATGCAGGGTTCCCGCGCAGAATTCCCGGGAAATGCGCAGCAGTCTGCCGCCCGCGGCAACATAGCGGCGCAGCGCATCCTCTCGCGTGTCATTGCTGGACGTGGCGCGGTTCTCGTTGCACCAGATGACCAGATCATAGCGCGCCAGCGAGTCGGTGGTGCCGCACCCCGGTTCGCGGCAGTAGTCGAAGGGCTGGCCGATGGCCGTCATCAGGCGTTGATAAAGCGCGGTGGCGCTGTCGGCGGGAATGGCTCCCGCAGCCGGTGTGCCGGGCGCGGTTTCATCCATCACCAGAATGCGGCTCTGCGGAGCCCACGGCACCAGATCTACCGAATCGCTGTAGAAACTGTAGATTCCGAGGTCGTTGACGGCCTGCACACGGTAGATATTGTCATAGCCGCGACGGGGAGTGTTGTCCTGATAGGCCGGGGCAGTGGTTGCAAAGAGCGCGGTATCCACGACACCCGAGGTCAGGCGGGTCGTTCGAGTGACACGGTAGCCGGTCACATTCGGCTCGGAGCTTGGGTTCCAATTCAGTGTAACGGCGCCCTGCTCGGTGTGTCCGCTGAGGCCGGTCACCGGAAGCGCGGCGCCCACACGGCTCAGCACTTCGGCATAGACGCTGCCCTGCCCGCTGGTGTCGCGTGTCTCCAGTTGGAAGAGCCAGTCCGTGCCGTTTTGCAGCCCGGTGACAGTGAAGGTGGTGTCGGTGATCAGCGCGGTGTTGAATTGTTCCTGCTGGCCTGCTCCGGCGGAATCACGTCCGAAGAGATTGTAACCGATGAAGGTGCCGATGCTGGGCGGACTCCAGGCGAGCGTGACTGTTCCCGACGTACTGGATACGACGTGGAAGTTCTCGGCGGGTGCGGGTGGATGGTAGTTGTATCCGGAATCAAAGAGAGCCTGCGCGCGCGCCGCGTTGACATCCAGCGAGTCCAGGTTAGCACCCGAGAGAAAGGCCACGCTGATGTAGAGCGTGCTGTCGGGCGCAAGCTCAAATCCATTGGTGGCTGCGGGACCGAAACAGAGCAGCATCCGCCAATCGTCCACATGGCTCGACGTGTCCGATGAGTTTCCGGAGGACATGAGGCTGTACTTGTCCTCATCGACAGGCGGATCACCGCCGGTTAGACGGGCAAAGTTGCGAAACGTGATGCGAAGCTGATCCAGCGGCACCGGAGCGCCGGTAACCTTCATCGCCCATAGGCCGGGCGTGGGTGCGCCTCTCCAGAAATTGTATTTGCCCTGCACGGCCATCAGGCGGGTGTCATCATAGAAATTGCCGTCATGGGCGGAGGCATTGTCGCCGGTCTCACCTGCTGCGCCGATATCCGGATCGGCAAACAGAGCGAGATACACGTGATGCAGCGGATCGAGTCCCATATTGTGAATAAGGTAATCCACGAAGATGATGTCCCGCGCGATGTATCCCGGCCAGACGTGGGTACGCTGCGCGATGTGCACGCTGAGCGGCACATGGCCGTCGGGATCCATGCTGCGAACAAAGACAGGGGAAATGCTGTCCTGAAAGGCCGCATAGAACTCTTCGTAAGCACGGATCGAGTCCAGGCGCTCATAGAGCCGGCCACGATACTGAGTCAGACAGCAGGACTGCACCCACCAGTCGGCACTGGGATTTTGTGGAGGGTGCGTGCCGATATGCTCGGGCCAGAACTCCTCGGTGCCATTGTCACCGTCGGTGGTTGTGCTCACGCGGTGGCCAGCACCAATTTCCGCACCGACCCACACGCCGGCGGAAAAGAGAAAGTTGTTTCCGCTGTTAATCGGCCACTCCCAACCGTGATAGCCCGAAGTGGCATTGGGGTTGCCCCATACGCCGTAGTTGGAAAGCGTGGTACGAACCGCGCCCATCCGATGCTCCATAAGTGAGAACGTCGCGGCAGGATCGGCGTCATCGAGGCGAACCGTGCCGCGAACGGTGTGTTCGACAGCCGGGCGGGCAAAGCCAGCGCTCAGGATGGCGCTCATCAGCAGGGCAAGCAGGACGATTCCGAGAGCCTTCATGGCCTTTCTCCTTCGAAAAATGAAAGATTTCAGCCAAAAGTCAACAAGTAAAGTAACTTATAATAAATGCATTATTCCGTAAATGTCAACCAATGCCCCAAAATAAGTACGGACGGTGCTGAACCGTCCGTACTTTATCACATTGTGGCTATGTAACGTCTGAATAATGGTTATATTACAGGACTACGGAGTTTTGTCCTTATCTGTGGGAATGTAACGCTTGCTGACGCGCTTGGCGATCAGGCCGTAGGCTACTCCCAACACGGCCAGAACGATGGTGAAGATGATTTCGAACTTCTCCACCTGTCCAACAAACTTTTTGGCCGCAAGGCCGAAGAGATAGCCGACCCAGACAAAGATTCCGGCCCAGACAATAGCCGTGGCGATGTTGTAGCGGACAAAACGGCCAAAGGGAATAGAGGACATGCCGCAGATGATGGGCATGGCCATGCGCACGCCGAAAAAATAGCGCATAAAGATCATCACGCGGCTGGGATGGCGGTCCACCACATCGCGCGCCCACGCCAGACTCGTCTTCGCCATGCCGGGCAATTTGTTCAGCACCTTCTCTCCCCAGCGACGGCCCAGATAAAAGTAGATGACATCGCCCGCCGTGGCACTGAGCGAGCCGGTCAGCCACACCAGAAACACATTCAGGTGCCCCTGATGGGCCAGAAACCCACAGATCAGCAACGCAGCATCACCCTGCAAAGCGGTGCCGACGACGACGATGGGATAGCCCCACGTTTGAACTAACAGGCCGAGATCGAGCACTTGAAGAAAAGGCTGAAATTGTAAAATTCTGAAAGACTGAAAGTAGAAGGCAAAATGGCTCGCCGTTGGGGCGAGCCACTGTGTGCTGCGCGAAGAGATGTCTGCCGACGGTTACAAGGGAAGCAGGAAACGGTTCAGGCGGGGCAAGTGGTAGTTGTCATAGTTGAAAGACATCACCACCGCCAGCGCATGTCCCATGATGCGGTCACGGGAGATGAAGCCGATGTAGCGCGAATCCGCGCTGTTGTCACGGTTATCTCCCATTACAAAATAACTGCCCGCGGGAACCTGCACCGCCCCGAAAGAGCGCATGGCGGGAGTGCCGGGAGTAATCATTACCGTATGATCTTTACCCGGCAGAGCCTCTGCAAAGAACTTGTAGTGATCGGCATCGTTCACCATGACCTTGTGAAAGGCGCTCTCGTCGATGGGCGCGTAATCTACAGGCTGCCCGTTGACCGTGAGGCGGTCATTCTGCATGGCAATGACGTCTCCCGGAATGCCGATCACGCGTTTGACCAGCCGGATTCCATCGGTGGGAGACTTAAGCACCACCACATCGCCGCGCGACGGAGCGCCCCACGTGGCAATGTGCCATGTGGTGAAAGGCACCTTGAGGTCATAGGCAAGCTTATTGACGAATACCCGGTCCCCTTCCATGATGGTAGGCTTCATTGAGCCGGTGGGAACCTCATACCAGTCGGCGATGGACGAGCGAAGGGGCAGGACAATGACGACCGCGAGAAGTGCGGCCTTGCCCCATTCGCGGCAGAGCCGGAGCCATTTCACCTTGGCGATGGCGATCTTCTTTTCTTTTTGAGACATAATTGGACTCGTTTGTCATAATGATGAACAACAGTCACATATTAGACAACTTTGACAAGTAAAAGGTTCCCGATGCGAGCACCACTGTCGCAGATTTATTTTGACATCACAGAGCCACGCCATCCACTTCTGCAAAAGTCCGGACGAATCGGGAACTTTGGCCAATAAAACGCGGTCTGTAGGACATGATGGAATTACTTCAAGCCGATTCTGTATATGATGCCGCCGGGTTGGGATGCGGCGAACTGGCGATGGCGCTGATGAAAGCGATCAAGGCGATTGAGCCGGGTCAGCTTCTGGAATTCCGCGCCGACGACACAGGCGCCGTCGTGGATATTCCCGCGTGGTGCGGAATGACGGGACATAAATTGGTTGCCGGGCCGGCCGGCATTAAGAGTAATAGTTACTTTATTCGAAAGAAGGAAACGTAAATCATGGCGAAGTTGCTTATCAGTATTACCAATGCCAAGAATGACGCGGACCGGGCGACGGTGGGCTTTGTGGTGGCCAACGCTTCAGTGGCGTCGGGTGTGGAGACCGTGGTGTTTCTGAGCACAGAAGGCGTACGGCTCGCGCAGCAGGGATATGCCGACAGCATTCACGAGGAAGGCTTTGCGCCGCTGAAGGAATTGATGGATAATTATGTCGGAGCCGGCGGGACGATCTGGGTATGCTCGCCGTGCTTCAAGAAGCGCGGCCTGAATGAGAGCAAACTGACAGGCAACACGGCGATTGTGGGCGGGGCCAAGGTGGTGGAGTTTCTGGTGACGGGTGGAAGTTCGATTACATATTGATGGCTCCTCATGCTTGAACAGCCTCCTCAGATTACGGAAGACATTCCGGCCAGCGCGGTATGCGACGGCGGCAATTTGGATTGCGGATCGGGATTGCTGCTGGTGATCCGCAAGGCGATGGATGCGGTACAACCGGGCGGCGTGCTGGAGATTCGCAGTACGGAGACCTCCGTGTGTGAGGATCTTCCCGCGTGGTGCCGGATGACGCGCAATCCGTTTTTGGGATGGCGCAAAACGGAGGCTTCCAACAAGTTCTTCGTGCGGCGCGGAGATGACGCGGCATCCGAAGAGAAGACGGAACAAGCCGCACGGGATTTTGCGTGGCAGACGCGGGTGCGATGGTCGGGCGGGCCGACAACGAAAGTGTATGCGCGCAATCATGCGTGGGAGGCTGGGCAGCCGGCGAGCTTTGACGTGCAGGATGCCGCTCCGAGCGCGGTGGAATATCTGCTGGGAGCGGTCGGCTCGTGCCTGACGATGGGTTTTCAGATCCATGCGTCGCGGCGCGGGATTGTTGTCGAGCAGATCGAGATGGTGCTCAGCGGAAAAATCGACAATATCTTCGTGTTCCTCGGCACGGAGACGGAAGGGCACAGCGGGTTCAAAGAGATTCACGGCACGGTGTATGTGCAGGCGGATGCGGAGGAGAACGTGCTACAGGAAATCTGGCGGCACACGGTGGAGGTTTCGCCTGTGTTGAATAGCATTGGACGCGGCGCGGCGATGGACATCAGCATGAGAGTGGTATGACCAATCGAAACGGGATGCCGCTGTTTCCGGTAACCACAGTGGGAAGCCTGCCGCGCAGTGCGGCGATGCTCGATCTGTTGCGGCGGAAACAGCGCGGGAAAATCAGCGCGGAAGAGTTTCAGACAGGAGCGGATGCGGAGGTGCTGCGCGCACTGCGGGTGCAGGAAGAAGCAGGTGCGGATCTGGTGACGGACGGCGAGCAGCGGCGGGACAATTTCTATTCGTTTATCGCGGACCGCACGGATGGCGTGACCCTTTACAGTCTGGCGGAGTTGCTCGACCACGTGGAAGACAAGGCCGCCTTCGAGCGGATCTTGCAGGCGCTGGATGTACCGGCCTTCGCGATCCGCAATCCGGTGGTGACGGGAAAGATTGCGAGACGGAAGACGTTGGCCGCAGAGGATGTGGCTTTTTTGAAACGGCACACGCAGAAACCGATTAAGGTTGCGCTGCCCGGACCGTATCTGTTGACACGCTCGATGTGGGTGAAGAGTCTCACGGCGGAGATTTATCCTACCAAGGAGAGTCTCGGCGAAGATGTGGTGCGGCTGCTGCGTGAAGAGTTGCTGGCGCTGCGCGAAGCGGGCTGCGCCTTTGTGCAGTTCGATGAGCCGGTGCTGTCGGAAGTCGCGTTCGCCGGGCCACATGCGACGCATACGTTCATGTGCGCGGCACTGTCGGAGAAGGCAAGTCCCGAAAGCGAACTGAACTTTGCGGTGGAGCTGATTAACGAGGTGGTGAAGGGCGTGGACGGGATCCGCACGGGATTGCATGTCTGCCGGGGCAACTGGAGCCGCAAGGAAGATGTACTGCTGGCGGGAGCGTATGATCCACTGGTGCCGTATTTTTCGCGGATGAACGTCGACCAGTTTGTGCTGGAATATGCCACAGATCGTGCAGGAAGTGTGGACGTGCTGGCGGCGCTTCCCGAAGAGAAAGAGATTGGTTTAGGCGTGGTGAATCCGCGGACGTCGGAGATCGAGTCTGTGGAGTTCATTGTGGACAAGGTGCGCGGACTTTTGAAGAAGCGGGCGGCAGAGAAGATATTTTTGAATCCGGATTGCGGGTTCGGAACCTTTGCCGATCGGCCGGTGAGCACGGAAGAGATTGCGGGACAGAAGCTCTCGGCAATCAGTGCGGCGGCAAAGGTGCTGCGCGCATAAAACCGGCATTCATGGTCAGAGCAAAAAGAGCCCCGCAATCTGGCGGGGCTTTTCTTGTGCGGTGAAGGTGATGCTATTTCATCAGCACCATCTTATTTACGATTTGGGTCGGGCCGGAGGTCAGAACGGCAAAGTAGATGCCGGAGGAAACGGCGGCGGCGTTCCAGAGGACCTCGTGGCGTCCGGCAGGTTGCATGCCGTCGGTGAGGCGAGCCACTTCCTGACCAAGAACATTCAGGACTCGCAATGTAGCTGGACCATTTCGCCGCAAATCAAAGGTAATGCGTGTGCAGGAATTGAAGGGATTGGGATAGGCTTGCAGATCGAAACTCTGCACAACCTCTTTCGAGCTGGCGGCATTCACCGTGGGCGCACCCCAGCGCATGATCACGCCGTTCTGTCCCACAAGGTAACCGAGTGAATTGTTGACGATGCACATGTCATCCACGTACTCGCCAACCGCAAAGGTCATCGGTGCCCAGGTTTCACCGCCATCGTCGGTGGTAAAGACTCTTTCCGGAGGGTGAAAGCCTGATCCGAGCACCCAGCCATGGAGCGAGTCAGTAAAGGTCACGCGGCGGAGATCGCTAATGTAACCGAACATCGCCAAGGACAGGCGTTCCCATGTTTCGCCCCCGTCAGACGTGCGGCCGAGCCACACGGAATCACGGTTGGTGGTGAGACCTACAATCCAGCCGTGGCGCGGATCGGGGAAGTCAACGTCGGCATAGTGGAAGACGTCGGAACCGAGTTGCACCCGGTTCCAGTCGGCGCCGCCATTGGTAGTGTGCATGACCAACCCGGAGGATCCGACCGCCCAGCCATCCAACGATGAGGTCATGCAGATGTCGCTGACTCCCGAGCCAAAACCGCTGTATTTGATTTCCCAGTTCAGGCCTCCGTCGGTGCTGTGCCGAATGGCCGTCGAGTCGCCGTCCGGATTGGAATACCACATATCACTGCACACCCACAACTCCGAGGAGCTGATGGGCAGGATACCGGTAATATATTGGTTCCAGCCGGTCTCAGTCTCCTGCCAAGATTGACCGCCGTCGGTGGTGCGGGCCATTCGGTTGTAACCGCCCAGCCAGCCGTGAGCCGCATCAATGAAAGCCACCTTGGCGTAATAGGCCTGTGGATTCATCGTCACGTCCTGCCAATGTTCACCGGCATCCGCGGTGTGGACGAGCGCTCCGTCGCCGACGGTCCAGCCCTCGGTTTCGCTGACAAAGCTCACCGAGCGGAATATGCAATGGGGGCCGCGGTCCAGCGTGGCCCACGAGGCGCCGCCGTTAGTGGTCTTGCGGATTTGCCCCCACTGCCCTACATGCCACGCGGTGTTCGGGTCAATGGCGTCGATCGCCGTGTTGTTATAGAACTCCGTGCTCTGCAGCGTCCACGTGGTTCCTCCATCTGTGGTATGCAGCAGCGCGCTCGAGCCTGTGATCCAGCCGTTCTGAGGATCCACGAAGCGAATCTGGTCGATGTCGTAATCATGCGCAAGTGCACGCGGCTCCCAGGTCAAGCCACCGTCCGTAGTCTTGTACAGGTTGGTGACGGGGGTGCCGCCCCGGTAGCCGGTACCGCCGACCCAACCGTTCACCGAATCAAGGAAGAAGATGGTGGGAGAAACCGAAGGTCCGGCGGGTAATCCGGTTTGGCTCCAGTTGAGGCCGCCATCGTCGGTGCGGTAGACTACGATCTGACTATCGGATTCACTGACGCCGCAGGCCCAGCCACGCCGGGCATCCACGAAAGTGACGTCGATATACGCGCCCCAATCACCTGTTGCCTGAGAAACCCAGTTTTCGCCTCCATCCTCCGTATGGAAGACGGTGCTGGCGCTGACCGCCCAACCGGTATCCGGCGTGACGAAACTGGCACTATTGATACGGTAACCGTCACAACCATGGCTGGTCCAGGTCGCGCCGCCATCGGTGGTGCGCATAGCGTTGCCGGGCGGATAGCCACTGGCGCCTTCGCCGAACACCCAGCCATTCTGTGCATCAAAGAACTTCACATCGAACCACCACATCGCCTCGGGCAGGCGCTGGGAAATCCACGTCGCGCCGCCATCTTCGGTCTTCAGGATTTCTCCGTAGTAGCCTACGGCCCAACCGGTGTTCGCGTCGATGAAATCCACATCGAGCAGATTGTGGGATGAGGGCCACGGGTTCTGCAGGTTCCAGTCGTAGGCCAGAGCCGTCGCACTTAAGGCACAGCACAAAATGAGGCACAAGCTAAGTTGCCGAATCATGTCACCCTCCTTTGACCGAAGTTCAGTAAGCCTCTGAGGTGTCGTATAGCTTGAATATAATGCTGTTGTTCTCAGAAATCAATAGCTTATTCCCGAATCTTTCAAAGAGATTAGCTGGGCGTTATAATCCCGCAAAAAACACGAAAGCTGACAAGAATGTCAGCTTTCGGATAAACAGGTCTCAAGCGTTGCGGCAGTAGGCAATTAGGCGCTAATGCCAAAACGGGGCGGCTCAGCGCAGTGCGGCAACATAGTAGTATTTCTGACCTGCGGCGACGGGAGAGGTCCATGTGGTATCGGCAAAGGTCCCGGAGTGATCAAGCAGGTAGGGGCCGCTTACCGAGGCAGCGGAATAGACCTCGTAACTTGTGGCATTGGGCACAGAGTGCCAGCGCAGAGTCAGGCCGGTATCGGTGGCATTAACAGTAAGAGATTGCGGCGGAGAAGGCGGAGCAAGGTCCGGCGCGTATTTGGTGAGAATGAGCTGAGAAGGATTGAAACCGGCAACAATGTATCCGCCATCGGCTGTCGGCGAGAGCGCCCAGGCATTGGCATACGTGGACCAGAGCGAGTCGCCTGCCGAGTTGATCTTCATCAGCATCCCCGCCGAGCCATTGTAGGCGAGCAGAATGTATCCGCCGTCTTGCGTCTGGCGAACATCCCACGCATAATCGCTGTAGCCTGCGTTGTAACGGCGTGTCCAGAGCGTGTCGCCTGCGCTGTTGACCTTCATCACAAACATGTCGAGGTCATTGGTGGGCAAACCGAGGGAATCGGAACC
Source organism: bacterium (assembly GCA_036504735.1). Lineage (NCBI taxonomy): Bacteria > bacterium. The sequence goes on from DASXUQ010000002.1 coordinate 180,692, forward strand.
GACCAAAATGTAACCGCCATCACGGGTGGCATCCATGCCGTAGCAGATCTGGCCACCCGGCAGCGCGTAGGTGTGCTGCCAGCTCATGGTGCCGAACAGATCGGTATGCACGAGATAAAAATCGGGCGCGGTAGCGCTGTTCAGGTTGTTGCCGCCGCCGGTGTAGGTGCCATCGGAAAGCGGCTTCACATAGCGCAGATCACCGTCATACAGACGCTCGAAGAGATTCTGTCCGGTGGTGCTGACGCGCATGAGACCCGCGTAGGCTTCGCCGCCGACCACGTAGCCGCCGTCGCCGCAACGCTCGAGCGACCAGGGGTCTCCGTAGGCAAACCCGTTAGTGACGACATTGGCCCAAACATTTCCGCCGGAAGGGCTGACCTTGGAGACGAACCAGTAGCGCGCATCCCACGGGTTGTAATAGTTGGTGCCAACAAGCGCATAACTGCTGTCCGGGTTTTGGATCACCTCTTTGGCCGCATGGCCGCGCGCCGTTCCGGCGGCAAAGGAGAAGGTCCGCCACTGGATAGCGCCGAGAGAATCCACCTTTTGAAAATAGGGCGTGTAGATCTGGGACACTCCGGCTACCGCATAGCCCCCATCGAGTGTTTGAATAATAGCGTTGGGAACAGGCACATCCAAGGTGTAGCTGTGGGTCCATTGGACGGCGGGCGGCTGCGCTATGGCGGCTGCGGAAATGAACAGCAAGGCGGTACAAACGGTTACTATCATCTGCTTCATGAGAATCGTCTCCATTCTGATATTGCTTATGGATTATGCCGCGCGTAGTCGGATATTGAGTGCCTTAAGCCGTAGGGCCGCAGGTGATGGTGGGTGCGAAGGACATGGAAGAGCAGGTTTGGCAATGGTTGCAGGAATTCCTTACTTGCGAATCAGCATGTCGTCTTAATTCATTCCACATTTCCTTGCCCTGCCCCAATAGTACGGGAAGGTCCGTTTTCTTGTTCCAGACGTAAACATAAAAATGCCCGCATCCGGTGATGCAGGCATTTTCAGTTGGCAAGGGTCTTTAGGAGAATGGTGATCAAGAAGAGACAACTCCTTTCATGGATCGAAAAGAGAGGCTTCCTCAACTTCACGCATCGCGGGAGTCAAGATTGGGTTCTGCTCTATAAGCGGGTTGCTTACAGGCGGTTGATGTCCGGGGTCTCAAGGACACGTTTGGGTGCACCGTTCCGCGCGACCTGAAGCATGGCCCGACCCACCTGTGTGGTTGTGGTGACATAGCTGGGAAAGAGAGCTTTCCAGAGCGGATAGAGCGGCGCAGCCAGTATGTATGCCACGCGGTACACTTTCGTCTTGGCGACAATGCCGTGTTGCGGTTGGATGTAACCGGGGCGGAACATGAACGCGGCTTTGAAGGGCAGGGCCAGCAAGGCGTTTTCGGTTTCGCCCTTCACCCGTGCCCACATGCTCCGACCACTGCCGGTGCTGTCGGTGCCGGTACCGGATACATAGATAAAGGTCATCTGCGGGTTCAGCCGGACCAGAGTCTGCGCGGCGTTTACGGCCAGGTCATACGTCAGGTGGCGGTAGTTCTGTTCGGACATGCCTACAGAGGAAACGCCAAGGCAGAAGAAGCAGGCATCGTATCCGGCGAGTTGATTTTCGATGCTTGAAAAGTCAAAGAAGTCCCGGTGTACAATCTCCTTCAGCTTTGCGTGACGCTGCCCGGTGGTGGTACGCACAACAGCCAAAACGCTTTCCACGTCGTCTGCAAGCAGGCACTCCCGCAGGACACCCTGCCCGACCATTCCCGTTGCTCCGAAGAGGATGACTTTCATAGGGCCATTCCCGGTTGGGCTTTGTTAAGCCGTCAGTTTGCGGTAGAGAGAACGGCGGGGGCGGTCGTAGCTGGAGCCGAGTTCGGTGCGGCGCTGCTGCTCATAGGATTCGAAGTTGCCCTCGAACCAGCGCACGACTCCGTTGCCTTCAAAGGCGAGAATATGAGTGCAGATGCGGTCGAGGAAGAAACGGTCATGGCTGATGACCATGACGCAGCCGGTGAAGTCGAGCAGCGCATTTTCCAGCATCCGCAGCGTGGTGATGTCGAGATCGTTGCTGGGTTCGTCGAGGATCAGAAAGTTGCCGCCCTTGCGGAGGAGCTTGGCCAAATGTACGCGGTTGCGTTCGCCGCCCGAAAGCGAGCCGACCAGCTTCTGCTGATCCTTACCGCGGAAATTGAATTTCGAGACATAGGCGCGGGAAGGAATCTCCTTGCCGCCCATGGCGATGCTATCCGCCCCGTCGGTGATCTCTTCGAATACGGTCTTATCATCGCCCAGATCATCGCGCAATTGATTGACATACGCCAGCACGACGGAAGGTCCGAGGCGGATCTTGCCCGCATCCGGCATTTCTTCGCCGGTGATCATGCGGAAGAGCGTGGTTTTGCCCGCGCCGTTGGGACCGATAATTCCCGTGATACTTCCCGGCGGCAGGATCAGATCGAAATCCTTGATCAGCATCGCGTCGCCGTAGCTCTTGGAAAGATCGTTGATCTCCAGCACCAGATCGCCGAGGTGCGGTCCGGGAGCAATTTGAATGTCCATGCTCTGAATATGGAGATCGAAGACTTCCTTCGAACGTTTCTCATAGTCGGCGACATGCTTCTGGCTCTCGGCCAGACGGTCGCGCTGGTTGAGGCGAATCCAGGCCAGTTCCCGCTTGAGGGAGGTCAGTTTCGGGGATGGCTTCTTTTCAGGTTCTTCGAGCAAATCGATTTTCTGCGCCAGCCACGAGGAGTAGTTGCCTTCCCAGGGAATGCCTTTGCCGGCATCCAGTTCGAGAATCCACTTGGTGATGTTGTCGAGGAAGTAGCGGTCATGAGTGGCAATGATGACGGTGCCTTCGAACTCGCGGAGTTGCTTTTCCAGCCAGAGCACGGTTTCCGCATCGAGATGGTTGGTGGGCTCATCGAGCAGCAGAATGTCGGGCTTTTCGATCAGCGCCTTGCACAGGGCCACACGCCGCCGCTCGCCGCCGGAGATTTTGGTGACGGGCATATTGCCATCGGGAAGAAAGAGCGCGTCGGAAGCGACTTCAACCTGATGTTCGAGATTCCAGCCGTCCACCTTATCGATCTCGTCCTGCAGCTTCTGCATCCTCTCGAGGGCCTTCTCCATTGCATCGCCATCCATTGTGGCCATGTCCTCGGCAAGCTTGTTGTACTTGTCAAGGAGCGCCTGTGTGGGTGCAAAGGCCATTTCCACATTCTCGCGTACGGTCTTGGTTAAATCCAGATCGGGCTCCTGTGCCACAAGGACGGCGCGCACACCCTTGGCCGGTTCGGCGAATCCCTGAAAGTCCTTATCCAAGCCTGCCATAATGCGCAGCAGAGTGGATTTTCCGGAGCCGTTGTCGCCTACGAGGCCGATCTTGGCTCCCGGATAAAAGGCAAGGTTGATGTCGTCGAGGATCTTGTCGGCGCCATACAGCTTGACGAGGTGCTGCATGACAAAAATGTATTGTGGAGCCATGAGGTTTGCTTGGTGTCGATTTTGTCGTGTTTCGATCCGTGCGGCGGTCGGACTGGCCGCTTGGTCCGGGTCTGCCGGGAGTGGGCGGAATCCCCATAGTAATCTAAGACAAAAAGACCGGACCTGCAAGTGACCGAGAGACTGCTCCAGTACCAGGAGTTCCACCGCGGCACCGGCCACAAAGAAGAGCCTTCGTCAGACTGACGAAGGCTCTTAAAATACAAGTGATTGCCGCATACTAAGACATGCGCTTCATGAGCCGTTTGTGAGTGAGATAGGGTGGGAGTTCTAAGGCCACCCAACCCCAGACCATTAATTGTCCTGCAATCATAAAACGGCCATCGACCAATGAAGACGGCAGCCAATGCTCAAAGCAACTAATAAAGGGCGGAAACCCTGCCCAAGCACCAACGGGCAGCAGAAATCGCTTCTTGGGGTTCGTCAGCAGGTCAACACGCCGACCTTGCATCTTTGCAATAATGGAACTTCGAATAGCCATTGACGCCACAATCACAAAGATCGAAACCATCCAAATCTCGTTGATTCCTGTGCTGGCGAGATTCCAAAAATCCTGCCCACTCCCGTTCATTTGAAATTGGGGTATGATTCGATAAAAGATGGCTCCCAAATCCATGAGCATAACAGCTATGAAAGTAGGTTTGGTTAGCGCGCCTGCCAACGCAAGCACCCACAGAAGCATTCCAAAGCCATAAGACACGACAATCCAACGAACGTCCCAGCCCGTGAATAGTCCGACGTTGCCAGCAACATCAAAGGCCACATCCGCCAGCATGGGATAAAAGAAGATCGGGCCCAATCCCCAACAAAGGGCTAGTGCAATGAGAAATCCGGCGTAGTACAATAGAGTTTCAAATCCCATTGCCCTAAGGATCCCTACTGTCTAAATATCGCTCTTGGACTTCGGTGGCCAAAAATGCAAATTGTAAGTATGCCCCGACTGAATCTCGTAACTGTTTGATGTAGCAGGCGTATCCACAGCACCCGTGGTCCAGCAGGCTTCGATGTAGTCGCGATCTACGTCATCGGCATCGTTAAAGACCGCGGCCATTTGATTGGCGCTTAGTGCAACCGTCAGGAAGTCGGTACCGGCCGTGGCGTTAAAGTTGTGATTGTAGAGCGTGCCGCCCTTTTGAGTGATGAGATTCAGCGCATTCACTGCACCGGCCGTGATGTTGGTGAGCTTGAAGGTGACTGGTTGTGCGTTTGCGACCAGTTCCGCGAAGGTGATGTCGCCGCTCTGGATACTCTTGTCGTTGAGAGGCAGTGCAAATTGCTTGATGGCCATTCACGAACTCCTTAAGCATTCTGTTGAGGTTCAACTGACATAAGGGGTGCATGCGCGGGCCGCTTGTTCTTCCGCACTTTTTCCAGCCGCCGCATAAGCAAGCACTCCACCTGAAGCACGATCGGGAGAATCTCCGTGCGAACCATGATGCAGAGCCGTTGCAGATCCGCTTCATGATTCATTCTGGAAATCCGGCCTGCCGAATCGGACAGGACACCGACCCCCTTAGCCAGGGCCAGCACCTGTGGCACCATCGCAACCGGACCGGTCTTCACCGATTCGATTCCCCGACATGCTTCGTTGAACCCATGCAAAATTCCTTCCAATTCCGTGCGATAGCCAACCTCGCGAATAGCCGCGAACAGCGAGACGAGTTCATCCGCCGACAACCGAGCCTGTGCTGCGGTGGGGCGCAACTTGGCCGACAACGTGGACCCGCTGATGCCCATCACTTGGGCAACAGCCGAGACGATTCTGCGTTCATGCATCCATTCGTACAGCACAAGCGTAATGGAATACTCCACAAAACCTCCCCTGTCCGCCTAAGCCATGTAACACCTTCCTAAAAGCCATGGAATCGGTTCTAAGTATAGTTCAACTTATGCGAAATGTCAAGGAATGGCTGTCCCTTACTCTTCCTGAACGGGTTATCAAGTGATCAGCGTAACTACCGACTATATCATGTTTTAGCTCAATTGGGTGGATAGGGATAGCCAAACAACAGCGTTTTTGTCGCCCAAATAAGAGGACAGCTTCAGTTTCCGGGCATCTCCGCGATTTTGTGGCGGAATGCCAAACTAAGTACAAGATTTTCATGCGGATGGTGGCTGTGGGCGGGAGCCTCTGCCACACATGGCCGCGCTGGCACTTTAGGTAAGTATAGGTTTATTATATATGTGTATCACGGATTCGTGGACGGGCGGGAGCCCGCCCCCAGACTGTTTTATTTCATCAGCAGCAGCTTCTTCTCGGCGGCGAGGCCGTTGACCCAAAATGCCACTTTCTGACCCATCAGGTTCAGGTTGCAGACCTGCAACGGCGCAAAACGTTGTCAACGGAATGCGATTCTCGGCAGGCAGGACACCCTAAAACAGAAACCCCCGACATTTCACGTCAGGGGTCTTTGCGGAGAGGCCGGGATTCGAACCCGGGGTACCGGTTGTGCCCGCACTCACGCCTTCCAGGCTCTTCGGTTCTATGCCGGATCCGTGGCGCTTGCGCGTCGAAACAGCAACGCGGATGTGACAAACAGCGCGATGAACAAGGCATTCAAAATGAAGACCCCCACCATACCGGGGGGTTCATCGAACGCAGGCCTCCAGAAAATCAGCGCAATAAGGGGAACCAACGCTTGAGCGAGTGCCGTCGCGAACAGCGCGCGCGCCATTCCACGGGGCCGAAAGCGCGCGATGAAGGCACAGATGAATCCGACGGCAGGCACGCTGACATACAGCACCGTGGGGAGTTTGCCCTCGGACCCAATGATCCCGGCAGCGGCGTTCCCCCAAATCAGCAGCAATCCGGTCGCCACCGCGATGCCTACGGCAAAACGGTAGGCCTTGCTGTCTGACAACCTTGATATCAGCACATAGGTGAGACCGCTGCCGAACAAGAGGACGCCCATGAAAACAAAATCGAAGAAGGTCCAATTCCACCCCACCCCTTCAACTCCTCCATCCCGTATCGTCAAGAGCAGGGGTATCACTAATATGGCCGTGGTTGCGAGCGCCACATACCATAGCCGGCGGCGGATGCTGCGGCGAACGGGAGAAACAGATACCATTCACACCTCCGATGATCTCAACTTTCGATCAGTTCGAGATTCACTTCTTCTTCCCCGACATGTTCAGCGAGACGGCGGCACGGATGAGATTCCTGAACGCAGACTCATCCATCTTTTCTCCTTCATGGATATCTATTGCGCGGCGGGCGTTGCCTTCGAGGCTCGCGTTGAAAAGAGCCGCTGGATCACCCAGCGAAGCACCTTTGGGAAAAGTGAGCTTCACGGCTTTCTTGTACGACTCACCGGTACAGATGATCCCGTTGTGAGACCAGACCGGAACTTCCCATTTCCATTCTTCGGTGATTTCCGGATCGGCTTGTTTGATGAGTTCGCGGACATGGCGAAGCACGTCCCCGCGCCAATCCGCCAGTTCCGCGATTCTCGCGCTGATCAACTCGGAGGCTGATTTTCCGTCAGCGGTGTCAGTTTCTGTGCTTGTACGGTGCCGCTTATTCACGGTGCGCTCCTTGTCTCTTATTGACAAGTTCTATGGTCTATAGGCCGTCAGACTTGTAGATGATGGCGACGCACTCCCATCAAACAAGACGGCGGTAGGTTTTGCCATCCGGAGTTCGCTCGAAGAACCCGAATTCAATCAGATCCCGGCGCAGCGTGGCAACGTCTTCAAACCGCGATTTCAGTTTCTGATTTACCTCAAGTGCGCTATAGGTCTTGTTGTTTTCGAACATTCCCGCAAGGTGCGCCAGGACAACGAGCTTCTTCTTGTCTTGTGACGGGTAGGCGTTCAGCGGGCCGTCGGAGGCTCCTTTGAAGAACGCTTTCAGGATGCTTTCTTTCTCAGCGTCGGGGATAGCATCAAGTTTTTGCTGGAGCACGGTGACTCCTTTCTGAGTGAGTGTGGGATGGTCAGATTAAGGAACGGACAACGAATGGCACATGTTGGGCACATTAACCCCTATTATAAAACGCACAAGCCCAAAAATCAAGGACTTGTGCGTTTTTGCGGAGAGACCGGGACTCTATGATGGATGAATTTGAAGTGGGCACTTCTGCCAGGCACAGCTCCATAACACGTTGTTTTTTAGTGTGATTTTGGCAGATACTGTTTTGGCTTCGGTTGGGGTCTTTTAGGGATTTTGGCCATATTGTAGGCACAATTTAGGCACTCACACGGGTACTGCACTGCCAGTGGCGGCAGCATTTCACAAACTCCGCCTTCCGCGCCTTCCCTTCTTCTCGCTGGACTGAAGGTAGGCGTCGAGATCAACCTTACGGAACTTCTTATTCCGCGTTCGCGGAATATCGCCTAACCTAGCCTTATCGTAAAGCGTCCATTTCGACATACCCAAGTACTTGGCTGCCTGTTCAGTATTCATCAAGTCAGGTGGCGTCTCGACGGATTTCATCGTCACTTCAGTGTCGGCCAAGGCGCGCTGAACCATATACGCATGCAGCGGGATGTCATCCTGGTTGCTGTGAAGCTTCTTCTGGATTCCATCGTCCTTGACCATATCGCCGCTGACCACGAATACTCCGTCCCGTCCTACCATGAACCAGTAAACGAGGCAATCGTTCGGAGCGGTGATCGTCATCTGATGGACTCTGTCAAGCACCAAATTCTGCAGCTTGTACTTGGGCCGCAGTACAAGAGATATGAGATCACCGGGCTTCGCGACTTCCTGAATGTACAGTTTGCCCTTCTCATTGATCGGAGGCGTGACTGTGACCTTCCGAAAATCGGCGGACATGGGGAAACCCGGAACATCGATGTACATCGCTTTCCGGCTAACAAGCGGAGCTTCGACTTCGACCGGCGGATCGAATTCGAACACGAGCTTGGTAGGCTTTTTGTCGGGTTCGTCAGAAAAGAGGATGTGACGCTTTACGATCATGTGATTCTTTCGCGCATGATATCAATGGGCACCTGCAGTGGTCTCACCCTTGATCGCCTCGATCCGTTCGTACGGTAACCGGAACAGTCACACGGACTGCTTGGGCGACGGGGATGTAAATATCGGCCGCTTCTTCAGGCGTGCGGATAGAAATGATCAGCGAATACCGACAACGACTTGCCCATTTTCCCAGGTGGCTTCTTTCGCGCCACCAACCGACAGTGGGATATACTGCAATCAGGTGTGATGTCGCGAGATCAGCAGCGCTGCCTTCCCAGATATCAGAATGAATTGATCCGACGTTCCTTGCTTTCCCTATCTTCCACCTATCCGCCGGTCCTTCCGTGTCAACATCCGTATCCTCGTCACGGGCCAGAGCGTTAATACGACGAACGAAATCCACTTCACTCTCTCTAGGGCCATTGATCTTAAAGCGGAGTCCATGGGAAGGGTATCGGTATCTGTCTTTCCAACCAACCTCGCCTGGCCCTGGTTGGATAAAATACGAAAGCGTGACGCGCATCTGGACGTTGGTTGGCCCCAGTGCCGCGAGGATATCTGTCGGCCATGGCAAGTGATACAAATGCATGTCACGGGTCACATATCGACTATCTGTGGGATGCCGATCAAACGGCTGCAACTCCGCTTCGGAAATCAGCGTCAGTGAATTCGATGCACAGTAAAGTGCTCGATCAAGATCAGGAACACCATAGCCGCATGCACGCAATACCTGGGAATAAACTGGTCGGGCAACATTTGTCGGAAGAAACTGGTGCAGCATTTCATCGGTCCAGTTAGCCGAATGTACAAGCAAGCCTCGGACAGTTTCCGGCCAGGAATTCGGATAAGCATTCTGAATCTGTGCTGCCATGTTCGCCGCGAGTGCGGTTGATGCGCTCGTTGCGTTAAAAGGCGCGAACTGTGCAATCGTCGGGTTGTGGTGCGTTGATAACAACTCCAGATCTTCATGTGTCGTCGCGTAGGTAGGCCCAACAGCAACATTCCCACCTTCAAAAACCACATCAGGCTTGATCGGCCACTTCGCAGTAGGCCATGTCGAAGATGTTCTGCTGAATGGCGAAAGCCCCCTTGCTGGTGCCACCGGAGCAAAACCGACCATGGTCGGATCCTGAATCTGAATCTTCTCAGTGTAGGCCCCCACGGTTAGCGCATTCCACGACTGGCCCGGATCCTCCACCCCACTCACGATGTTGCTATTGGTGTAGTTACGCCATTTGGCTTCTTCTATGATGTTCCCGCTGCTGATAATCATCAGGCGACGACTTTCGTCTTCGGCACCGGAAGTGATGTTGTCGATTTCCGCTGACCACGAGGTAGGGTTTCCCCTTGATGAATGATCCGGAGCAGTCACAGCCATGCAGATAACGCGCTTGCGCCCAGGTGCTCGAATCTCTGCGCGGCTGACTCCCTGTGCAGAAATGTACCCCCACAGGTCCCGCGAATTCTGGCGCGGCGGAGGAGGTAGTATCTTGGCGGACTCGAGTAAGTGACCGATCGTTACAACGTCGTTGTTCTGAAGCAGGTCGGTCAAATCACCATATAGCGCTGTACCTGCCATTAGAGTACCGTGACCATCATGATCATGCGTCCCCCATCCCGGATCCACAGTATGCATGTCGTCCGCTGCGAGGAACGGAGCGATCAGCAAGTGACCATTGTTAATGCCGGTGTCTAAGATACAGATCGCAACCTCATTGGCTCCGTTGTACCTTGTTCGCTGTCCCAAATCTTCCGCAAACAAAGTCTGATCGAGATTATTCATGTCAAGGAAGAAACTGCACACTTCCTTTGCCGGATGCATCTCTGCTACTACATCGGAGCACGTAATCATGTGTTCCAATCCAGCACGGTTTGCCTTCGCCAATCGTACGGTCCGTTCAGGAAATGACAGGCTGTTTGCAGACACTTCAATGTCGACACGCTCTATGGCACGCTGAAGTTCACCACTGGCCGTGCCATCTTCGTCTCGAAGCCACACTTCAACCCAACCTGGCTCCTGACCAGGAATCTGATTTCGTTCCTCCCGTATCCAGAATGATTCCAGCACGGCACTACGAATGTTGGCTATGCTGTTGATCAGGTTTTGCCCCCGCCTGTTGCCTTCAAGATATTTGTCCAGCTTGCGGAGAAAGTACCCTCGTTGACTGAACGGCACATAGACGGTTGCAACAGTCCGGCGCCCATTGTCTTCATTCACTTCTTCCCGCACATTCAGCAGCCTAATCTGATCGCCTCGCCCCAGCTTCTCGAGGCTCTTGAATAGCAAATCGAATCCCGGTTCGCCTTCGAACTCGATGTACGCTCCCTCGCGTTCAGTGTATATTGCAGCTTCTTGGGCGCGTTCATCGGCATCCCGCCATGCCTGATTCAGCCGCTCCCGAAGGAAGTTGCCGTGCGCTGCGCGGTCTCGATCTTGCCTCACCCTACGCTTCGAACTTCCACCAGTTGGGCTGGTGTACCGCTGCGTTTCATGCAGATTGCGCAGGAAAATGTGCTTGTACTGCTCCCCAGGCATACATTACTCCTTTGTAGGTGCTTTGCGTGAAGCCTTTCGCTCCTTCAGCATACTAATCAGCAGGTCCGAATGGACACGGCGCTCATCATTCAGTATCGTTAACTTGATTGCATCCTTTGTAGCAAGAGTGATCTCCGCATGGCTAAGCCCGTTACTGACACTTAACAGCGTCTTCCATTGGGCTGGCGCAGGCAGAAAAGAACCACATATGTTCTCTATCATCCGTTGCCTGTCCTTAGTCTGTGGCAAGGCATAGTAGAGGATGTCGTCAAACCGTCGGAATAGCGCGTCATCAAGCAGGTGTGGGCTATTCGATGCGGCGACGATCAAACTCTCCGACCGATCCTGCTCCACGAACTGTAGAAACGCGTTAAGCACTCGGCGCATTTCGCCGACATCGTTATCCAAACCACGATCACTACCGATCGCATCGAATTCGTCGAACAGATAGACCCCTGGCACTTCAAGCATCAGGTCAAATATCTGCCGAAGCTTGGCCGATGTCTCGCCCATGAACTTCGTCACCATCTTGTCCACCTGGATGCTGTGCAATTCGAGCCGCAGTTCGTGGGCAAGCACTCTTGCAGTCATGGACTTCCCTGTACCGGGTGGACCGATCAGGAGCGCCTTTCTGCGGTTCCCCAACCCATGGCTCTTCAACTTGTCCTGTTGCCGATATTCGTGAATGATGCGGTCGATGCGAACACAGAGTTCCTCCGGCACCACAAGCGCAGACTTCGGCGTATCTGGCTCCTCGGACAGCACCAGCCCCTTAAGATCCTGCCGATACAGTTTGACTATCGGCTTGGGCTCCTTACGCGCCTTGTCAATTATATCGCGGATATCGTTAGCAAGCCCACCATGACCCTGTAACGCCTCATGCGCCGCCACCTGAAGTGCGGTCATAAAGAAGCGCTCTCCATCGCCGCTTAGGTGTGAACGGATCAGTGATTTAAGCTGTTCTGCTGTGGCCATATTGACCTCGTTTCATCTTGGCCGTACTGTGTAGCAACGCCCGCTCTGAGTCAGTGAAGTACGCAGGCATCGCAACTTCTTCTCGTCGAAAACATTTCCCGCTCTTAGGCGTTACTCGCCCGTGCGCCGTGCCCGCGCCTGTCGTATTCTCTGGCCTGTAACATCCAGGGTGATGTTTAGAACATTCTCGATGACTTCATTCGACACGAATCCATACCGCTTACCTCGATGGCCAATGAAATTCACGGCGTAGGGAGCTATGCCAGCGTGCCCAGCACTGCCCTGACGAAGAATGCGCAGGTCATATATCCTTTCATCCAGCCGCGAGATTACTGCAAGGTCACCTGGATCTGCAGCGCGTAGAGCACGTAGAGGCCCTGTACCAAGGCGAAAATCTAAGTTATTCTCGGCTTCGAAAGTGACCCTGCAGTTCTCGTCAACAATATCAAGATCCGGATATTTGACCGTCACGATGCACGAGAATGTCTGTTTCTCCCCGCGCTGATTGGTAATCGTTAGAGGCGGGAAGAAATCAAAGCAGTCCCTGCTAAGCCAGAAATATTGCGTACCCCTCGCAGCAGCTGTGCCTGGAGCAGCATTAATGCGTATCGTGTCCGCGTGTCCGAGAGTAATCACGAGCGACACTCGGTCAGTGTCTTCCAAAGTCGGAGCTCCTACTACCTCGTCATAGAGGAGTCTCCAACCTGGGTCCGCCATAGCATTCAATCGCGGTGTGTAGATCTGCCATCCTTGCCGTTGTACACCTTCAAGCAACCCGTTCCAGTCGAAGCCAATCCCTCTTGTGAAGTCGCCGTCTAGAACTATCGAAGCCTCAACGTTCTGGGACATTCCTGGTCCGGTGAAGTTTCCGGAGCTTACTACCAGATGGCTTCCCTGTGGCGTTGAACATCCATAGCACTTTGCGTGCACCAGACGCTTCCGGTTAACGATCTGAACCTCGGCACCGCAGCGCAGTAATTCCTCCACCACTTGCTTGCTAGTTAGCCGCTGTGCAGTGCTCCCCGCGAATAGCGCAGTCACTCTACCGCCATTCTCAACGTGCTTCGAGAACACTGGATAGAACCTCACTCCGCCATTGTAATTACCAAATCCAGACACAATGTAGATGTGCCCTTGGCCAGACACCATCTGTCGAACCCACACATGTTCCAGCATTTTGATCAGGCTGTTAAGCGTGCCAGTGCTGTAAACAAGCGGGTGAATGGAGAATGTGTTCATTTTCGCTTCAGAATTAGAAGTGCTTCCTCTGCAACGGCATTGTTCCGATTTAGACCGTAGCGATGATATGTTTGAAGGTCGATGATCTCGGCGCAACTCCAGCCTGACCGTGCTGCTACCTCCACGAGGAGTTCGGGGGTTTCAATTGCTGTACGTGTTCCGCCAATCATCGTATGGTTACGGCCGACAACAAGTGCATACGTCCCGCCGACACGCACGCGTTCGCTGACAGCCCTGAACATGCCCTTCATGTCGGCTAGGTAGCGGTATATCAGTAACGGGACTGCTTGCCTTCTGAATCCATCAGTCGCTTTCATCTTAGACTGGAGGTCTATGCAAAACTGATGGACGCTGTCGGGCAACAGCGCGTCATTAACAACCATAGCTTCAAACATACTGCTGCGTGCGGTGGCGGTTGTAACTTCCCGATTTCCGATTAGGGCAGATTCATGTTCTCTAAGGTCCTTCGGGCTAGACAAGTTCAACCAAACAAGACTCAATCGCTGCGTGTCAATATACGGTAAGGCGGTCGCGTATGGAGGGCTCGTGATAGCGGCATCATACATCTCCGGACTGGATGGAGTCCTATCTGGAACTTCGCGGGAGTCAGCTAGTTGCACCGTGCATTGATGATCTCTTACACCAATGATTTGCTGGACCGCATGCAACTGCCTTATCAACCCCTGCAATCTTTCTTGGTAGGCCGACAAGAAGGGCGTACTAGGCATTGCACTAAAGCGTCGTCTTATACGAAGGTCGCTTGGCTCTTGGAGCGAGTAGTCACGCAGCAGATTGCTGGCTACACACAAGAATATCGGAGCGAAAGTTCCGCTCTTCGAAAGTATGGCCGCGCGCAGCCTTTCGATTTCATCCAAGATCGGCTCATCAAACCAGCGCTGCAAGTACTGCGTTCTCTCCGCGATTGAATCGCTCGAAGACTGCCGTGGACGGCATGATGCGTATGCCCGCATGACGCTATGTGAAGTGCGTTCGATGTCTGCTGCAGGATTGCTTAACGCAATTAGTTTTGCGTTCGCCACAAACACAGCCAGTGGATTCAAGTCTTGCCCGTCTGCCCGAATTCCTAAATGGGCACACTCTACGAGCACAGTACCACTTCCGCAGAACGGATCTAGAACCTTGTTCCGAGCGGTGATGTGCAACAGGTTCAGTATGCCGCGAACCACTTGCGGATTGAATTTGCCCTTATACTCGTGTATGCCATGCACTGAATACCGGGTATTTTGCCGGCGCGATGCGTTGCCGTTCTCAATAGTCCCGGTGCTTTCCAACAGAAACTGCTGGGTTGGATAAATCCGTCTCGCACTCTTCCCGCTGGAAAAGTACGTTAGACGTGCAACCAATGTTGGGTCGAAGTCACCGTGTATTGACAGCGAGTTTTCGCGCTCCTCCATCTTCACCGGGGAGAATAGCGTAGTCACTTCGCGAACTGCGAGATCACGCTCATAAGGGAAGTACTTGTAGCCGTGCCATTCAAGCTCTAAGTGTTTAGTCATCGAAGCGCTGCGATATTATCGTTTACGAAAGACAAGTAGCTTCTCGGTCTTGATTCTGGCATGGGAAAGATTGAATGATTTGCGACTGCTGGCAATTTTACGTTCAATCTCCGCTACCAAGAGCAAGTGTTGGTCATTTGCCAAGTTGCGGATAATCGAGGCATTGTCGATTTCTTGCCCGTGAATGATTGATCGTCCGATTACGATGCAGATGTAACCACTCCGCACGAGAACACTCTTAAGAAGGGTAAGAACGTGGCTCATCTGCCGCACAAAGTCCTGATCTGTGTGGTGGTGACGTTTGAAGAAATGTGCACGTGCACCGATCTCTCTGCTCTTTACCTCCAGCGGATCAAAACCAAGCCACCACATTCGGTATTTGTGGTACAACCAGTATTCGTACGCGTTTGGATAAGGCGGGGAGGTGATCACCAGTCCCACTGGTCCAGGAATGTCGCCGGGCACAGCATCCATGATATCCTTCTGAACCACATACGCGGTGGGACGCGATGAACCAAGCGGCAGAAGTACGCGAGCCACCTCCTTGCATGCCGACTGAAACAGTGCATATACATCTGCAGCTTTAACGGCCTTGTCAACTCGTGCATACCTTGTGTCGCTATCTTGGAAGGATACTCTCACAAGTATGCTGGATAACGCGGCCCGCAGGGCATCTCGCGTTACGTCGTTAGTTATCTGGTCGATGGCAAGTAACAACGTAGTGATGGTGTACTGTACTTCCTTGCTGAACCAGTGGTCAATGTTCGGGATGGTCAAACTCACTGGTGGCTGCCTCTGCGACGAAGCCGATCGTGCGCTTTCAACGCATAGTTCTGACGCCGCCAAGTAAGTGGTGGGGAGCGGTGTGGTCTTTACGCGTGTCAGCAAGCACGCTATCGGATGTAAATCGAGACCTACCGAAGGGAAACCGAGGGCTTGTGCTTCAACCAACGTCGTTCCACATCCACAGAATGGATCGAACACCAAGGTGTCTCTGGGAAGGCCCAAAGTCTGAATTAGAGTCTTAGGGATCTCCGGAATAAACCTAGCTGGATAAGGATGGATCGAATGCACTCCGTTGGTTGTTACGGAGTCCGGAAAATCCCAGTTGTGTGAAGCAATCTGCTCTGCTACGCCGCTCGACTTGCCAGAACAGAGTGAATATGGCTCGGCCATTTATTAGTTCTCTATACCTTTCAAGGCTAAGCCCCGGCGACCAAGGTATTCTCCGCCTCCAACGAATCTCGGTTGCCGAAGGGGTAGGCGGAGGTCATCATGATCCGGGCTTAGCCGGACAGCCATGTCGCGCGAGGAAAGAGGCAACACCGGTCACAATCTAACATTATGTAATTCAATAGTCAACCACAATGACCAATCAAGTGCAGAGTTTACTCGGTGCCTGTGGCAAGGTTCAAGTAGTGCATTGCCGAACCAGACACTGTGTATCCAATTAAGCACTTCGCGCACGATAATTCTAAGCCATTGTGTGGTATTGAATTTGACACCAAGATTTGCGATCTTGTTCATGCAGTGGTAAGCACGATCACCTTGAACCCGAAAGGCACGCGGAATGAAGGCAACCAAACCCAAACAGAAGAAGGCATCCGCCCCGAAGACGCAGGTTCCTCCCACCGATAGCGAGGGCGGCGATGATCTCCTCAAAGGTGATCTTGGGGGCATGGGGCTCGCAGAGGTGATTGCGGAGGCAAACCTATCCCAATCGCCCGAGGAAGTGGGACAGACGATGTACCGGTGGTTTGCGGACAACGGCGGGCTCGCCTTTGATGTGGCCGATGAAGGGTTGCAGTTGTCGTGGAAGGGCAGGGTTCTTCAGATCGGTAAGGACTCGTTCAAGTCCTTCCTATTGGAGGAGGCCGGTATTACGACTCGGACACCTAAGGCAGGCCGAATCATCGAGGCTTTTCGGCTGAAGGCTATCGCCAACGCAAAACGTGCTGATCACAGATCTTGGTTTAAGACGGATCGAGCAGCCCGCGTCGTTTACCTACACTTGAACGCCGCCGATCAGCAGATCTTTCGCATATCGCCAGCGAAGATTGAACGCATAGAAAATGGGGCAAATTCATATGATGTGTTGCTGTTTCCCAGCCCGAAGATTGCGCCTTGGGGCTACCAAGCGTTGAATGCCGCTGGCTTCAAGAAAGCTGTCCTCGCATTCGACGAATTGGTTCTTAGTCGCCTGGCATGCACTCCGGAGAATCGGCTGCTGTACGGGTGCTGGTTGTTGGCGTATCCGCTGATGGGGTTCACGTCGAGCCGTCCACACCTGCGATGTGAGGGCAGTTCTGGGCGCGGTAAGACAAGAGCCATGGACATCATGTCGACTTTCCTCTATGGTGACAGCAAGATCAAGACCGCGACGGAGGCTGCAAACTATACTGACGCATCGCAGAATCCGCTGGTGCTGATCGATAATATCGAGACGAAGAACCTTACCCCCGCGTTAGTGCAGTTCATCCTGACTGCCGTCAGTGGCATCGAGCGTGAACGAAGAGCGCCGGGAGCTGCGCGAAGCATGATCGTCGAAGAACTTCACTGTCTGCTAAATACTTCTGGAATCGAAAATCTTGACCGAATCGAGTTGCTGAATCGAACATTCCATATTGAATTCGACAGCAAGAAGTTTGGCATGCCCTTGTGGAGCGATACATATTACCACGTCATCAGAATCAACCGTTCGACGATGATGTCCGCCCACATTCAGATCATCGCCAAGGTTCTCGACGCGATCTCGCAGGACAAACAGAAAGCCTGGCGTCAATGGTTGCAGGAGAAGCATCCGGGGCATATACTGGAACGGTCCAATGAGTACCTCGCAATCATGGCTCTCGTTGCGGACGTGATTCTGCCGATCATTGATCCGAAGGCAAAGGTCAAGGACTTGGTTGACAAATGGATTACAGGTCAAGACGCCTACGTTGGAGCGGTGGCGGTGGAAGCAAGTCCGATTGTCGCGACCCTCGATGCCATATTCCGCGAGGCCGCATTGCATCGGGCCTCACCTGACGTTGGCAAATGGCCGTATGAATTGCCCTGTGACGGGAATTCATTGTCGGGCGCTTCTTCCCCGCTCCGAGCGATGCTTGCAAAAGTGGCGGCTAAGTACCGATTGGATTTCGACTACAAGAGTCCAAATACGTTTTCCAAGCGATTGAAAGACTCCGAAGCGACACTCGATTCGGCCGGATACACGCTGGACACAGGGTATGACGGTAACAAGAAGCACTTCACATTCACCATCACGAAGAAGGGAAAGGTCATTCCGAAAGGAATCTGGGGCGCGAGTACACTGTCAGACGTTCCGGACAAGCCGCGTAGGAAGCGATAACCAACATCCGCAGCGCAAGTCACTAATCTACAACGTCTAACGCCGAAATGCGGAGGTTGCGGAGGTGTTTCGGTCGCCATTATAGTCGCCGGGACCTACGCATCTCCGCAGCACTGTACTAATCTACTGTAATTCATAATGTTCCGGTGCGGAGGTAGATCTGCCAATCCACCACGACACATCCGCTGCAATTCCCGCCTCCGGTTGCCGTAAGTGCAATAAAATCAGCAATGTTGCATTCGCCTTCGAAATTGTTTATATTGGTGTATGGGCATCGTTATTCACTTTATTTACCGCGCCGGTCGCCCTACGGCGCATATGAACATGTCATACACCTAACCCGGCGATAATGCCGGACAGACAAGAACTGAATATTCGCGGCTGATCACATGTGTATGGTGGTCAGCCGTTTTTTTTACCTTACAGAGGAAGATCCATGATAACTAGAATACCAGGCGAACTACACACGTTCACACCAAACATATGGGCTGGATACAGCCTTGACGATATCGACGCTGAATTGAATTCGAAGGGCGCAGTCTTAGTATGCACTGACATCGAATTGCGGTTCCTATACTGCAACGGGAAAATCTACGATCCACTAGAAACTGAAGACATGAAGAAGGCAATCGACGACATGGCACTATGCCCGTTCCGCTGGCCCGTTAAGAAGGACTTGGCGCGAGCGCTGTACCAGGCGATCAGGCGAACAGCCACAACGCTTCAACAGAAGAAGCTGGCTGTGCCGAAAGCAGCCAAGTACAATTGTGGGGAAGACGCCAGACGCAATACCAAGGGATTTGCGCTGCAACAAATGCTACCCAAGATACCATAAGAACTACTACACAACATAAGGACACCTAACATGACCAACAAAACATTTTCGACAAAGGATTTCGCGGTTGCCGCTACGATCCTGTCATCAGACCATCGAATGATCGACTATGTCATAGACGACATCACAGAAGAAATGTATTTCGAATTCGACGACACAGAAGCGGTGCGGGAATTGGAACGCAGCGTTCGCCTTGGCACCGCTGTCGTCAACGTGCAGAAATTCGTAGCTGCACAGAAGGCCCTGAAGGCCATGATTTATGACAAACGCAGGAAGTTATATGCAAATAGAATGCAAATCGACAGCAGAAGAACTGCTGGACAAAATGATCACGCGGGACGATTGTTTCGCAGTACAGAATAGCGACGGAACCTACAGAAAGACTGAACGACCCCTTACCACAGACGAAATACTAAAACACTTATCAGGCGATCATACCATAGGAATTTATCAGATCGACGATCGGAACGAAGTCAAGTTCCTATGCCTTGACATTGATCTTCGCAAGGAAGTACTTACCGACGGGTCCCCATCGGATGAACAACACGCGGAACTACAGAAAGTGGCCACGAATCTAATTCGTGCCGCAGAATCCCTAGGTCTTCAACCCGTGCCGGAATTCAGTGGCAGGCGTGGCTATCACCTACTATTCTTCTTCGACCGTCCTGTGTCCGCAAGTGCGGCGCGTGGCATCGCAGAAAGAATTAAGCAGTGCGCTGAAGCCATCCCTGCTGACATCGAAGTTGAAGTGTTCCCGAAACAAGATCACCGGACCGCATACGGCAGTTTGCTGAAACTACCGCTGGGTGTACACCGGCTTAGTGGCAAGCGTAGCACTTTCGTGTCCCCGGACAGTTGGCAGCCCATTAGCAATGCGATAGACGTGCTGCGCAATGCGACACCTGTCCGGACGAAGATGGTGGATGAACTAACCTTTTCGTTGGAATCCACAAAAACAGTAGCGAAGAAGACCGGCGCCGCCTTGCTGGATCTGAACCGGCCGGGCTTGGAACAGATGGTGAAGAACTGCCCGGTGATTCAGCTATTCGAAGTGCACCCGGAACGCTTCGCGTATGACGCTTGGCTTGGTGTGGGCAGCAATTACATCGTCTTCAAAGGTGGTTGGGAGCGCTTTGTCCAAATCAGCAAGCGTGATGCCGCAAATTTCAGCCAACACGAAATTGACCGCATACGTGACGAAATCCTGGATCACTTTCACGGTCCCCAGACCTATGACGTGTTCATGAAGCAAGGTGTCGTGTTCGACCTTCACAAGGGGTCCCCGAATGCGCCCGCTGGCTATGGTTCACGCCGTGATCCGATCCAGTCCAACATCGTTGAACAAGACGGTTGTTATGGAAGATTGGGGAAAGAAGGCGCCTTCGAAATGCTGACGCCGTTCACGATCGAGACGAAGGAACTTCTTCTGTTACCGGACGGGGATGTTCTGACGTGCACGATCAATCACCGGTCGGGACAGTCGTGGGATGACGTCAGGATAGAAAATGTGGATTGGCATACACGTTCCAAGTTTATGAAAGCCCTGGGGCACAGCGAATGTACCTTCCATGGCAGCGACCTGCAATTGATTGACGTGTGCCAGCACGTTGTATCACAGGTGAACCACCGCAAGCAAGGGACACGAATAATAGGTCTGCAGAACGACTTATGGGTGACCAAGAACATCAACATCAGCGCAGCGGGCTATATCGACCCGCTAACAATCATACCTTATGATCGCAGCGCCGATTCATTGCACACGCGTGTCCAATATCAACACCTTGACGACACTGCGTATACAGCGCTGGCCAGCGGCTTCTTCGGCAGCATTCTGACTGTCAATTTGCCAGAAGTCATATTGCCAATTCTAGGTTGGTTCTTTGCCGCGCCATTGAAGCCGCGTATCATGGAAGTGGCAGGCAGTTTCCCCATCCTGTTTTGCTACGGCACAGCGGGTGGGGGTAAGACCAGTCTTCTGGAATTGATGCTGACACTACAAGGTTATGTAGATCCTACGGTCTACAGTTGCACCATGAAGCCCTTCCCGATGTTGAAACTGCTATGCAGCACCAACGCCGTTCCCATCGTTCTGGACGAATTCAAGCCATGGGATATGCGCGACTTTCAAGTGTTGGATATCGGCCGCCTGATCCGCAAGATCTATCGCGGTGAAATCGAAGATAAGGGGACAGGCGACCAAGGTGTCATCCACTACCATCTGCAAGCCCCTGTGGTCGTGTGCGGTGAATCAAAAGTGAACCAGACGGCTGTCATGGAACGTGTGCTGGTGGCAGGCTTCACAGATGCCATCAAGAACCGACCCGATATGCAGCAGGCATTTCGAAGCCTTCGACAGCTTGACCTTACGGCTTTCATGGACAGGTACATTCAGTTCTGTCTAAATGCCGATGTGGAAGTGGGCCTGGCCGCTGCCGAAGCCAAAATGCGGACGCTGTTGGCTGGAACCAGTATCCAACCGCGCCCAGCTGCAAATTTGGCCGCCATGGTCTTTGGGCTTGACCTGATGCAACAGTTTGCCATGCAGTGGGGTGTTGATTTGTCGGGACGCATTGATCTTAAAGCGGCACTGAAGATTCAGCTTGAAGAAATCGCGGGAAACGATAGCGGGCAGGTGAAGTTGGCCGCCGACATGCTATTGGAACAACTTGCCATCATGGTCGAAAAGAACCTGCTGACGAAGTATGTTGACTTCAGCCATGTGATCCCGACGGGTTCCGATCCTAAGCATCCAGTGCTGGCCCTTCACCTGAAGACCGCCGTCCAAACCTTCAAAGCCAATCTTCGGCATCTTGGTTTTGACGGGGAAGTCCTAGACGACGCCGCATACCTGAAGCAGTTCAAGACCCGCGATTACGTGAAGGCGACGAATCACACTGTCCGCTTCCCTTACCTTGGCCCTTCACGCGAAGAAGACAAAATCAAGAAGTGTTTGTTGATTGATGTGGACAAGGCGAAGACCATGGGCTTGGAGCTGACTGGCTTTGACGGGACCGAATTGATCGGGGCTGACGACCAGGTGAAGAAGCCGCTGAAAGAAGATTCTGTAACCGATCACCCGGCATTGTAACTTGTCTGTTACCTGGTTGTAACCAAGGCCTTCATAGTGATGTAACCTTGTAACCCGAAATGAACGATACCCACTTCCATAGAAGAATCCCAGCTTATGAAGACTGGGATTTTTCTTTATCTGCATTGGCTTCATGAATATTGGCGGGGGTGTCGGACAGAAACCGGTTACAGGGTTACATCTGCGCAAATACTGCACTTGCAACAGTTACCGTACGGTTACGGGACTTCCTATTCGGTTACAAGGGAAAAGCATGCTTTCGGGAAGACCGATGGGTTCAACTAAACCTGCCAGGATCTCCCAAGCCCGTGGGTGGAAGGATTCTTTCAAACCAGGTCCCAAAACCACAGTACAAATTTATTTTTTGGGTTTTTCAGCGGATTCGATTTTCAGGCCTTGGAAGCTCCGCTGTTAAGTTAGCCGCGCTAAAGCAGTTTGGGGTCGTCCGAAGTTAGAAAATGGCTCTGCGGGGCAAATACGCAAGGATTTAGGGCATTCTAAAACGGCATTGTTGGCATATCCAACTTTACGACCTGGGTAAGCGCAATAACCGGGGCAAAACCGTGGATTGTTAGCAGAAATCGGACGGCGGCAATAATAAAAGAAGGCCCGCATTCGCGAGCCCTTTTCCCTCTCATAGACCCAACATTACCGCTGGGGCTATTTATTTTTCCGGTTTACGGCAAAGATTTCGCGACCCGGCATTCCAAAGGTGAAGTACCCACCATTCCGCTTGTAGTACCGCACCGAGCCTATACTTGGGTTGAATCTCGCGTTGGTGCATGCCCAATCTAATGCCTGATTGTAGCCCGGCATCAGCCCTGCAATCTTACCCAGCAACACATTACGGCTGGCATCCAGTTCAGCTATACGCTGGTCTATGCAATCCAGCACCGCTTGTGCCGCAACGCCCGCGGCCAAGGCGCGTTCTCTCTCCAACCGGCGCATTTCCACTTTCTCTTCACGCGATCGGCGAATCAGCGCAACTGCCGCCGACGGCAATCCAGCGAACTCCGCCGGCGCCTCCGGTGAAATCAACGGGTAGTCCGTGCGGCCTCCTCCAGCGCCGATA
This sequence comes from bacterium, assembly GCA_036504735.1. Classification (NCBI taxonomy): domain Bacteria; species bacterium. The sequence continues at coordinate 203,745 of DASXUQ010000002.1, forward strand.
GCGCTTCCACCGGAGTCATCTCTCCGGCAATGACCTTACGAATGAACGGGGCATGCTCCCAGGTACGCCAGAAGCTCGTGTGAAGCCAGTTCCGGAGCGCGGCAAAACCCGGTTCAACTCCATCGCAGCACAAACTTGTGGAGAACCCCACTCTTCCACCTGGGCAGTATTCCATCTCCAGATGCCCATGCCAACAGCCATAGTTTGCCCGGACGACATACTCTGCAACCAAGGCCAGCTTATCTTCCGGCACGCCGAACAATGGGAAAGTCCATACGGCCAGAGTCTTCGCTGGAACGTTGCCGGACAGGTCCCAGTAGAACATCTCGGTATCAATCACCACGTTCTGGTGCAGGTCGAAGACATTGCCCTCGGTGCCGCCACGATACCGCAGTTCAGAACGCCTTACCCCCAGTTCATCCAGAAAATCCAACACGCGCTGGGCAAACGGATCGATCATGCCACCTCCTGTTTGCCTCTTATGCCAAAAAGAAAAGGCCATGAACATGGCCTTCCTCTGCAATTCGTGGCGAAAGCAACTTGGCTACGCACACTGTTTTGTAACGATATCTCTAGCAGGTAAGCAGGAAGTGCGAAGCCTGCGGCTATCAGGTTACCTCACTGGCAAAGCACCTGCTGACTGATGGGTCTGAACATAAGCATGCGCCGGCAAGTTGTGTTACTAATTGGAATGTCTCATTACCATTCCTCTGAAACCTACTGCACAGGCAGCCTTGCTCTTTGAGACCCATAGTCCCTGCAGTCGCCAAATTTGCGACTCCTTCTCAGTAGTCCATCCGTTCTTATCTGTCTCCTCAATGACACCCCCTTGCACATCGACGTTCCATGTTTCCCCGCCGTCCGTTGTCTTATACAACGCGCCATAGCCGTTGATTATACTCGAACCAGCGCCAACTATCCATCCCGTCTTCGCATCTGCAAAACCAATATCTCCAAATTTCCACTCGCCGTTTGCATGTGACTTCCATGTCAATCCGCCGTCAGATGAATGGGCTATTGTTCCGTTTTCGCCCACCGCCCAGATGCTCAAACTGTCTGTTCGGGTCACGCTCAACAGTCCCCCCGGCGAATTCTCTGGCTTCGACCAATGCTGACCGCCATCAGTCGTAATCTGGATTCCGCTGCCAACGGCTATTACCTTCATCGAATCCAAGATCACAAGGCACTTCAAATCGCCTGCGTTCTCCATGTCACGTTTTGCCCAAGTGATACCGCGATCTGAGGTTTCTAGGAGTGTTCCTTTGTCGCCACACGCCCAACCGCTCTTGGCGTTTCGCATTCTAATGCATCTCAACGTTTCCTTAGACCCTGAAGGTTGAACTTGCCACGCCACGCCTCCGTTGCTCGAGAATAGGATGGCACCTTCTTCGCCGCATGCCCAGACGTTGTTAGCGCCTATGCAGGTTACGCAATAGAGTTCTGGAATTGCTTTCGCGCCAAATCGATCTGCGACTTCAATGCCTTTGCCCTTCGACTGTTCAACCCACGTTTGCCCGCCATTGACAGTATGGAAAATGACCCCTTGCCTGTATACACGCCCAAACGTACCGCCGACAATCCACCCATTTTCGGCGCTGGCAAAACATACATCCCAAAGATCATTCTTCAGCATATCTGTTGCCTCATGCCGAATTTCGCATGGAACCTTCTGTTGTCGCCATTTTCCGCATTCAGCAACTTGGGGGCCGACGACAAGCGCAAGCCCGATCAGACATATCATTCTGTAAGACATGGGGGATTCCTCGTGCTGTTTGTAAGTTCCTGTTATGTAACCGCAAGTTCACGGTAGTCAGACGTGTCCACGCTCTGGCGGGCGATAAGATTCTATTGGACCGAGAACGCTTTGCTTGCCAAGGTGATTTGTGTACCGGTAGAATCAACATACATTCTGGACTTGGTAACATGCTTCTCTACCTTCCGTAGCATGAAAAACATCGTGCCCATTCCGGCGTCTTGTGAAAACTGTTTGTACTTAGTCTCGCTCGCAGTGTTAACTGTTCCGATGATGCCGATTCCATTGTTGAAGCTTTCTACAAAATCGTGCTCAGCCTTGATAACAATGCGCCCTTGCTTGTCAATGAATCCCCAACCGGAAGAAGTTCTGACAGCCGCGCGGCCGCAGCCAAACGCTTCAGCGTCTAGGAATCGATGCTCTATCGCAAGCGTTCCGTCTTCGCGGATAAAACCCCACCTCGAGTCTTTCCTAACGGGTCCAAAGCCGTTGCAGAAGCGCTTCGCTTCATCGTACTGTGGTGAAACCGCTATCTGACCATGGACGTCAATGTAGCCCCACTTGTTATGCAAACGTACTGCAGCTAGACCATCAGAAAAGGCGAGTGCATCATCAAAGGATCTTCCGAACACTGGTTGGCCAGTGCAATCAATGAAATAGCAACTGTCCTTCCGTACTAACGCGAAACCATCACAGAAATTCGCCGCATCGGCGAAGTCGTCCGCAATTGCCACGTGACCACTCTTGTCGATGAAAACAACTTTATCAGGACTGGCACCGAGACTGGCAGTGGCTAAACCACCAGCGAATCCGTTCGCGGTGGCATATTGGAAGGGTATCACGGTCTGGCCATGACAATCGATGTAACCCCAGCGATCATCCTTCTTCACTGCTGCCAGCCCTTCCGAGAACGGATTGGCAGCATCGAAGTTCAATGGGACAACCACAGATCCTGCAGAGTCAATATATCCCCAATGTCCTTGGGACTTCACCGGTAACATATTCTCCCCGAATCTGCCGACTTCTTGATATTGTGCGGAGATATGAAGTGTGCCATGAGCGTCGGCGAGGCCCCATAGATTATCCCGAAGAACAGGAAACAGAGGCGTAGAGTTGTTATCTCGCTGGATGCCAGTCGGTCGACACTGACCTCGCCATACCGTCTTACCTGACCCGTCGATATACATGCTGCACGTGTCCGCTCCGACCAAGGCAAGATCCCCTCGAAACGCATGCGCTTCTGCAAAGTGACTGTCGAACGCGACTCTTCCGTCTCTGCGTATATACTGCCACCCGCGCCCGCTATCCACGGCGGCGATCCCATTGCTGAAATCCGTAGCGCGTCGGAATACGGCTGGAATTGTTACACGTCCCTGTGTGTCTACAAAGCCATACAACCCATTGACCAGAACACAAGCAAGTTTTCCTGAGAATGGTAATGCGGCACCGAACGAAGGGTTGATGTGAATCTTACCCTTCGTGTCTATGTAACCCCACTTTCCACCAGATTTTACAGGTGCCATGTCCTCTGAAAAGGAGAGCGCCGAATCATACCTCGCCTCGACGGCAATTTTTCCGGACTTGTCGATGAATCCCCACTTGCGATCAACCGCGACCGCAGCATAGCCACGTGAGAAGTCTTGAGCAAGACGGAATTCGAAGGCGGTTATCATCTTCCCTTGTGCATCTATGAAACCCCATTTGTCTCCTTGCTTCACCGCTGCCCTACCGTCCGAAAAGTCGCTAGCTCCGTCATATTGCGGCGCGATCACCATAACTCCTTTGGCGTCCACATAGCCATATTTCCCACCTTCTTTCGCGCAAGCTCTGTTGTCCGAAAGTTTGCCAAGCTCGGAATACTTCGGCGCAATCGCGTGCTGTCCCTTTGGATCGACCAGACCCCATTGATTCCCTACACGAACGGCAGCCATCCCGTCAGAGAATTCTCTGACTGCGTCATATTTCGGCACGATTGCAACTGCTCCGTTTCGGTCGATAAAGCCATACTTGCCCTTTTCATAGATCGAAAACAATGTTGGCGATTCACTTCGAGAGCATCCCGACAGGACCACGAGAAACCAAACAACCACCATCAAAGATTGGACTGATGTCTTCATAGTATTCTCCGCGACATGTGGACTTGAAACTCTGGTATCGCGTCGTGCTGCGATCTCAGAAGGATATATGACTCGCATCGTACAACATTTCCCAGTATTCGATGAGCCAGTTACGCTTGCCGGCGAAGCATGCCTTGGGCAATCGAGACTCTCGGGTGATCAGGATATGTCGACATCCGGCGCTTCGTGATCAGCGCTCGGGCGAAGCAGGAACCGGCAAATGTTTTGATGCTATTCGTCTCCAACACATAAGACCATGCTCTCGTCAAGGTCGTCAGACAAACAAAGGGCCTGACTATTCTGCCTCGCAATTCAAATCACCTGGACAAATGCACACGTCTTTGACCCAATGAACCGCGCCTTCACCGCCAGACCAAGCCGAAAACGACAGAACTCCCTTATCGAACGGCTGCGAAACCGATGCACTCATAATCGTCGCACCATCCATGCCGACCTGAAGTTCACCATGATGATTCCTTACAGTTACAGCGTGCCACCGCTCATCATTGAAGTCCAGACCGTACTTGCTTGCAATCCGATTGCAGCCCTTCTGAGACAAGTCCGCAATGTAGGACCATGTACGATGCGTGCCGCAATCTCCTCGCATACCCCACTCATCGAAACCGATGGCCCAACCTATTGCAGAGTTATCTGCCGGGTGCAGCACTAGCATCACCTCGTCTGCAATACCTTGAACCTTGATGGCGAACGAAATTGTGAAGTCTTTGAGCGATTCTATCCCACCGATTTCAGCCCGACCCGTTGTGCCCTTCCCAGAGTTAAGTTTGATGGCATTTCCTACCATGACAGCCTTATCGTACAGTAGAAACGCTTTGGCATCGGAAGATTCTTGTGCGGCAATTCCGGGACGTAGGCATTGTGACGTGGCTGTCGCAACATCGTCGCGACGCGGATCTGATTCTGCACTTTGCGAAATCGCTGGTTCAGACTTGCTGGCTTCAACGCTTCGCTGAGATAATGTTTCACTCTTGCCGCTCAACAACTGTTTGATCTGACCAGTTAGCGATGCTATCCGCGCTTGTTCCGATTCGGCAGCGTTGCGCAACCGCCGTATTGAATCTTGCTTGGCCTCAAGTATTCCTTGCTTCTGGCGATATTCGGAAACTTCCTGTGACGTAACCTCTTCGTACACAGGCCATGTTTGATTGAAGGAACCGTAATCTTCTTTCAGTCGGACTTCGGAATCCTGGAGCCGTCTTACTGAAAGGTTGAACCACCCCTTCGACTGAAACGAGGTTTCCTTGGTGAACAGCACAGCGTGTCTTTCTGACGGCAGACGCCCATAGTACGTGTACTGCGGGAGGGCAACTTCATATTGCCCCCACCCAACATTCGCAATCATGAACGCTTCAAGCGACTCTGTATTCAGGGGCTGTATGTGAAGTGACTTCACATCATCTTCAAGGCGAGGCAGGTTTCGTTGTGCAATCACGCTCCTTGAATTTGCCTCTTGGATTGCACGAGCCGCATCCACCACTGCGGCCATGTACGGCAGCCTTTTTGTCCGCAGCGAAACATACCCTTGTCCCGTATTGATTAGACCAGCAACCCCTTCAAGACCACCATTCTGAGCCAGTCGCGTCATCTCCTGCTGAAAGAAACTATCCACCTTAGCAGGATCTGATGCAGCCAGCACTTTTCCAAAATCTTCGATGCACTTGCAAGTCGTTTGACTTTCGACATATGACCTACATAGCTGATTGATGTCACGGACTTCAAGGTTCCTTGCTGCATAACTCTTGACAAGGGCACAGAACGGTTCCTCTGGCATACCTTGGAAGGTTGTCAGACAGACTTCTAAGTAGTCTCTGCCGACCCCTTTTTGATTCTCGGGACTGAGGAGCAACTGTACCGCCTTGCTGACAATGGCGGTCTTCGTCGTGTCGTTCTGCTTTTGCTGAACGTAGGCAAGGATCTTATCGTACTTACCCTTGCGAGCCTTCTTCTCCAGCGATTCCTGATTTTCGCCACAGCCCTGAATCAACAAGGCTGCGAGGCATAACCAAACCAATATCCGTATTTGCTTCATTGGGTCTCCCGAAATAGACGAAAAGTGTTCCAACTGGATGTATCTGACTGTGCAGCGACACTATCGCGCTTTCTTTCCTACGTTGCCTGACTTCAGCATCTCGCCAGTTGAGGAGTCAATTACTTTGATGTCGAAGCGGTCTTCATTTATGCGGCGAAGAATGTAATTCACCATTGAACCCTGAAGAACTTGGGAGCCAGTAGGATCAACCATGAGAGCGCTCCACAGCGAACCATCCACGTAGACCGTCCTTTTCGCGATGTCTAGACCCTTTATCACACCCGTGCGAGCAGCTTCACGGACAATATCATCTCCCTGATCACCATATTTCTTAGCTTCTTCAGTCTCTGCCTTTATCACGGGCAACTCGTGTGACAGCCACTCGGACGGATTTTGTGTCTTTTCCGTCGCGGCAGTCTGGCCGGACTTGCAGCCCAAGACTACGAGTGCAATGGCTACCAGAAGTGTACACAGCAGGTAACGATAGGAATTCATCAGTCCTCCGTAGACGTGTTAACTCTCTGTGAATCCGGAATAGCTGCGAAAGTGGAACCCCCGGCATCTGACGCAACCGGAGGCACAAATGTTAAGCCAAACAAGACAATGGCAGGCACTGTGAAGTACAAGAACTCGGTAAACCACTCTTTCCAACGCACATAGTAGTCAACGCTATCCGCACGGGATGAATATTCTGTCTCTGGAGCGGGATGCACACCCCAAATCATGAATATCGGAGCGCGCATCTCTTTGATGTGTTCGTTAATCCCTCGCGAAGCTTGGTAACCGAACATGTTGTAGAAGATGTGCTCCTTAATTGGCGCGTAGAACACAGCGAAGAACAAGAAGGCACATACCCACATGATTCCGATGGCCCACCATACTCTTCTCCGTGTGGATTTGAGCCATCCACTGCTGCGTGATGCAGAACCACTATACGATGCGCCCACCTGATTGCCACATTTCGAGCAGAAGGTCGCATCCTCTGGCAATTGAGTGCCACACTTGGAACAGAACACTTGCTTACTCCGCGTTTAGTTTCGCAGTTCTATGTGAGCTTCCGCAAATCACTTCACTTTCGGTTTTCCGGTTTGACGCGATCCTTTGGGGCCATCAACAGTACCCACAACGGATCGCCTGGCATATCCATCTCAGATGCCATGATAGAGAGGTCATGCAAGTCCCAAGTCTTGATACAGCACACACCATTCACTTCTTGCGACTTTGGTTTGCCGTACTTCAACGTTAGCAATTCCAGTATTCGTGTCTTCGTGCTGGAGCTTGTAATCTCCAGTTTCTCGCCATACAATCCGGCTCTATCATAGGAGTAGGTGCGCGCATCTACTGGAATGCCGCTGAACGTTGCTTTGTCTTGGGGCGTTTGATATGTGGCAATGTCGTCCTTCTTTTCAAGCAGAATCAGGTACGGCATCGGCTGTGAACCCCACGCGAATTGTTCGTCTTCGCTTCGTTTCACTTCCGGCAGTTGATGGTTTTCAGCAGAAAGCGGTTGTGCGGGGTGTGTTGATCGGGCAACGGAATCTGAATGCAATTGCTGCAGTCGCTTCCTTGCGAGCGTCGAGATTGCGACGTCGGGATATGATTGAATGACCTCTTCATATTGTCCTTGGTCAAAGAGCTTCTGTGCCTTCTGCTCTTTGCTGGCACAGCCGATCAGAAGAAATCCGAGTAGTACAGCAACGAGAATATGCGTCATCTTTAATCCGTGCATGTTGACGTCGAGATTGTTCGTGCCACAGTATGTCGGGGTCCCACTTCAAGCGGAAGGCAGAATCTGCGTCTACAGCTGGGCAGATCCCGAGGCATCTCCAGCATTCGATTGCCACCGCACCTGGCTCACCGGCCGTGATTTCTGCTTCACCTTTTGTCTGGGTCCATCGACGCGGACAACTAACAACACGAGCGAACCCTGCGCTCGTAAAGCGGAGAATTCGCTCGTCTAAAGGTGCTCGGCTGGATAGAATCCCGCGATGACATGGTACGATATATTCTAACTTACTAATCTACAATAGGAAAGTCAAGTCAGTACATGTCGTCACTGATATTCCACTGACCACTGTAATTGCAGCATTGTCAGATACATGCATTTTCGCCAGACTGAGGATTACCTTACAGACTCAGATGAAACCTCGGTTTTGCTTCCAGCTGCTTCGAAAAAGTAAAAGAAGAGCCCGCTCGGACTCTTCTATGGTCAACCATCACCTGCGACGGCTGCGACCACTTCGGCGACACTGGTTGTCTCGGATTTTGTCGCAAGCGGTTTTCGCGCCGGTGGCGATGGCATCGATGATGTCACATGCGCCCTTGGCTTTCATTGCGGGAAATTGATTCCTCCTGGTTAGTCAGTCATCAAAGTGAATGTTGCCAGATCAAGAACCAGGCGGAAGGGCAACGCTTCCGCATTCACATAGCGCCTAATCATGCCGGTCAGGATGCTGCCGGCCATCATCGAGGTGTATCCGATGCTGCGATTGGTGCAGGGCTCCTGCAGTGTTTCCGAATCCGGCACAATCGTTTGGCTGTAAGCCACACGTTCTTCCCGGATCCCCGGCCGTACACAGTATACTACTAGTGTCTGCAGAGCCATGCGGCTATCGATGTACAGTTTCACATCCGGCTTCTGCCGCACCGATTGCCAGATCTGTTTGCGAGCCGACATGCTGTCCACTGCCGAGATCACGACTTCTGTCAAAGGCTGATCGGTGTAGAGCTGCGCCGTTGCATTCGGTGTGTGGCCACCGAGTTGCTCCATCAACTGTAGCATCGCACCGGCCTTGGTCATGCCGATATGATCGTCGCCATATAACTGGCAAGACACGTTTTCAGGGCTGACCACATCGGCATCCCAGGCTTGTAAACCGCAAACACCAATTTTCCCAAGCCCAAGGGCAGTAAACGAACCGATGCTGCCCAGGCCAATCAGCGTCACACCCAACGAGGTCAGGCGGGACATGTCGACAGCATCTGCCTGGCGAAGGAACCGGAGACTGTTGTCCATCAGAAGGGCCTCTCTTCACGTTCGAGTTCCTCCGGGTAATACCATTCCATCTCTTCCAGCAACTCGTCGTTGCTTAGGATGCCACGATCATTTGCCGCCCTTAAGTCACGCACATGTTCTTCAGTATCTCTCGACAGCGACCGGCGTCCGTTGAAGATGTGGCCGTCCTCCAAGACCTTCGCCTTGAATTCGGTCAGACACTGCTCGGCCATGCCATCGATCAATGGATAGGCAATCTCCCAAACCAAATCGGTCAGAAATAGATGGGCAGGGTGGAAAACGTCCAATCGGCACATGCTGTCGCGCTTCTTGTTGACCACAAGGGACAGCAGATAGCTCGCGTTGGCTAGGCCGTTGATGCAGTCATCATCCGTGCCCGACCAGAATACAGACATAGACCCGTGGCTGTGTGCCCAGCACCGAAGCTTCCGGCTATCAATGCCCTGCTGTTCGAGGTCGACCATCAGCTGCGAAACCGCTGCGGCATCCATGGTGGTCTCATCGGCGGAACATCGCTGCTTCACGAGGAAGAAGTCTGTCACTAGCAGTGCTGTGACCGCTCCCGAATCGGCATCGTGGATTTCGTCAACTAGACCGAGACAAGACACTTCTCCCTTCGCGATGTCTACCCACGACAAGAATCGCTGATAGGCCAGCGCACCTATCTGCACACGGATCCCAAGTTGCACCGGTTCACGCCGCGATTTCGTCTGCCACTGGCTCATGGCTTACCTCCTCGGTTTCTTCTTTTGGGCGGTTGGGACAGTTTTCCTCGTCGTGATCCAAGTCTACGTATTCGCCACAGAATTCACAGAAGTGGCATTCGTCGCATTCACTGATCGTGTGCCCATCGTACGAGTCACACCATGAACAGTACGGAGAATCGTCATCATCTGGCTCTTCGTAGTCTGGGGACCAGCGTTCGATCTTTTGGTACGGATCTGATGCGTTATAGCTTGTCAGGAATGTATGCACCAATTGAAACAGGCCCAGTAGGTCTATCTCGCCTGCTAATCTCTGGATTAGGCTACCACACGAGCCCCAGCAAACATTGCTTTTTTCGTCCGTGCAGTGTGGGTGAATGTAACCATTGACGTTAGTACCACCGCCGATGAACACTTTTCCCTGTCGCAGGTTCACAGTAACTTCGTACGGATCAAAGTGGTAGGTGTAGCCATCATAGTCAATATCAACTTCGTGCGTGACACCAATCACCGACTCGTCTTCAAAGCGGAAGGATTCGTAGACGGCTGGGACGAGCTTCATCAGATCGCAGAAGGTACGATTCGCTCGAGCCCGAATCCATTGCGGACTGTGCTGGAACATCTCCAGCAGATGTCGGTCGGTTTCCAGCTTGCGGGAAAGCTGCATCACTTGCAAGGACAAGCGTTCCAGTTCATAGCTGTCTTCTCTGATGGAAGACTGAAGCTCTCGCTTGCGATCACCAACACAACCTGCTATCGCCTCCACGAGTTGATTCTTATGTTCGTGGCGGTAAGTGCGACAGAGCTTGGGGAGATGTTGATCGAGTAGCTGTTTCGCAAAGCTAATAGCCGGCGGATGCTGAGAGCAAAACAGTAGCACAAGCCATTGCTTGCCGATCCGAGCCACGGGCATTTCATCGCATGTGATCAGATTTCCCGGCAGGAACTTTGCGAATGACGGTTCATGCAGAATTGCCATGTCGCCGATAGTCTTGGTCACCGTGGCGTTGCTCGGTATGGTGACCGCTAGACCTTCCCGATCCCACGATTCGGTCTGCCATTGGTCCGACAGCACCTGGATCGGCACGTGATGCTTCTGCGCATAGAAGCGCACGAGATCCTGAATCTGTTGAATCATCGGATTCTCCGGAGATGAGAAGAGCCCCAGTCGAAATGGACCAGGGCTCTTCCCATTACAGTAGGCAGTCAGGAATGCTGTCTACTGATCTCCGCCTTTCACCTGGGGGACGAGGGTCAGCACCGACCCTTCGGTCAGCACATCACTGTCGAATGCCGGACTGCCGTTCACATGCCGCGTGTACGAACTGTCCTTGGGGAAACCGGCCTGTTGGATCGCGGCTTCCACGGTGGTGCCTTCACCAATTTCGATCTCCTTCGCGGCGCGTCCTAAACACAACACCTTCACACGCATTCTTCTCTCCTTAGCTAAGGGTTAACGAAAATGGGCTCCGCACAATGCAGAGCCTTTCTTTGGTAACCTCTTATGCCAGGAATCAGGAATAAGATCTGGGACGAAGGTTCACTTCAGTGGTTTCGTTTCCGACAGTTGTAGCAACTTGACCGCAGCAGAGAGATGGTCTGGAGCGAGATGGGCGTATTTCATGGTCATTTCAATTGTCGTGTGCCCCAGCAGTTTCGACACTGTCTCTATGCCGACTCCCTTCATTACCAAGTGACTCGCAAATGTATGCCGCCACTGGTGCACATCGCCTTCCAAGCCCAAATCGCGAAGTATTTCCTTCAACGCGTGATACACCCGGTCACGATGCACTTGCCCTCCTTCGACACCTGTGAAGACGTAATTGTGCGCAGGCGATTTGGACTGACGCTTGATAATGGCCACAGCCGCTTCATTCAGCGGGATGATCCGGCGCTTCATCGTCTTTGGCGACCACCCTTCCTTCGCCTGCACGGTAATTGTAGGCGCTGGGCCCTTTAGGTTCACATCGTTCCACGTCAAGTACATTAACTCCGCTTTACGAAGGCCCGTGTAATACAGGAACTCGTAGATGTCACGGTAAGGTTGTTCCGCCTGTCCAAGAATTTGATGGACTTCGTCTTCCGTCCAATAAGGCGCGGCTTCGCCGACTTTGATGTTGCGGAACGGCTTTATCCGATACGCAGGGTTTTCGGCGAGCAGCCCTTCCTCGACAGCATGCTTGAATAGCGCCTTGACATGGTACAGTTGTACGTTCAGCGTCTTGGGCTCTTGGCCACCTTCGCGCATCGCTTCCAGGAACTCTTCAACAGTGGCACGCCGAATATCTCGCACTCTTTCCACAGTAGGATAAGCACGTGCCATGAAGTCAACGAAATGACGTGACAAAATATTATACCGCGTCATCGTAGCATCCGATACACGGCCCTTCTTCGCTCGCATGAATGCTTCCACCAGATCCGGAAGGCTTATTTCGCTGGCCTTCTTGGTCGGTTCTCCGACGTACACCGCTATGAGTTCATTGTAAACATCTACGGACCGTCTGGTCGCATCATCTTTTCGGGGTCCTACCACTTCTCGCATACGTACGCCGGTTTCGGGGTGGTAGTAGTCAATAAAATAGCTTCTTGTGCCGCTGCGGTTGATACGCGATCGCACAGCGGGCTTGGTTGGCTTATTCATGGTCGATTTTGGCTTTCTGAGCGTTAGGCACAATTTGGGCACCCCACGCCAAAATATAAAACGCACAACCCAGAAAATCAAGGGGTTGTGCGTTTATGGCGGAGAGACCGGGATTCGAACCCGGGGTACCGGTTGTGCCAGTACTCACGCCTTCCAAGCGTGCGCCTTAAGCCACTCGGCCATCTCTCCAGTGGCAAATACAATTTTCGGGGAGGGCTCACGCCTTCCAAGCGTGCGCTTTAAGTCCGTTCCGGCATCGCCGGAACGAGATCTCGATCCCGCCGGGCGGAATCGGACCACTCGGCCATCTCTCCTTGTGGCGAAGCCTAATTTACAACTTTTTCATCAAAGGAACAGGGGCTCCCAGATCCTCTGAGAATCCCTTGGAATCGTAGACGTTCTCAAGTTCGGCGATTTTGTCGTTTTCCACACGGAAAATCAGCGTCATCGGCATAACCACGTGCCGCAGGGAGGCAGGCATTCCCATAAAGGGCTTGGCATGGAAGGCCCGCGCCGTGACTTTGGCCACCACGCGGTCCTCTTCGGCGATCATCAGTCCCACTTCGGCGCAAAAGCCTTCAAAAGAATAGTGCATCATGCCAATCCACTCTTTGATAGCGCCCCGGCCGCAGATGACCCCCTGCGGGCCGTGAAACACAACGCCGTCGGAATAGATTTCGTCCACCGCCGCGAGGCTGCACGCGTTCAATACCTCGTCAAAATGCCGCTGCACCAGTGCCTTGTTCGAGTCTGCGGACACGGGAGCCCTCCTCGCAGGATCGTCGGTCAATGTTTCAAATGGTTGGGGAGCCAGGCCCCGAGTTGCTCGCGCACCCGCCGCGTATCATAGGCGACTTCGATTTCGGCGATGGTCAGCCCTTCGAAATGAAACAGCCAAAGCTGCGTCAGGGACATTTTTCGTCCGTTGGGCATCACCTCACCGAAGCGGCCCGTAAAGGTTGCGCGCACCGTGAGACGGCAGGCAACGTGGCATCCTTCGCGAATGCAGAGATCCAGCGACACGCGCACATCGGGAAAGGCCAGCAGACCTGCAGCGAGCACGCGCTTGAGTCCTGCCGGACCCATCATAGCGCCTTCCGGCAGGTGGCAAACCAGTTGCGGCGAGCAGTACTCCTCGATGGCCTCCAACTCGCGCGCCCGCAATACGCGGTCGACGAACTGTTCCGCGACCGTTTTTATGTCCGTATCAGGCATCGGTACTCCCGGTTATTCCCGGGAGATATTGAGCGCCGCCGGCAGAGCCACACCCAATTGTTCGAACAGCAGCCGGGTATCGTAAAAGGCTTCGATGTCTCTGATTCGATCCGCGGCAAACTGCATGCTGAAAGCCGTTGGCAAAGCGACCCGCCGTCCGGTGGCGGCGACACCGCGAAACGCATCGCTGTGGGTTCCCCTCATGACCGCGCGGCACATGGCGCGCTCGTCATCACAGACAACATATTCGACGACGTAGGTGCAATCCGGAAAAGCGCGGGTCCACTCCCCCAGCCAGCCCTTGACCGACGTCAGTCCCTTCACCACATTGATGGGCCCGTGATAGAAGATGTCGGGCGTCATCATTTCATCCAACAGATCGAGCCGGTTCTGATTCACCAGCTCTTCAAAGTAGCGCACCACACCCGTACGGTTGCTCTGTGCTGACATATGCGGGACTCCCTACCCAACGTTTCATTACTACCAGCAGGCGGCTGCCGCTATCGGCGGCAGTACAGGACGATTCGCAAAAGTGCTTTATTACGAATGGCGGATCATCTCCGCCCCCAAAACGCGTATGAGTTGACGCTTAGTCCTCGTCGGGCTGCGATACGGTGCGGGCAGGCATCCGGCGCACGGTTTTGCCGGCGTTGCACAGTTTCACGGCTTCCTTGACCAGTGCGGTCAGCGGACGGCGGCGGACATCTTTCATAGTCTTGACCTTGATGTGCCGCATGCCTTTGCCGCTGCCTTCGAGCAGGCCGTCGGGGTCCGCGAGTTCCGCGCCGCGGGCAAAGCCGAAGTTGATGTAATCCTTTTGCGCCGCGAGGTAGCAGACCGTGTCGTCGCCGCAGCAGAACCAAGGCTTGCCCCACTTGATCGTCTCTTCCAGCCGCGGGGAAGCACTTAGAACCAACTTGCGCAGCGCGCCGGCCAGTTCCTGCTGTTCCCACGGAAGTTTCCCAATGTACTCATCGACTTCGCGCACATTGATATCGCCGCATGAAGCTCGCTTCACCATTTTCTGCCTCCAACCAATCCTATACCGGCACCGCTGCCGGTGCCACAATCATCTCGACAGATTATGCTTTTAGATTACCACTGCATTGCTTCCCGCACACAGATCTCAATCGACTTTTTGAGCAGCGCTTCCCCCGCCTCGCGCGTGGCCCGGTGGGGATTCAGCCCCATGATACCGTCGGGATAAAGCCCGGCGAACGTCTGCACGGTGGGCACGTCGCGCGACGGCTTCACCGGCGCATCGCGTCCCGAAAGCCGCTCGAGTTTAACTCCCGCAGGCCGCACGGCGAGCATAAACGCGGTTTCCGCCGCGGATGCATGCGATCCCTGCTGCTCGCCCATCATCTCGACTACGACGCGATTGACTTCGGCATCCAGCCACCATGAGAAGACCTTCAGGCGCAGACCCGGCAGGTCCTGCGCCACCGTCTGCACGGCGTTGGAAAGCGAGGCGATGTTGCCGCCGTGGCCATTCACCACCAGAATGCGGCGGAACCCATGATGATAAGATGCGCGGAACAGGTCCTCGAGCACGGCGGTCAGCGTGGCCGGACGCAGCGTCAGCGTGCCGGAAAACCCCATCATAGCGCAGGATTCGCCGTAAGCCAACGTGGGCGCAACCGCCACGCCGCTGATCTGACCGGCTCCGACCGCTATGGCCTCTGCCTCGAGGTAATCCGTGCCTAACCCCAGATGCGGGCCATGCTCTTCGGTGGCACCGATCGGCAAAAGGACACGGTCATCGCGCGCCAGATAGTCCTGCATGTCTTTGAAGGACATGTCCGAGAAGAGGGGCATGGGGTTTCCATTCCGAAATTCGCGGGTACGACGGTCGTACACCTACGGCGGATTTATTGCATGGGATTCGACCGCGCCAAAGCCTGCGGTCATCTTCGCAAGACCCATCCCCCTGGGGATGGGTCTTGGCCACGGGATCCAACATCCCATGTTGGCGGTGAGGCAGGGATTCGAACCCTGGGTACTGACGAGCAGTACAACGGCTTTCGAGACCGCCGCATTCGACCACTCTGCCACCTCACCGGGTCGAAAGCTAAAAACCAAAATATCAAAAAGCCAAAATCAGAACCGAACTTATGCGGATGGGTTGTTCAAGTCGTCGGAGATGGTCTCCGGTTCGGCCACGGCAGGGGCAACAGGCTTTTTGCCGAAGACCTTGCCGGCGGCGAGGGTGAGCAGGCCTTGCACCGCACCACCCAGCAACGCGCCGATGGGCGCGCCGATCAGCATCCAGTTGCGGGACATGGCTTTCATTTCGTCCATGCTCATGCTCTTGCCCGCTTGCGCCATCTTGTCCATGGCCTCTTTGAACTTAGGAGTCTGAGCCATTTGGACGAAGTAGGAGTCAAACTGCATGAAGACGATCAGAGACGAGAGCAGCGAGGCAACGATTCCGGTCACGAAACCGTTCATGAAATATTTGCCTCCGGCGTATTGCCCCAGAATCAGGGCCACCACCACACCGATCAGCAGCGAAACCACCGTGGCTTCCCAGCCGGTCACCCAGCCGTTGACGGTGACAAAGCCCAGCACAATGCCGATCAACGCGAGTAAGAGATCTAAACCCCACCGCATGGCAACCTCCGTGGTTTAAACGGTGACCACGCTCTGCGAGTCCAGCAGGATCTTCACAATTTCCTGCATGTTACTGACCCGCTCACGGGCAATTTTGTCGTCCAGTCGGAAGTGTCCGACACAGGTGCCGCAGGCCACCAGCAGTACACCCATCTGGTTCAGCTCATTCAGCAGGTCCAGAACGGGTGAGCCGTCGGCCAATAATCTAACACCAGAATTGTAAAAAACAAGCTTATCCGGCTTATTTTCAGCATTTAGAAGCGTGCGCAAAAAGGCCCGCATCAGCTTGTCGCCGAGTTCATCGTCCCCGTGGCCGAGAACCTCGCTGTTGATCACAATGGTCTTGCTCATGACATCTATCTACCAAATGTACGATTTGTAGCGCAAAAATGCAAAACCCTTTTTAGACCGGGAGGCCTGAGGCGGAGAGGATGGCGCCGACCGTCGGAATTTGCCTCAGTGCTGCCGTTGCCCATCGCGCTTGTCGGGGTTCTTGGGCTCTTGTGGCCCTTGAGCCGGGTTCGGGATCGGGCTCTGGCTCGGGCCCTGACTCCGGTAGTTGATCGCCTGAACCTGAAAGAGCCCGTCTTCAAGAGGACGATTGAAGTAGACGTTGGAGATGTACTCGGATTCGATCAGGCGGTCGCCAAGGTAGCGGTCGATCCGGCCCGGAATGGTGTAGCCATCCGCAATGCTGAAAAAGCCGCTGGCTTCGGTGCGGGGAGGCTCCCGGTCAAAGAGCCGTTTACGCTCGAGGGCCACAAGGAAAAAATCGTCCTTGTCCACCCAGAGGCGCGCGCTGTCCGATTCGAGCTTGTAGCAGGCGCGGGTACGCCAGACCTCCGAGCCCTTCACCGCCGTTTCGTATTCCAGATCGCGCCAGTAATCATGTCCGGGAACCACGGGGAAATCGAAATCCTTGTCCGCAGGATGATAGATCCGGCGGGACTCTCCATTGGTCACTTCCCAGAGCAGTTCGCCATCGAAGATCCGGACCACAACCATGGAGTCCGAATAAGGCGTAGAGATATTCGGCTTGGGATACTGCCGCAATGGCTCCGGCTCAGAATACGGCACGTAGGATGTGGGCGGCGTTCTGGGCGCACTCTGAGGCTGCGTGGCGGGCTGCACAACAGACGGATCGATGATCGTCGCCGGCTGCACCGGGCTTCTCTCGTGCACTCGCGGCGGCGGGGTGGCCGGTGCAGGCTCAACCACAGGCTGTTGGGCCCGTAGCGCGGGGGTTGCGGGTTGTACCGGCGCGGGCGCGGGCTTTTCTACGGCCGGCGGCGCAGGCGTGGGTGTGGGAGCCGGTGCAGGCGCAGCCGTGGGTGCCGGTGCAGGCTGCTCTTTGGCTGCCGGTGGCGCGGGTGGTGCCGGTGGAGGACTCTTCTTGGGAAGCGTGTCCTTCAGCGCGGCAGGAGAATCATTGCCGTCGGCAGGCGGTGCGGGATGCACACCCGCCGGTTTTTCCGCTGCCCCGTCGTAGATGATGCGGCCACGATGCGGAATCAGTGTGCGGGTTTCCCGGCGCCAGCGTCCGCCCTTCACCATATTGGTGAAGGTGGACTCATAGGCTACGCCGTCCTTCCACGTGGTACGGGAGCCGGTGATCACCACGGTTTCGACATTCTGCATCATCCGGAATTCGTAATCCCGGGCGGCCTGCCGAAAGCCTTCAAAATCCAGCGCGGGTGCCAGAGACACAAAGCCCAAGATCACCAACGCCATCAGACTCATCCGTCGTACAACCATGTTGGCCTCCTCAGAGAAGCTGACGATCTGAAAGGCTGAAATTGCGGAAATGCTGAAAGCAACCCCCGAGCTCACCCCCCATAGTCCCCCCTTATTCTAAGGGGGGAGACCCGACTGATCCTTCCCCCTTTGAAAAAGGGGGAATAAGAAGGGGGTTCCGCTCTTCAGGCACTCTATTATCTCTTTTCGATGACGGCGCCGGCGGTAAGGAGTTTCTGGACTCCTTCGGATGCGAGGAAATCGTGGGGGAAGCCCATTTCGATGCGGCTGATCTCATTGAGATGAGTGAGCAGATCGGAAGAGAGCATAAAATCGAGACAGGCAAGATTGTCTTCCAATTGCTGCACGTTGCGCGCACCGAGAATCACACTGGTGACTCCCGGCTGGGCGAGGACCCAAGCCAAAGCGATTTGCGCGGGCGAACGGCTGTCATCCTTGGCAATGCGCTGGACCTCGGCGGCCAGGTGCAGTTTGCGCTCCGTCAGACCCTGCGCCGCGCCGGTGACTTCCAGTCGCGGTTTCTCGCCGTTGGAGTGCGGCGCATTGTATTTTCCGGTCAGCACCCCCGCGCCGAGGGCGCCCCACGGTGTGATGCCGATTCCCAATTCCCGCGCCATGGGCACAAGTTCGCGTTCGATGTCACGGTCGGCAAGGCTGTAGCGCACCTGCAAGCCGATGAAGGGCGACCAGCCGCGCAAGGTGGCCAGCGTGTTGGCCTGAGAGACTTTCCAGGCCGGTGTGTCGGAGACGCCGACATACAGGATTTTGCCCGCGCGCACCAGATCGTCGAGCCCCCGCATGGTCTCTTCGATGGGCGTCATCGCATCCCAGGCGTGCATCCAGTAGAGGTCGATGTACTCGGTGCGCAGGCGGCGCAGACTGGCTTCCACCGACTGCACCATGTTCTTGCGGCTGTTGCCCGCCGAGTTGGGATCGCCCTCGCGGGTGAAGACCGTAAACTTGGTGGCCAGCACAAACTGCTCGCGGCGGCCTTCGAGAAATTCGCCGACGAAGGTTTCGCTGGTGCCTTCGGTGTAGCGGTTGGCGGTGTCCACAAAATTTCCGCCGCGCTCCGCATACAGATCAAACATGCGGCGGCACTCATCCTTGTCGGCACCCCAACCCCACTCGGTGCCGAACGTCATGGTACCCAGACAGAGCGGCGAGACGCGCAGACCGCTGCGTCCCAGCAGGCGATAATGATTCAATTGAGGCATAAGTAACTCCGTGAAGAATAAAAGCAAAAAATAAAAAGTGAAAATTCGAAAATGACAAATTAGCGCGCGGCGGGGTCATTCTGCTCGATGCCGAAGATGTTGCCGTCGGTGTCCTTGACGTAGGCGATCCAGCCGACACCGGGGATGGGCATCTTGGGCATGGCCACGCTGCCGCCGTGGGAGAGGATCTTCTGGAGGTAGGCGTCCACCGAGTCCACGGACACGGTGCAGACATAGGCGATGACGCTGTCGCCGTTGATCGCGCCGTGGCGTTTCATCAGGCCGCCGTTAATACCGGGTTCCTCTTTGGGTCCGGTGGTAATCAGCCAGTACTCCATCGGCCCTTCCCACTTGACGATGGTCCAGCCGAACACATCCCGGTAGAATTGCGCAGCGCGTTCGGGATTCTCCGCATGAATGTCAAAATGTACGACTCGGGGCATGATGACTCCTCTGCGATTAACCGTTTACCTGCATGGGCGGATAGGCCCAATGCTTCTGTTCGCCTTCGGCGGCGATGGAATCGAGATCGGCGCGGGAGAGATGATGCACGGCAACGAGGCTGTCCACGGCGGAAAACTCTCCAAGCGGATGCAGCTCGGGAAATTTGTCCTGCATCAGTTTGCGGAACACGATGCGGCGCTGGGCATCGCTCAGGCCAAAGCGGTCCGAGCGAGGAACCGAGAACTGCGCCCATTGCACGTCATCCCATTGCAGGTGGGGCGTGCTGTCGGCGGGACCCTTGTAGAGTATGGCCAGCCACTGGTCCATCTCCGAAGCGGCGTGCTCGGGTGTGGCATAAGCGGTGATTTCAATGTCCGAGGCGCGCGGGCGGAATTTGAAACCTCGGCGGGCATCGGCGGCCCGGTAATACTTGCGCAACACGGACTCGACGGCAGGCTTGGTGACGCCATCGGTAAGAACGAGCGTAACGAAGATCTTGGTCATGTGGTGGCGGTCGAAGACCTCGTCGCGCACCTTGTAATAGCTCAGGCCGAAATCGGAAAGCAGCGGCAGCGGATTGGGCGTGTTCATGCGCACATGGGCCGAGCCTTCGGGGGGCACAGGCCGGTCCGTCTTGCAGGAGCAGAAGAGCAGCGAGAATGCCACATAAGTAACAGAGAACTGAAGTAAAACGGCTATGGATGATCGATGTCTACGTGTCCGCTCCACGCTCATCAGGCGGACAATACCCCTTCTTAACCATAACTTCATGCTGCTCTCGCTTTAGCTCGTCTTTGGTCTGCATAATGATTTGAATCTTCGATGTGCCGCGCGCAACGCTCTCCATCTGACTCGCCATCTTTTCGACCTGTCTCGCGATCATATAGAGGGGTGGGTCTCCGAGATGAGAAAAGCCCTTGAACTCGTTCAAATCGATCTTGAAGACCTCATCGTGCTGGTCACCATGCGTGTCGCGGAATAAGGCTTTGATCTCGAAGCACGGAACCTGTCGCTTTGTCCCCGGTTCGAACGCTCCCAGCATACTTGTATAAAAGAATTGTATCTTTTGACCCGGGGCTAAGTAGTTGATTCCGTTCTTGAAGAAACCAATATCTGCAAGCGGCGTGTCAGGCGAATGCTCTTCGCCGCTGATAATTGTGAACTTGACGTCTAGTGCGGCGGCAGTCCCAATATTCCGAATGACGATGTCGATCCAGTTAATCTCTTCCTCGTGCGGCACCGGGTACACGGTCAAGCAAGGCATCGCTTGAGCTCGTCGCATCTGTCGTGTTTCGGAAACTAGCCGCGACGTAAGAATCACGTACACAATTGTCGCAATTGTCACGAGCCCGCTGAAGACAACGGTAAACGCTCCGCTATTCTCGTTCAAAAAGTCGAGCGCACTCACGGCCCCTATCCTCTGATTCTGATAATGATACTTTCTAAGCTCGACACCTCACGAACTCTCATAGCTCACTCTTCAGGAGGCAGCGGAAGCGGCCAATCCTTCTGCATGCCCTCAACGGCGATGTCGCTCAGATTGTCAATTGTCACACCATACCTGAGAGCGATCACTGCCTTGAGCTTTGCCTTGTCAGCGTCACTCCGCGCAATATCCTCAGCATGAACGATTTCTTGAAAAACAGATTTCCTCTGACTTTCCGTCAAGCCAAAGGATTTTGACTCGTCATTTGTTTGTGGATGCAACTGCGCTTGATTTAACTCGGTTTTCGGTGCCGCGCCTTCACCTTCCATATGTAGCATGCCAATCCATTGGCCCATTCCAGAACGGGCATGCTCCTCACTAACGTAGGCGTAAATGTAAATACGATTTGGATGACTGGCATGTTTGAACCCGCAACGCTCTTTTGCATCAACATACAGGTCAAACAGTAGAGTCTCTAACTTCGACTCCGTAATGTCATCTAGAACCAGCACGTCTTGCGTTATCTGAGTTTTGAGAGGCGAGTCGTACACCTCATCGCGCAAAATCTTGTGTTTCAGCACGGGAACCCCACTAACTTGAGTTTTGTCGTGAATGATACCTATCAGATTCTGCGCCTTGGGTTTGTCAATACGGGCGCATGACGTGAAAATCACAGCAACCAGCCAAAGCCCGAGAATGCAAACTCTTCGGACATGGCAAGGTTCCATGGCCGTTTTCCCTATGGGTCGCATAGCCTTCGCCTGTTCTATAATTTGCTCGGGTCTGGGTTATTGGACCAAGCTTCAAAGCGAATTATAGTGTCGGTCCAACTCAGGTTAGACTTCCGTCAACACGTAGCCTTCGGGCTCGACCTCTTCCCACAGATCAAAATCATCATCGGCCACGGCGGCGCGGGCCAGCGGCGCCAGACGGTCCCAGGCGTCGCGCGATTCGAAGATCGCCAGCCCCACCAGCGCGCCGGATTTCTCATCCTTCAGTGTATGGATCTCCCGGCATCCGGGTTTGCCGCGCACCGCCGTTCCGAAGCGATGCATGGAATCGATCAGCTCGGCTTCATACTCTGCGTGCGGATGATGGACAGACATGACAATGAACATAAAGCCTCCTTGCAGAAAAGGCTGAAAGCCCCCTTATGCTAAGGGGGAGACCCGACGACCGATGAGACGGTTTCGCAAGGCGGGGCAGGGCTAAGTCCCAAGAGCCCTGCCGCCGCGAAGCTCTGATCCTTCCCCCTTTGAAAAAGGGGGAATAAGAAGGGGGTTCTGATTCTTGAGTCTACATCCAGCCTTTGCGGCGGAAGTAGTAGAGCATGCCGGCGACGGTGCAGAGCATCAAGGCAAGGGCGGCGGGGTAGCCCCAAGGCTCAGACAGTTCCGGCATGTACTTGAAGTTCATGCCCCACAGGCTGGCCAGAAAGGAGAGCGGCAAGAAGATGGTAGCAATGACGGTGAGCACCTTCATCACCGCGTTCAGCCGCAAATTCACGCCGGACAGATACATGTCGAGGATGGCGGAGAGCATGTCGCGGTAGGTGTCCACCGTATCCATGGCCTGCACCGCATGGTCATAGACGTCGCGGAAGTAGACGGTCGTCTCCCGCGTGATGATCGGCGATTCGCCGTGCACCAGCACACCGATCACGTCGCGCAGAGGCCAGACCGCTTTGCGCAGATAGATCATCTGCCGCCGCAGGCGGTGAATCTCGGCAAGGTCGCCCGGATCCGCGCCTTCGAGGATCGCGTCTTCGAGAGCCTCGGTTTCATCGCCAAGCTTCTCCAGCGTGAAGAAGTAGTTGTCCACCACCGCGTCCATCAGGCGGTAGCACAGATAGTCCGGTCCCGTGGACCGGATGCGGCCCTGCGTAAGCCGGATGCGCTCGCGGACAGGTTGGAAGATGGCGTTCGGCTGCTCCTTGAAAGAGAGCACGAAATTCTGGCCGACCACGAGGCTGATCTGATCGGTCTGCACATCCGTCTCGCTGTTGCCATAGGCAATCAGGCGAATGACGATATAGAAGACGCTGCCGTAATCTTCGAACTTGGGACGCTGGTCGGTGTTGACGATGTCTTCGACAATCAGCGGATGCAGATTGAACTGCTTGCCGATCTGCTCCAACGCCTGCACATCGCCGAGGCCGGATACATCCAGCCAGAGCACACCTTCGCGCCCCAGCCAGCCGGAGACCTCTTCGACATTTTGCAGCTCGCGCTCGGTGATGGAACCGGGCGTGTAATGCAGCGCGGTAATGACGGTGTGCGGGCTCTTGACCTCTCCGGTGGCAACGGGAGTTCCCGGCGGCAGCCCGGCTTTCTGTGAGCGCCGCTTGCGGTGGCGATGCGGCATAGGCTTCGTGGCCCGAAGTTAAGGAGCGACCGGATCGAGACTCATTTTACCCGGATCGAAAAGGTCATCGGAAAGGCCGGTGTTGAAGGTGACGGACTGCACGAGCACCGTGGCCATCAACCGGTCCCCGATGTACATATCGGTCTTCTGCGGAATTTTCAGATCGCCGGTCACCGTGTGGAAATTGGACGCTTCCCAGCGCGTGACCGCGCCGGACTGCTGGACTTCCTCGTGCTGCAGGACGACCTGCATTTCCTTATCCAGCCACAGGCGGTGAGTGGTGGAGCTGATCTGCACATCGATCACGCGGCAGTCACGCCCGCGCAGCATCTCTTCCCCGCCAAGCTTCGTATTCTCGGGGGTGAACAGCCAGCAGACGAAATTGGGATCCTGCTGATTGCGGGCGCTGCCCTGGCGCTGATGCTTGCCGCCGGAGCGGTTCAGCGTCCACGTCATGTTGTCGTCACTGATGCCGACGAATTCGAGCGGCCGCGTGGAGTTCGTGGATTCGCCCTGCGGCGAAACATCCATGCGAATCTTGCCGCCCTTCTGACGGATCGTGTGCACCGAGGGCACGTCCCCGTCAGGGGAGTGAATGATGAAGTCGGTGACGATGGTCAGATCCTGCACGCCCGAATGCCGGCTGGCGCAGCGGGCTTCGAATTCGCAGAGCGCCACGGGCAGATCCGCGGCGGACGTGAAGCTGACGGTGCCAAGAGTCAGCGCGGCAAAAAACAGCGCGAGTGTGTTGCGCATCCTGTAGGGTCTTTCGCTGCCGATTACTTCTTCGGCGGTTCGGTGCTGTCCGGCATCGGCTCTTGGGCGGTATCCCCGCCCTGCTGCTGCATCAGTTGGCGCAGCATTTCTTCCATGTCGGACTTCTTCACCTCGATCCGGTCGGCATCGAACAGGGTATCGGAGAGTCCGGTGTTCACCGCAATGGTGCGCACGGTCATCGTGGCCACCACGGTGTCGCCGCTGAAGACTTCCATCTTGTAGGGATAGTCGTAGTGGCCGAGCACCGGGCGGAAATCGGAGAGCATCCAGCGCAGCACGTGGCCTTCGCCGTCCTTGCTTTCGCCTTTGAGCACATCGAACTTGGCCTTGTCCAGCCAGTAGCGGTCATTGATGCTGTCCGGCCTGCCGCTCTCGACAATCCAGCACTCGCGGCCATTGACCGTTTCGCTGCCGGCGACGCGCGCGTTCTCGAACTTCAGGCCCCAGCAGTTGGCGCTGCTCGGGTCGCCCTTCTCCGGAATCTGCTGCTTGCCGACCATCGGCGAAATCAACCACGTATTCCTGCCGTCACTGATGGTGGTGACCTTGCCCATGCCCGAGGCCATCATGCTGGTATCCGCGCCGGGAGGCGGCAGCATGTTCATTTCCATGCGCGACTTGTCGCCCTTCTCGAAGGACTTCTGCTCGGCGGTGATGGTGCCTTCGGGCGACGGAATGGTGATATCCTGCATGATGGTCATATCGTGGATATCGGTGTGCTGCCGCGAGCATTTGTCCAGGGCCTTCTGCAAAGCGTCCTGACCGGCCTGGGCAAACAGCGAACCGCCCGACAGTAGGAGAACCGCGGGCAGCAGGACACGTATCGTATAACGCATGATCATCCTTTCGTAAGGGTAGTAGTGACCGGAACGGGCCGGGGGCGGCGTCTACATGCCTTCGGCAATGGCGTCGTGCCCCTGTTCAAACATAACATCGTCCCAGAATTGCAGGATGTCATGCTCTTCGCGTTCAGTGGAATATTCTTTCGAGACAAAAGCGCGGGCCGCATCGGCCTTTTCCTGCATACCTTGCGGAGCAACACGGTACAGTTTCAGAACGTCTTCGACCGTGCGGGCGACGCTCAAAATGTCGCCGACCGGAACCGGCCAGCAGAAGCTTTCACGGTAGAACTCGCGACCGCCGAAACCGTGGTAGCCAATCACCAGTGCGCCGGACATCATGGCTTCGATGGGCGCGGCGGGCAGGCCCTTGGGATAGCCAAAGCTCAAAAAGATCAGCGACTCCTCGAGAGTCTGCGCCGTGTCGCGTTCGCTCTTGCCGTCGATCTTCTGCACATCCACGCCGCCGAGCGCGTCGCGGAATTTGAGGATATTGACGACTTGCCGCGCCTCTTCGGGATGCTTGCGCGCCATAAAACTGATGCGCAGCGGTTTGTCTTTAAGCGGACGGAAGCGGAAGCGGGATGGATCCACCGCCGTGTGAATGCGGTGCACCTTCAAATTGGGAAACACGTACCCCAGATAATCGCGGCTGTCTTCGGAAACCGTCATCACGCCCACCAGACCGGGATCGCGATAGGCGGTTTCGAAGTCACGGGGATCCAGCGAGTAGCCGATGAACGTGTAGTACGCGTTCTGGCTGAAGATAATCTTCTTGGCGTCTTTGAACACATTGGTCGCTCGCGGTCCGTAGACCTCGGGGATTACCACGAAGTCGAAGGCGTCGGGATCAATCTTGTTCCAATACTCGACGCGGGTGTCGTTCTCAAACCAGTTGGCGCGGAAGCCCTTTTTCTTATGGACAATCGCGGCCTGAAAACTGTTGCGGTTCAGAACATCCACATGGCGGTACAGGACTTTGATGCCGCCGATGGGTTTATTTTCGTCCGGGCAGAGGTAGTAGATCGTATTCACAGTGCTTTATTACCGGCTTCTTCGGTCAAAGATAGAACGGCTGCGTGTGCCGCCCCGGATACGCGAGCGGGAGATAATCCCTGTAGGGGCCAGCGCCTCCAGAGCCCACATGGTCACCAGATCGGCGAGCACCGCGGGGTGTTCGCCCAGCGGCAGCGGCCAGGCCGGGCAAGTACTGTTCCAGAGGAGTTCGGAGCGGTCGACGCTGGCTTCAAGATAGAATTTGGCTTTCGTGATGACGTCCTGTGGCACACCGGGAGCGCCCGTCAGGGCGCGCAAGGCCCAAGCCGTGTGCTGCGGAGTCGACGGCAGATCGAGGCTCTCGCCCCAGCCGCCATCGGTCTGCTGCAACGCGATGAGCGCCTTAGCGCCGCGCAGCACGGCATCTGCCGCGCGCTCGTTTGACGCGGCGAACAACGCTTCGAGGGTGCGGGCCGTCGCGAACACCGCCGAAGGATTGACGTCTCCCCGCCACAGGCCGCGCCGGGTTTGGCGGTGGAGCAGAAAATCCAGACCGCGCGCAATCGCGTCTTCTTCGCCCGGCTCCTGCACACCCGAATAAGCCAGCGCCTGCACGGCGGCGGCGGTGACGTCAATGCGGCTCGCGTAGCGTTTCCCGGGCCAGAGAGGCTTGCTCCACCCATCGGTATAGAGCGGCCAGCCGCCATCGGAATTCTGGGCACGCAGGAAAAGCAGCACAGTGCGGCGGCGCGCCCATGAGGTTTCGACGGGAACATCACCGGCAAAACTGAGAGCGTCGAGGGCCAGGGCAGAGGTCAATAAATCTGTCGGCAGCATGCCGCCCAAGGCCCAGCCGCCGCTCATCCGCGCCTGATGCAGGAGGGAGAGCGTGCTTCCGGCGGCAACATCCTGATCGGCGGCGGTCACCAGCAAGGTACGCAGCGCGGTGGCGTGCAATATGTTGGAGACATCACAGGGATTCTGCACAAGGCCTTCACTGTCCCACAGTTGCAGACTGCGGAGAAATCTCCAGCCGCGTTCAAAGGCCGAATCTTCAAGAGGCAGCGCCGTGTGACGCAATGCTGCAAGGGCAAATACCGTGGTGCGGCTGGATCCTTCCCAAGAGCCGTCCAGCAATTGCAGTTCGAGCAGTCTGCGCCCTTTGCCGCGGGCGGAAAGTTTGTCCCGGCTGAGCAGGGAAAGAGCGAGCGGCAGCGCGCCGCCGGCGCAGGTCTGCATAGTCTTTCTGGCGCTGCGCAGCATGAACAGCCGTGCCACGGGCATCAGCATCCGCCGCAGCGATCCGGGAACCACTTCGGTCACCGCCGAGAGCAGAATCAGGGTTTCTTCACTTAAACGTGCGCTGTGGCGGTGCCGCTCCAGCCAGCGCACGGCTTTATCGAGCGCCTCGCGGGCATGGGAATCGCCGCAGGTGCTCAGCGCTTCCACCACTTCGAGGGTTAAGGACAGATCTCCGGCAGCATCCATATCCAGCGACCAGGAACCATCGGCATTCTGCTCGAGAAGGATGGTA
Organism: bacterium; assembly: GCA_036504735.1. NCBI lineage: Bacteria > bacterium. The sequence goes on from DASXUQ010000002.1 coordinate 231,206, forward strand.
TAGACCAGCGCGCTCACATCCTCGGCGGGCAGGCGGCCCAAGAGCGTTCCGATCAGGAGCGCCAGGGCATTGGAGCGCGTCGCCGGTCCGGTGGCCGCCAGCCATTGCGGCGCACCTGCCAGCACCCGCTCACCTAAGCGTTCCCGGATCTTTTCCGCGGTTTGAGGGGATCTGTTACGCATGAAGAAAATGCTGAAAATCTGAAAGGAAGATGTGCTCGGGCGCGAGAGAACTGAACTACCGTTTATCCTTCATCGTTCATCGATTCGTCGCCGTCCTGCATTCTTCCGCCCTTCTTTTGTTTACGTAAGGACAAAAAAAAGTCGGAGAGAATCGCTCCGCACTCGTGTGAAAGGACTCCCCGCACCACCTCAGACGTATGATTGAGGCGGGGATCGGAAAGCAGATGATAGAGGGTATCGACGGCGCCAGCTTTGGGGTCGGAGGCTCCATAAACGACCACGGGGATGCGGGCAAGAATGATAGCGCCACTGCACATGGAACAGGGCTCAAGGGTTGCATACAGGGTGCAATCGAGGAGCCGCCTGCTGCCGAGGGCTTCCGCAGCCGCCGTAATGGCAATCATTTCGGCATGGGCGGTGGGATCCTGCAGGATTTCGGTCTGGTTGAACCCGCGACCGATGACCACGCCATTGTAGACCACCACACAGCCGATGGGGACCTCTCCCTTCGCTTCGGCGCGGCGGGCCTCTTTGAGGGCCTCCCGCATCCACCGTTCGTGGTCGGGTTGCCCAAAGGTTTCCAACAAGGAGTTTTGCGTGGTGAAGTCAGGAGGAGGCCGGTCAGCCATCATTGTACGCCCATAGGGATTCGAACCCCAAACCTTCTGGTCCGTAGCCAGACGCTCTATCCAATTGAGCTATGGGCGCAAACCCAAGCGAGTGATTAACTTGATTAATCCCAGCAAACCCGCATGGGACTGTGAGTATAGGGATTTTGAACAAGATTGTCAAGCCTTTTATGTCTGACTACCCAACTACCCGCCCGGAACGTCAACTTCAGACTTCAAATAAGGTTCCCGGTCACGCCATCGAGACCTTTCGTTTGCGCACGGCCTGCGCTCAGTTGGGCACTGCCGTAACAACCGGCACCGCAATTGGGACAGCAAACTCAGTAATTATTGAATGTAATGGGTCTGGCCAGTTGTTTGCAATATACGAAGCCGAAATCTCGATCTGAACACACTTCAGGAGTTCTTACATGTTACATCATCGTTCACTTTGGCTGACAATCGGCCTGTTTCTGCTGGCATCTGTCGCTTTCGCGCAGGTTGGCAGAATTGAAGGCGTTGTCTATCTTCCGGGAGACAACGGCGGTCCTGCCGCCGGCGCCACCGTCACCTTTTACCACGAACGCACCGACAGCCTCGTGACCACTGCCGACGGCGATGGCCATTTCCGGTTGGAAGATGTTCCGGTCGGCGGCTATTCCGCCGTGGCTTCCCTTGAAGGCTATATGCCAGGTATGGGCCAGGCGTTTGTCACGGAGAATCACACCACGAATGTCACACTGCGGCTGCACCCGCTGCCCACAGGTTTGGGAAATGTTGAAGGCACCGTGCGTCTGCCCGGCGAGCATGGCGGCCCCGCCGCCGGCGCGGTCGTAACCTTGCGCCAAATGCATCAGGACAGCCTGACCACGACCGCGGATGCCGAAGGCCATTTCTCGTTCACCGCGGTGGCGGTCGGCGAGTATTCGGCTCGCGCCACGCTGGAGGGATACCTTGCAGCAGAAGCTCCGGTGTGGGTCGTGGACGGTCAGACGTCGCGCTTGACGCTGGTGCTCCGCCAACAGGCGACATCCGGCGGCGCTGTGGAGGGCTTAGTCTTGCTGGCCGACCAGACTCCGGCGCGTGAAGCGATTGTGGAACTGGCGGGCAATGGCGAGCACTCCTTCTACCGGGGCCAGACCAACGGCGAAGGCCATTTTTCGATTCAGCATGTGGCAGCCGGCGGCTATTCGATCACGGCGATGCTGCCGATGCACGGCTTTGCGTCCGACGTCATTGAAGTCATGAACAACCAGACGACGCATGTGACGCTGACGCTGAGCGATTCCTCGAACGGCGGCGGACATCACAACGGCGACTCGCTGACCATCGTGGATCTGGTGGGCACGGCGATTGTTGTCCGTCCGGACAGCACGCACCGCCCGCACCGCGTGCTCTATTACCTGGATGTAGATAATGATGGCGCGCCGGATTATCGTTTGGCGTTCGGACCTCCGTGGTACAATCCGCCTAACGTTCCGCCTCGGGGCGCTGAACGCCCGGCTAACGGCGATCAGATCACGATTCATGGCGGCCTGCTGACGTACACGGATCCGCCGGTTGTGGTGGTCTACGATATTAATGGCCTGTTCTGGCGGAGTCCGGGCCGGGGACACGGTGGACACGGCGGCGGCGATCACGGCCATGAGGGCTGCAATCCCGACAGCGTGACCCGCGTGGAAGAGAGCGGCACGGCCATGGTGATGTCGGGTGGCGGCTATCACGGCGAACGCGTGATGTACGGACTGAATACCGACAACGACATGATGCCGGAATTCATGCTGGACTTCGGCCGTCCGGATTATGATCCGGGCAACGGCGCGACGCGTCCCTCCAACGGCGACACTCTTGCCATCGTCGGTGGCCAGATCTATTGCCCGAATGCCGAAACGCCGGTGCTGGTGGTCTATGAGATCAACGGTCTGTTCTGGCGCGAGCCGGGTGACACGACCGGCCTCGGCGCCGTGGACGGCGTGATGGAAGCCGGTCCGGTGAAGGTCGGCACGCCAGTCAGCTATTTGACGGCGCGCAACTATCCGAATCCGTTCAACCCCACTACGGTTATTAACTACTCGCTGCCGATGGCAGGAGAGGTCAAGCTGGCGGTGTATGACATTACCGGCCGCAAGGTTGAGGATCTGGTTCATCGTTATCAGGAAGCCGGCAACTACGTGATTGGCTTCGACGGCCACGCGTTGCCTTCCGGCATCTATTTCTATCGCGTCAGCGTGGGCAACCTGTCCTTCACCAACCGCATGGTGTTGCTCAAGTAACTCACAGATGGCTGCACAGAGAGTATGCCCCCGCCGGATGTTCCGGCGGGGGCTTGTTTTTCTAATGCAACCTGCATGCGTCTTCGGCCAAATGCCCGATGCATTTCCCGCGTTGCGCATCGCATGCACGCGGTTGGGTAGCTGGTTCCCAAACCAGGATTTCGCGCTTGATACTAAGTGCTGATTGGATGCGATGTAGCGAAACTGGCGAAGCATTTGCATACTACCAAATCGTTGTCGTCATCCAAGTGTAAAGGATTAGGAGACCATGATGGTGCATCGCCGTTTGTTCCTGCTGGCGGCCAGCTTCCTTCTGCTGACTACCGCTGTCTTCGCCCAAGTGGGCAACATTGAAGGAATCGTGCAACTTCCCGCGCATGGTGGACCGGCGGCGGGAGCCACAGTGGTTCTTTATGGACCTCATCCGGGCGACAGTCTTTTGGCAACTACGGATGACCAGGGTGCATTCCACTTTGATTCGGTAGCCGTGGGGCCGTATCGGGCCACAGCAACTCTTGCTCCGTACCTTCCGGCGATGGGCGGCGTATTTGTCCGTCCCGGACACACGGCACATGTGAATTTGGTTCTGCGCGCGGTGCCGACAGGCATAGGCCGGGTTGAAGGCGTAGTCCTGCTTCCCGAACATGCCGGCCCGGCGGTGGGTGCAACCGTAGTGCTCTTCCGTGCGCGTGGTGACAGTCTGACCACGGTCTCGGATGACTCAGGCCGGTTTGTGTTTGACTCGGCGCGCGTAGGCCGGCATGACATCTATGCGATGTTGACGGGCTACCGCAATGCGCACGGGGAAGTGTTTGTGCGCGACGGCCTGACCTCGCGTGTGATGCTGATGCTGCACACTATTCCTGTGCCCACCTTTGGGAACATTGCAGGCACGGTGATTTATGCGGCGGATTCTCTGCCTGCATCCGGCGTGATGGTGACACTGTTCAGAATGCGCCATGACAGCCTGACGGCCACCACCGATGCGGCCGGACATTTTGCGTTCGACTCGATTGCCACCGGAGGCTACACGCTGCGGGTGGTGGCAACGGGGTATCTGCCGATTATGCGGGAAGTGGGCGTGCGCAACGGACAGACCACACATGTCACCTTGGTATTGCGCGCCGAGCCGACCGCAGTGGTCGAAGGCCTGGTGACGCTGGCCGATGCGACGCCGGTCGCCCATGCGTTCGTGACACTGGGCGGACAGGGCATGCACCGCTTCATGCGGACGATGTCCGACTCGCTGGGACATTTCGCTTTCCAGCATGTTGCCGCAGGGCATTATGTCATCGCCGCCGAAGCGCGCAATCAGGGCCATACCCGTCAGGCCCTTGATGTGGCCGACGGCCAGACAGTGGACGTGACACTGGTGCTGAATGATTCTACCGGTGGCGCTCAGAATTCTCCGGCAGATCCCAATGCGGCGGATGATCCCAATGCACTGCCGGTGAAGCAGTTCATGGCGAACAACTATCCGAATCCCTTCAACCCGACGACAACGATCAGCTTCTCGGTTCCGCTGTCGGGACAGGTGCGGCTGGCCGTGTATGACGTGCTCGGGCGGAAAGTGGCGGATCTGGTGAATGAATACAAAGACGCCGGCAGCTACCATGTGAGCTTCAACGGTGAGAATCTGCCTTCCGGGCTGTATTTCTACCGCATGAACGCAGGCAATTTGGCTCATACCGGGCGGATGATGCTGCTCAAGTAATCGAAGGCTGAGCAGCGTGGCACTGTTCCGACCTCATCCGGGGCTGCACCGTCACGCTGAACCAAGCTAATCCAAAGCCCCTGCCAAGGTTCCCGGCAGGGGCTTTTCTTACGGTCGACTATAGAAGCTCTGATGTCAAAAAGCCAAAATCGGTACAAACAAGGCATCATCAAAAGTTACGCGGTCCGACCTTTCATCAGTTCCAAGGTCTGCATATACGCGGCGACAAACTTCTCCACCAGCGGTCCGAGTTTCTCGTCGACCAGTTCTCCCTGCTCATTCCAGACCTTAGCCGCTTCACGCACATTCACCTGCTGCGGAATGACGAAGGCCTGCAAACCGGAGAGTGAAGCGCGCAGTTGGGGCATCATGCGCCACGTGCCGAAAGGACCATTGGACGCGCCCATCAGCCCTACCACTTTGCCGTTCCACGGATTGGAGCCGCCGCGCGAGGTCCAGTCGATGACATTCTTGAAGGTGCCGGGGATGCTGTAGTTGTATTCCGGACAGGCAATGATTACGCCGTGGGCCGCGGCGATGCGCGCCTTAATCGTCCACGCATGCTGCGGCAAGCCCGGTCCTTCTTCGATGTCGCCGTCATAGGGGGGCAGCGGGTACTCACACAGATCGAGGCGGTCCAACTCGACGCCGGCTTTTTCAAGATACGACTCGGCCAGTTTCAAAAGCTTGCGGTTATAGGATGCTTTGCGCAGCGATCCGGGAACGGTGAGAATACGTAAAGTGCTCATGGAAGTTTTGTGTTTGACGGCTTCACGCATCGTGCAGGGGTCGTCGGAAGGTCAGATCCGCAAAAGTGCCCGGCGCCGCAGGGATCGCTTTTTGCTTGGATAAACGGGTATGAGACAGGGCTTTCCCGATTCTGAAAAGGCGTCCGAAAAACCCGCAGACCTTCGTCGTGAGAACGCGCACATGATCCCGATGATTTACCGGTCCGCACGCGTGTAAAGTGATACGCGAATGACGGGAAGGAGCGCGGCATGGACACGAAGCCAACGCATCCAACACGGAGTCAGAGACTGTTCGATCTGATTTCCACCCCCTTGCGGCTCTCCGTCAAGCGAAGAACGGAGGAAATCAGCTCGTCGCAAATTGATGGGAAAGAGGTGACCCGGCACAGGGTGACAATCTCGCGGCAGCTCAGTCCACTGGGAGTCATCATGCTGCTGCTGCAACTGATTGCGTTTCTGATCTGGTTCTACTACCGGCTGTGGGATTGATCAGGATTGCACACGCAGCATCTTGTGGCGGAAACAGTCGACGGTGTGGTCATTGACCATGCCCGCGCCCTGCATGAAGGCGTAGCAGATCGTCGGCCCGACGAACTTGAAACCGCGCGCCTTCAGCTCTTTGGACATCGCCTCGGCTTCGGGGCTGATGGCAGGGATGTCCTTGATCGTTTTGAAGCGGTTATGAATCGTCTTCCCGCCGGTGAACTGCCAGATGAAGGTGTCGAAGCTGCCGAACTCTTTTTGCACCGCCAGAAAGGCGCGGGCATTGCCGACAATCGCCGCCATCTTCAGGCGGTTGCGCACCAGCCCCGCATCCAGCAGCAGCCGCGCCACGTCCTTGTCGGTGAAGCGCGCAATCTTCTGCGGATCGAAGTTGCACAATGCCTTGCGATAGTTTTCGCGCTTATGCAAAACGGTGCGCCAGGAGAGCCCCGCCTGCACCGCGTCCAGCACCATGAACTCGTAGAGCTTGCGGTCGTCATGCACCGGCACCCCCCACTCCTCGTCATGGTAGGCCAGCATCAGTTCGTCCTTCTCATCCGGCCACGCGCAACGCTTCTTCGCAGTCTCCTTCATGCCTACTCCTTCGGATGCACATAGCCGCCCGCCGCGCGCACGCGCTCGAGGCGTTCGGCGAGCAGGTCGTCGATTTTGTCCAGATGCGTCTGCGAGAGCTTCCAGCCCGAGCCGCCGGCGGTTTCTTCGATCTGTGACGGGCGGCGGGCGCCGACAATGGCGCTGGTGACTTCGGGCCGCCGCAGCACCCAGGCGATGGCGAGCTGGGCCACGGTCTTGTTGTACTGCCCGGCAATCACCCGCAGGCCCTCGATGAAATCGAGATTGATTGCCACATTGGGCGGCGTGTGCTCTTTGGAACGCTGCCGCCAGTCATCCTCGGCCATGCGCTGGGGATCGAATTTGCCCGTCAGCAGTCCGGCCTGCATGGGACTGTAAGCCAGAAAGCCGATGTGGTGCCCGGCGCCATAGGGCAGGGCCTCCTTTTCCACCAAGCGGCGCATGAGGCTGTAGGCGCTCTGCAAACTGGAGATGTGCCGCACCTTTTCCGCGCGGTACATGTGATTCATGTCATAGTGGAAATTGGATACGCCGCCGTAGCGCACCTTGCCTTCGGCAATCAGGTCGCCGATGGCCTTCCAGCCCTCTTCAAGGTGCTCCTCATCGGCGGGCCAGTGGATCTGATACAGGTCAATCGCATCGATCTTCAGCCGCTTGAGGCTCTGCTCGCATTCGCGCTTGACGCTCTCAGCCTTCAGGCTCTGCGAAACTTCGCGCTGCTCATTCCACACCTGCGAGCACTTGGTGGCGATGATCACATCCTTGCGCCGTCCGGCAATGGCTTTGCCCACCACCTCTTCACTGTGTCCGAGGCCGTAGATGGCCGCGGTGTCAATCCAGTTGATGCCCAGTTCCAGTGCGCGATGAATAGCGGCAATGGAGTCGCGGTCATCCTGTTCCCCCCAACTGAAAGCCGTCCCCTGCCCTCCCATCGCCCACGCCCCCACGCCGATTTCGGTCAAATCTAAGCCGGTGTTTCCGAGTTTACGAGTTTGCATAATGGGACCTCCCTAACTATTTATTCACCAAACAGTATGCACGCTTGGAACGAGATCAGATTGGAGATCGATACTCCCGATTGATTGCCGTTACCACGAAGTAAAGGCTTACTCCTAGCGCAAAAATCGTCAGTGCCACCTCAACGACCAAAACAAGTACGTAACAAGCTTGCAAGGATGAGTAGTTTGGCAGCAACAATATCGACATTGCAGTCGGGAGCACGATAGCCAGAATGCTCTTGACCAAGTCAGGTGCCAGTGATTGTCGGTGCTTTTCGATCAGTTGACACCTGCGAAGCGAAACATCATATCTCGGGTCTTTCTTCAGTGCCCCTGCTATGTCGCTGGAATAGATGTGACTCCGCATCCCACCACCTGCGATCCGATTGATATCGTTTTCTATCGCCTTTGAATCAGCACAATCAACAGGAATCGCTTGGCCGTTCGAAGTCATAGAATCTCGAACAAGTCGAACGAGATTTTCAAAGTGCGACTGATACTGTTGCTGCAACTGTTGCAAACGGAATACAACGAAGACACCAAGGAAAGCCACTAAAGCCATGTTTCCCTGAAAAACGGTACTGTGAAAATACAGCCAGATCGTTGATTGATCTGCGGGCATGTTCATAGTCTATTCCTTCGGCACATTGTCTTTGGTGTAGGGCGCAGTGAGGATCAACAGGCGCGGGTCATCGAGCAGGGGATTCCAGCAGGGATCGGAGAATGGCCAGGATTTGACGGTGGAATCGAGGGCAATCGCATGGGCAAGATCTGCCAGCGCTGTGTCGGCGCGGCCCGCGACGGAGTTGTCGCAGCCGCGGTGCCACCATGCGCTGACGTAATCGGGCTTGAGGCCGAGCGCCCTGTCGAAGGCCCGCTGGGCCTCGGCGTGGCGGTTCAGGCGGGCCAGCGTTGCACCGTAACTGTGCCATGCCCGCGCGTTGTGAGGATTGTACGTCAGGGAGCTGTCGAACAGGCTCAGCGCGGCCTCGAGATGTCCGGGCAGGTACTCGGAGTAGCCGCGTTCGAAGAAGAGATCCGAGGATTGCAGCGAATCCGCAGGCTCAGGGGCCGGAAGCGGATCGCCAAAAGCCGCCCATGCGAAAATCATGGGCAGCAGCACGCACAGGTACGTCATGGCTTTACCGCTGCCGGTTATTCCGCAGCCGCGAGCTTCCGCCAATGGGCCAGACCCACATTGCCGTAGATCCGACGGATACATGCCTGCTTTTTGCCGTCCAGCACTTTCTGAGCGATCTCGCCCACGGAACGCGCGTGCAAATCCTGCCAGCCGCGCTCAGTCTCCAGCCAGGCCACGATCTCTCCCGGTTCGTATTCCTCGCCGCCGCCATGCAGGGTCTCGAACATATCAATCGCCGTGGCCTTGTCCAGCGGCCGCAGGACCGCGCCGCGTTCCGTGACAATCCGCGTAAAACTCTGCATCGCTATTTCGACTACTTTGTTCATCGTATACCTCTTTGACCGGTTAAGACTATCTCCTGACCCTGCATGTCCTGTTCTTTACACTCGCGTTCGTGATCTTTTGCTCCTGAAATTTGGCTACTTCGTCATCCACTTCTTAAACCAGCCCGCAATGCCTTCGAGCCGGATCACACGCCGGTCGGGCCTTCCGCCGCGACTCAAACCATGGGACTCTTCGGGGAAGCGCCAGAATTCGACGGGAGCCTTGCCACGGATCTTGATGCGCGCATAAAGCTGTTCGGCCTGTTCCACCGCGCAGCGCATGTCGTTCTCATTGTGCAGAATCAACAGCGGGGTACGGATGTTGTCGGCATAGGAGATGGGCGACATGGCGGCATAGCCCTCGGGATTGTCCCACGAATAGCCGCCGAACTCATAGTTATCCTGAAAGCCGATATCCGAGGTGCCGGCAAAGGTGGACAGATCCACCACCGAGCGCTGCGTGACAGCGGCGCGGAAGCGATCCGTGCGGCCCACGGCCAGATTGGTCATATAGCCGCCGTAAGAGCCGCCGGTGATGCCGATGCGTTTCTTGTCCACATAGGGCTGCGCCTCCATCCAATTGGCGGCGGCAAGGATATCTTCGTAATCATACGTGCCCCATGCCGCCACGGTGCAGCCGGCGAACTCCTTGCCATACCCTTGCGAACCGCGCGGGTTGGTGAAGAACACCACGTAACCTTCCGCCGCCAGATACTGCATCTCATGGAAGAAGGTGCGGCCATACTGCGTACGCGGGCCGCCGTGCACCTCGAGAATCGCCGGATATTTTTTCCGCGGATTGAAATCGGGCGGCGTGACCACCCAACCCTGCAGCCGCGTGCCGTCGCCCGACTTGAAATGAACTTCCTTGGTTCTGCCCAGCGCGCGTGTGGCCAGAAAATCTTCGTTGAAACCGGCCAGCCGCTCGAAGGCCGGATGCGCGGCGGTGTTATCGTCACAGAACTGAATTTCGCCGATGGTCTCGAAGTCCAGATGCAGCAGCGCCAGCGCCGCGCCGGATACCGTGTACAATCCCACCTGTCCGGGGACATCCCACACCGGCTCGGGAGTTCCGGGCTTCAGACCGATGCGTGCCAGATAGGTGTCGCCTTCGGAGGTAATCTGGTAATAGATCTTGCGGCTGTCCGCGCTCCAGGCTACCAGTGGCAGGCCCAGACCGTAGCCGCAATCGCCAATGGTAATATCTCCGGGCTGACGGTCGAATCCCGGCGTCAGATTGCGCTGCTTGCCGGTGGTCAGATCCACCAGCCACGGATGAAGCTGCTCCACGCCCCAGGCATCCTGCAGATTGTGGTGGCCGATGTACACCAGATATTTGCCATTGGGGCTGAAAGCCACTGCGTCCTTTTCGCCCAGCGGCACATTCAGCGGCTTCTTACGGCCCGTGCGCACATTGAGCAGCGTGATCTGCATGTGGAAGGGATGCACGTCGGGGTCGCGGTGCGCGTTGCTGACATAGGCGGCGGTCTTGCCGTCAGGGGCCAGCGTCCAGCTTTCGACGTCCACCTTTCCTTGAGTCAGCGGCAGAAATTCCTGCGTAGCCAGATCCAGCCGGTAAAGCTGCCAGCGTTCTTCGGGCAAAAAGCCGTCGCCGTCCAGACGATAGTACAGGCGGTTGATCTTGCGCACGGCAGGCGTCTTGTGCTCGACGTCCTTGCCTTCTTCCAGCGCCTTTTCGGCGTCGGGATCCGGATCGCTCTTGCGGTACTTGACAATCAGCGTGCTGTCCTGCTCCGCCCATTTCATGTCACTGAACGCGCCCAGCGTCTTGAAGATCTCGCGCGGTTCGCCGCCGCTGCGTTCGATCAACAGAATCCGGTCCACGCCCTTTTCGTTGCGCAGAAACGCGAGCCGCGTGCCGTCCTCCGACCACACCGGCGCGCGGTCACTGTGCTCGCCGAAGGTCCACTGCCGCGATTCTCCCGTCTGCGTGTCCAATACGTGTAGATTCGCGAAATATTTTTTCTTCTCCAGATCGCACCAGGACAGGGTGTAGGCCAGCAGCGCTCCGTCGGGACTCAGCGCCAGCGAGCGTACGAACTTCAGCGCGGCAAAATCCTGCGCCGTAATGCGCGTCTTTGCGGTTTTCTTGGTTGCAGCCACGGGAAATGCCCTCGAAAAATGATAAGGGAAATTATCTATATGCCGGACAACCCGGCACGTTCACCGTTGGGAACGGCTCCGTTGAATCTCGCTTCGAAAAAAGAGCGGGTCGCCTGTCGCATAACCCGCCCTTACCTTGCAAGGAACTTGTCTTAGTGTCAGCCTTTCAGCGTTTGCTCTTAGCCCTTGGCCGGCATATGGCTGGTCGTCCGGTGGTAGAGTTCGAGGAACATGGCGATGAGGCCGGACTCCGACGACTCCTTAATCATGTTGGCGATGTAAGGATGCGTCAGGAAGAAGTAGAAGATCGCTCCCGACAGCGGAACACCGATCAGCACAAACAGCGCGTTGTGGCGGTGCTCGAGGCGGTCGGCGGCGCCGATCTCATGCAGGAAGCTCTCGACGCGTTCATCCTCGTAATCCTCTTCCGTCAGCGTCAGCGCATGGTAGGCCCAGAGCACAGCGGTGGGGATTGGAAACAGAAAGGCGACGCCGAGGAACTCACGCCAGAAATCGCGAACGCCGGTAAAGAGCAGCGCGAAAGGGACACCGATAATCAGGCCGATGGTGGTCAGCAGCCGGTACTGGCGGATGGTGGCGCGCTCCACGCGCATGATCCGCGGAGCATTCAACATCAACGGGAAGTAGATTCGCCCAATCGTAGCCGCAAACATCGAGAGATACAGCACCGAAAGCACGAACCACACCGGGTGCGAGTCCATGAAATTCAGCAGGTCCGGCTTGTGGAAGGCCTGCATGATCATCGCCAGCAACCCGTAGACGATCACCTGGATGTAGAACCAGAAGGTCATATTCCGGTCTTCCAGCCACTGACCTACTAAGCTCCGTTCGGGCATGCCGCTTCGGCGGCGAAATGCCTTAAAGCACAGCGGACAACTCTTGCGGAAACGTTTACGTAAAGGAATGCGTTTGAGACAGTGAGGGCAGTGCTTGGGGGACATGGTCGGACTCCGAAGGCTTCGCCGGAAGGATGGAATTGTAGAAGTATAGAATATACACCCTTGCCATTGAAGATGCAAGAGTTTACCTGACCTCAAAACAGACTATTCCGGTGCCCTTAGCCTGGCCAAAGGGCTTGCCGAATCCCCCGCTTTCGCCATAATTGCCTGTTGGCATGCTCCTCTGAACTTCCGATCAAATCCATCGCAACGGCTAACTCGCTATTCACTATTGATTTGTAAGCACATTCCGGTACCCCTGCATCGTGCTTAGGCTGTAGTGATCAGGGTATTGAAGACCCACGGGTATTTAAAGCAAGAAAAGAGGAAAGTCATGGCAATCACCAGATGGAGACCGCGCCGCTCGGAGATGACTCCGTTCGAAAATTGGTTCGAAAATTGGCCCATGCCCTTTTCCAACATGATGGAAGACGTGTTCGGCTCGAATCGGGGAGAAAATATGCTGTGGGGACCGAACTCTGATATTATCGAGACGCCGGACCGGTATGAAATCCACTGTGAATTGCCCGGTGTCCGGCCGGATGACGTGCAGATCACGTTGAACAATAATGTGCTGACGATTACCGGCGAGAAGAAGCAGGAGATCAAAGAGGAAAAGGACGGCCAGAACAACCCCCTGCGCATCGAGCGCATCTATGGCCGCTTCGAGCGCAACTTCGCGCTCCCGTCTTCTGTGAATCCGGATGCCGTGCATGCCACCTTCGAGGACGGCGTGCTGCATATCGAAATCCCCAAGGCAGAACAGGCCAAGAGCCGCCCCATCCGCATCGAATCCCGCGGCGGAATGCGCGAGCCGCAGGGAGAAGGTCCCATAGGTGGTGGAAACGACCCCCGCCGCCGTCCATAGACTCTCTTTTTTGTGGGAGGAGGAGCAAAAAGCGCGAAACCCTAAACAGGCTTCGCGCTTTTGCCTTACGTCCCCTTAGCCCTTAGCCTTTATCCCTTAGCCCTTCCTGAGGTCCGTTCTCACCATGAACACCGGGATCTTCAGGCGGTGGCGGACACGCGTCGCGGTGGCGCCAAAGAGAATGTCCTGCGGGAAGCGGTGCCCGTGAGTGCCCAGCACCATCAGGTTCAGGTGTCCCTCTTCGGCCAGCCGCACCACCTCCTTGGCAGGCTCGCCGAAGCCGAGGTGGATTTCCACCCGCAGCCCCATTTCTGTCAGCTCTTTTTGCAGACGTTCCAGATAGGCGCGGTCGGAGCGCACCTCCTCATCGGCGGATTCATGGCTCCAGAAGCGCGGGCCCATGCCCTCCGCCACATGGATCAGCACCAGTTCGGCTTCGTGCTCCCGGGCCAGAGGGACCGCCTGCGCCAGAATGGCCCGGTCGCGTTCCGTGGCTTCAAGCGCCACACCGATCCGCGCAAAGGACGGCGCAATCAGGTCGGCGGCGGTAAACAGCGGTGCGCCGGCTTCGGGCCGGCGGTACAAGCCGCGCAACGCCGGACCGAACATCAGATACAGCAGCAGCGCGCTCAGCGCCACCGCTACGGGAATGATCAGAGCCTGCAGCCACATCATTTCCTCTCCGCCGCTACGCAGCCAATCGAACAAGGTATTGTAGACAAGGAACACATTCAGCCCGACAATCACCACCGCGCAGATCCACGCCAGAATTTTCACCCATAACGGATTGGCAAACTGGCCCATCTTGGTGCGGTCACTGGTGAAGTGGATCAGGGGAATTACGGCAAATGGCAACTGCATGGAGAGAATCACCTGCGAGAGGATCAGCAGGCGGTAGGTGCCCTCCGCACCCATAATGCCGATGGTTATCGCCGCGGGGATAATGGCAATCGAGCGCGTGACCAGCCGCCGCACCCAGGGTCTCAGCCGGAAGTTGATGAACCCTTCCATGATCACCTGCCCGGCGAGGGTGCCGGTCAGGGTCGAACTCTGCCCGCTGGCCAGCAAGGCCAGGGCAAAGGCTCCCCCGGCGATGGTGGTACCCAGCAGCGGATCCAGCAGCGCGTGAGCCTGCGAGATTTCGGTGACAACCTCACCCCGCGTGAAAAATACCGCCGAGGCCACGATCAGGATGGCCGCATTGACAAAGAACGCCATGTTCAGCGCGACCGCCGAGTCAATCAGGTTGTACTTGCAGGCCTGGGCAATCTGTCGCGGGTCCGTTCCCACATCGCGCGTCTGCACCAGAGCGGAATGCAGGTAAAGATTGTGCGGCATTACCGTCGCACCGATAATGCCGATGGCCACATACAGACTCTGACGGTTGATGTGCGGCACAAATCCGGCGGCCACACCTCCCCAGTCCGGCTTGGCCATGAGGACTTCGATCAAAAAGCTCACGCCGATAATCGTGATCAGCGCCAGCACAAAGGCTTCCACCTTGCGGATGCCCAGATGCTGAAAGAACAGCAGCAGCAGCACATCGGCCACGGTGAGAAAGACACCGATCAGCATGGGGATGCCGAACAGCAGGTTCAAGCCGATGGCGGTGCCCAGCACCTCGGCAAGGTCACAGGCGGCAATCGCTACTTCGGCCAGCAGCCAGAGAGCAAAGCCGATGGTGCGGGGGTAGGAGTCGCGGCAGAGTTGCGCCAGATCGCGGCGGGTGACAATGCCCATCCGCGCACAGAGCGTTTGCAGCAGCACGGCCATCAGATTGCTCATCAGCAGCACCCAGATGAGCTGGTAGCCGAACCGTGAGCCGCCTTCAATGTCCGTGGCCCAGTTGCCCGGGTCCATATAACCGACGCTGATCAGATACGCCGGCCCCACAAACGCGAAAAGTCTCCGCAGAATGCTCACCTTATCGGGAATGTGCACGCTGCGAGAGACTTCGGAAAGAGATTCTTTGGTAATTTGGTGGTCTGACATCTTAAACTATTTCAATAACAGCATTTTTCTGGTCTGAACATACTGATTCGTATCCATCCTATAAAAATACACGCCAGAGGGCAGATTTGTTCCATCAAACACAATCCGATGCTCCCCTGCCGCCATCACCCCATCCTTGAGCCTCGCCACTTCCCTCCCCAGCACATCGAAGACTTTCAGCGTCACGCGCATCTCGCGCGGCAATTCAAAGGCAATCTCGGTGGACGGGTTGAAGGGATTGGGGTAGTTCTGCATCAATCGGAAAGTGGCCACCGGGTGTAGGGGCGGTGGCGGTGCGGCATTGGCGCTATCTGCGTGCAGCCGCAACACCTTTTGCGGGTGATCTGCATAGTAGTTATCCTGCAGCAACCAGAGATAGGTCGAGTCCGCAGCTAAAGACAGATGGTTGGCTTGCGTGAGAGGTTGGCCCATGCTATAAGTCCCCATCCAGAGAAAAGCGCCCTCGAGATCGACCTTGATAAGTGTGCCAACAGAACGTTGGGATGGCCATTCGAAGTAAGTTGCGGATACGACAAACCCACCGCTCGGGTCGTGAACGATCTGTACCGGAGATGCCGCACCGCCAGCCATCAGCGAGTAATCAGGAAAGTCATAGGTACGCGTCCACACGGTATCTCCCAGATCATTCAGTTTGACCAGGAGTAGAAGCGCCTCGCTCGCGGAATCGGGGCTGGGAACAGCGGCGGCCATCATGTAAGAGTCGCTATCCGCCCGGCAAATGTCCAGCGGCATCACGGTACTATCCTGACCCCATAGACACAGGGTTCGCGTCCACATGCTATCACCTTCCGCATTGGTGCGAACCAAGTACGTACAATCATGTCGCCAAACACTTCCGCCGTTAATGCCAGTCATCAACAGGACCCCTTGGTCGCGTGTTTCAACGGCGGATCGTGCATCGCTGAAAGCGCTTCCCCAGTGAACAGGATCGGAATGGGGATAACGGCGAGTGAACAGCGTGTCCCCTTGCGGCGTAAACCGCACCAGTCCCGGTGCGCCAGAATATGATGGTGGACCAATAAGTTCCCCCGTGGCCACCAAGTCTCCCCCTGCCAATTCCAGCGCGTCAGTGACCATGCTTCCGTGAGGGTTGGTCGTGCGCACCCATTCAGTATCTCCGGCAGCCGAATACTTGACGGCCAGAACCATCCAGCCCAGCCCGGCAAGCGAGGTGTGACCGCAGGCAAAAAAACCGCCATCGCGCGTTGGCGTCACGCCATCAAACACATCAACGCCGCCGCCGGCAATATGTTCGGACCACTGGAACTGGCCATCGGCGTTCGCCTTCAAGAGCAGAGCGTCACAGAGGTTGATGGTATCCTGCCGGCAGCAGTATCCCACAACGGCCAAGCCATTGTCCTGCGTCCCGGTAATCGAAACCAAGGAAGTGGTGCTGTCGTAATATGCCTCGTAGCCCCGTGTCCATACCGTATCCGGAAGCTGGGCAAAGACTGCCACCGGCAGCAGCAAAACCCAAAGTACTCGAGACAGCCGCATGAGCCCTCCCTTTCAGCCTTTCAGCCTTTTCCCCGTCACGGCTTCTGATCATACTCCTCGCCGAGGTTCACCGCCAGACGCCAGACCTGCGTGCGGATGGAATCCTCGGGGATGCGGATGTGGCGCAGTTCGTCGAGCTGGAGACGAGCCTGCGCAGAGTCCTTGCGCGCCAGTGCTCCATAGCCGAGGGCAATGCGCGCCGGAGCATAGGCCGGATAACGTTCGATCGCCGCTTCGAAGAAGGAATCCGCCCGCGCGCTGTCCCCCATTTGCAGAGTAAGGACTCCAGCCTTGTAAGGGTACTGCGGAGAAATCGGATCTTTGGCTGATGCCTTGAGAATAGCCTCTACCGCCTTCGCCGGATGGTTCAGACCCGACTCAATCATAGCGCGGTTGATCCACACCGTGGCCGGAGCGTCCTTGTCCACGGGGAAGGTGCTGTCCATCAGCGCGAGTGCGCTCTGATAGTCATTGTCTTCGGTAAACTGATAGACCTCATCGAGAAACCCCTGCAACGGCGAACCCGACACGGAATCGGGCGCGGCGACACCTGCCAGCGCGAACTCCTGCCGTGCGTCGTCGAAGTTGCCGAGTTTCCAGAGAGCATTGGCCAGACCAATCCGCGCTTCGCGGAAATCCGGCGACGAGGTTAAGGAGCGCGCATAAAGCGGAATGGCATCCACCCACATGCCGCGATCCACCGCCACGGTAGCCATATTGTAATAGTCGGCAAAGGGCTTGACGGCATGACCCACAAAGCGCGACGGCGCATTGCACACCACCAGCGACACCACATAAAGCCCGCAGGCCATGACCAGCCGGCGGTAATCCTTGCCCACCACGGTGTGCCACATCTCGATGAAGAAGCAGCCGGCGGCGGGCAGCAGAATCAGCAACAGCGGGAAACGGTACTCCGACGCGCTGAAGAAGATCAGGCTGACCACAATGTAGGACGCGCCGTAGAGCCATAACATTTTCAGGTCCCGCCGCTTGCGCCAGGCCAGAAAGGCACCGGTCACCGCCAGCGGAAAGAGCAGGCCCCAGCGCACGGGCAGCGCGCCCAGAATCGGCGTAAAGCCCGCCACACCTCGGAAAGAGAGGTTGTTGGCAATCTCCTCCCGCTGCAC
The DNA here is from genome assembly GCA_036504735.1 of bacterium. Lineage (NCBI taxonomy): Bacteria > bacterium. The sequence goes on from DASXUQ010000002.1 coordinate 248,859, forward strand.
CGTCAGCCACAGCTTGCGGAACATCAGCCGCAGCCAGCCCGCCGGGTCCCGCACGATCTCGCCAAACGCGCGCGATCCCCAGTAGCGGGAGGCCTCATTCAGGGAGACCTCGTGGCCGAGCAGCCGCCCGGCCTCCATGCGGTAGCCTTCCGCCTCGCGCTGCGGATCGAAGGAGTTGATCCACGGCACTTCATCGTACATGCCGCTGGCGCCTGCGTGGTTGCCGATGAAGAAGTTCACGCCGCCGGAGGATGTCGTCAGAATCAGGCTCCCCGACACCTTGTAGTTGCGGACCAGCACGGGAATCAGCACCAGCGCCATCGCCGCAACATAGATAGCCGCGCGGCGGTAGAACGGCATGTGCTTCTTCAACACCAGCACGGCGATCAGCACCGCACCGAAAATCAGAATCGAAGGCCGGGCCAGCGCCGACAGTCCGGTCAGAATTCCCAAGCCAACCCATACCAGCGCGTCCATGCCGGGTTTGGCAGCGGGCTCCGGGGCGTCTTCCTCCAGCACCAGCCCGCTGCGGGTAATCAGCAGCAGGAGCAGCAGCGCGTTCAGGAACAGAATCAGAGAGGCGCTAAGCATCACGCCGTCATAATAGACCCACGGGCCATAGAGGGCCGCCAGCGCGCCCGCAGCCAGCGCCGCCGGGGCGCCGAACAGCCGGTAGGTATAATAGACCACGATGCCCATCGTGGCCAGCGAGAGCACAAACTGGGCAATCACCACCACACTGATCGCATGGGTGCCCAATCCCATGAAGATCCAGCTCATGAACATCGGGTACAGAGGCGAGAGCCAGAACGGCCCGGGAGGCTGACCGTGCCCTCCGGCGAGGCGGTCGGCCCAGAAATAGTAGAACTCGCTGTCGAGGGTGGGAAAATCCACCACCGGCGAATGAACCAGTTGGTTGTAGAAAATAGCGCGCACAGCCACAAACAATCCGGCAAGCAGCAGTGCGTAGCGGATAAACCGGCGGTCGGTAGATCCTGAGTTGGGCGCCATGACGTACTCTCCCCTGAAGATATGGTGAACTACTAAGATAGACCGCCGAAAGCAAAAAAACAAGCCTCCGTGGGAGGTTCGGAGGCTTGTCGGGGGTATGCGGCTGGTGTTACGTGGTTCCGCCGCAATGTATTGTATTCTGTCGCTCTTTACTTCATCAGCAACATGCGTGTCATGTTGGTGGTGCCGCCAACCGTCAGGCGCGAGAAGTACAGGCCGGAGGGAAGGGCTGCGGCGTCAAAGGTCAGGCGGTGGTTTCCTGCCGCCAAGGTGCCGTTCGCCAGATTGGCCACTTCCTGCCCCATCAGGTTGTAAACCTTCAACTCGACATTCGCCGCCTCAGCCAGATCGAAGCTGATGTTCGTGGTCGGGTTGAACGGGTTCGGGCTGACCGTCTGCTCCACCCGCGTGGTCAGGCGATCCGGGGTCATGGTGGGCGCGGTACCGCCAACCAGCGACGGCTGATAGAAGGTGTTGATGCGGTTCTTGTGCAGCGTCGGCGTCAGGTAATGGCTCGTCATCCCATTGGGCCAGCGAACTTCCAGATCCATCCGTTCGGCCTTCACATCCGTGCGATTCACCAGCGTCAGGATCGACCCATCGCCGCCGGAGGCGCTGACGGACGGGAATGTGGTGCCGATCTGCTTGCAACCCTGCCAGTCCATCTTCACGTTGCAGTTGATCACCGGCGCGTTCGTGACGCGGTCCAGCAGTCTCACGCCGATGTACTCGTGAGTGATCTCCAACATGTTCTGGTAAAGGAACACACCGCGGTCGCCTTCAGCCACTGCCAAGTCGGGGGTTCCGTCGCCGTTGAAATCGGCCCAGGCACACGAATAGTTGCCGTCAAGCACGTTGTCGATACCCAAACCCGGCGCCTTGTCCATCCAGCCGGTGCCTTGCTGATTGATCAGCAGAGCCAAGCCTTCACCCTGCCGCTTGCTGATCAGAAGGTCCGTCCAGCCGTCCATGTTGGCGTCCACCGGATGTACTTCGTAGCCATTGGCTGCCAGGTCGCGCAGCTCTTGGGTGATGCCCGGAGTCAGCCAGTTGAAGCGCGAGTGCCAGCCGCCATTCAGCATTTCGGTGTAATGGCTGTCGCCCGTGCAGAAGAGGTCCCAGTAGCCGTCATTGTCATAGTCCAACCAGGCCGCGCCGCGCGAACCGAGCTTGTTGCTGAAGCCAAAGCGCGTTGCCCAATCGTCCCAGGTGTAACCGTTGTAGCGGTAGAAATGGCTGCCGGTCGCACCGTTGCCGCCGAAGAAGATCTCGGAATGGCCATCGTTGTCGAAGTCGAGGAAGGTCATGGCGCTGACGCCCGTCATACCTTCAAACGGGTTGTCGCGCATCGCGTTGAACTCACTCAGATCCTGAGTGTACACCTGCACCGGCGCACTGGCGGTCAGGCCGTTGCTGAGCACCAGGTCCAGCGTGCCGTTGCCGTCAATGTCGTTCCACAGTGCGCTGCGCACGGGGGTCTCGAAACTCTGGCTGGCAAAGATGTCCATGTCCACAAATTCGTGGTTGACACTTTGCTTGAACAGTCGCGCGCCCAGCGCATCGCTCGTAAGCACAAACAGATCCAGCAGGCCATCACGGTTGTAGTCCACAAACTCCGCTTTGCGGACATTCACAATGTTGGCAGGGAGCAAATCGGACGAGCGGTCACTGAAGAGACCGTCGTTGTACAGGTAGAGGTGACTGGCACTGCCGTTCTGTCCACCTACGAACAGGTCCGGATGTCCGTCGCCATCTACATCACCCCAGGCTACGACGCCTGCGTACTCGGGCTGATTTTCCAGTGTGAACGATACGTTCTGCATCGACCACTGCTGCGCAAACACACCGCCCGTGATCACCATTAACGCCACCAGAAGGAAGCTGAGCCGAAACATACATTTCTCCTTTTCTAACACATGCCGTCAACTGTAGGTCATCTATGCAAGCTATGGCAAGGAAAGGCAAGGCTCAGGCCATTCAAAACGGCTGTTCAATTCATCGTCTATCATCTTGTTTTTCGGTCGGCTGTGCTCTTGACCCGAGACGCGACGGGTTGTGCGTTTTCAACCTCCGCCACAGAATGCTGTGGGATTTCAACCGCCGGTGTGAGGAAGGAAACAGGCTGGGTCGGGTCCACTCCAAAAACAAAACAGGAACGTGACACGATCACGTTCCTGTTTGCGGAAAAGGCAAGCCGGGAATCACTCATCCTTGCAGCCAGCAACTTAGAGCATCCATTAGTCGATACCTACTCCCGGCTTGCACACCATGCGGTTATCAGTGGAATTGTCGGGGAAGGATCAGCCCTTTCAAATTCCAATAAGTAAACGACCGAACGGTCAGCAGGGTTTCTCCACAATGTTGGTCATTGTGTGTCAAGGGAGGCGCGGCCATGAGAAGAAATGGTAATTATTAGGTCTCACCCGCCATTTCTAAGTCAGAATTTGATTAGATTGCTGTTCGAACCCCTTTGATGAATTCTGAAGGCCCACCCTTTGCGGACTCTGTCTTAGAGGGGTTACTGCCTATTGCTGTTCGCTGCTGTTTCTGGCAGATGCCGAATGGATTTATCTGTAAAATATGCAGATATCTATGGGACAATTATTCTAAGTTCCGTTTTTCCAAAGGCTAATTATCCTTGATTTTCCGGCGGGAACCTCTATCTATGACCGCCGTATACCTTTTGTGGCTGTATCATGATTAGCCTCATTAGCCTTGCCCAAGTGGACGAGGAAAGATTCAGGAGTGGATTTCATCTATGACTTCACTACGCGGAAACATCTTGAGAAATTTTGTCGTCGTCGCGACCTTGGTCGTGGTGGGATTGGCAGCCGGAGTGCTGCTGACGGCCCGCATGGATTGGACGCCGGCTTCGGTGGCCCAGCAGAATGTTGCGCCGCCCGTGAATCGCTATGCCGCTAACGTCGCTCCCTATACGACTCCATCGGGGGAAAGCCCGTTCGTGGCTGTTGCCAAGCGGGTGGGACCGACCGTGGTCAACATCACGGTGGATGAGCGTGTGGCTCAATCGGGGGGCAGCGATCCAATGGAACAGTTCTTCCAGGACTCGCCGTTCTGGGAGTTCTTCCACCGCAATAACGGTGGCGGCCAGGCGACTCCACAGCCGCGCTCACGCCAGCGCTCGATGCATGTGCCGGCAACCGGATCGGGAATTATTATTGGTCGAGAGGGGTACATTCTAACCAATAATCATGTCGTCGCCGATGCCGATAAGATCACTGTTCGCACCCAGTCGGGCAAGGAGTATAAAGCGACGGTGGTGGGCAAAGATCCGGATACCGACGTGGCGCTGATTAAGGTCGAGCATAGCTTTGAACCGGAAGAAGTCGCCCTCATTGGCAACTCCGATTCATTGCAGGTCGGGGACTGGTCCATTGCCATGGGCAATCCGTTAGGATTGGACTGGACGCTCACCGTGGGCGTGATTTCCGCCAAGGGACGCTCCAATCTCGCTATTCAGGGCGGCGGTCCCAGCTATCAGAATTTCATTCAGACGGACGCCTCGATCAACTTCGGTAACTCGGGCGGACCGCTGTGCAATATTCACGGCGAAGTCATCGCTATGAACTCGGCGATCAATCCGTCGGGTCAGGGCATCGGCTTTGCCATTCCGATTAACCTCGCCATGCGTGTGGTGGATCAGATCCGCACGCACGGCTCGGTAACCCGTGGCTACCTGGGCATTCTGCCGCGCGAACTGACTCCCGATCTGCGCTCGGCGCTGGGCATCACCGATGGCGATGCCGGTGTGTTTGTGGAGCGCGTGGACAAGGGCACGCCCGCGGAAAAAGGCGGCCTGAAGGCCGGCGATGTGATTACCGAACTGAACGGCAAGAAGATCAATGATGTGACGCAGTTCCGCATGGCGGTGGCCGATGAGCCGCCGGGGAGCAAGATTGCCATGCACGTGCTGCGGGACGGCAAGCCGGAAGACGTCACCGCCACGCTGGGTGACCGCTCCAAGATGGCCGCCAACCTCGAAAACAAGGACAAGGAAGAATCCGCGCCCGCCAAGGATTCCTGGATGGGAGTCAAGGTCGAGCCGGTGACCGATCAACTGGCCAAGGCGTTGGAATTAGACGGCACCGAAGGCGTGATTATTACCGAAGTGGATCCGGATGGTCCGGCCAATGGCAAGCTGCAGGAGCGGGATGTGATCATCGAGATCGACCGCAAGCCGGTCAATGATATCGGCGACTTCCGCAAAGTATCCTCCGACTTGAAGAGTACCAAAAAGGCAGTCCTCTTCCGCATCATCCGCAACGGCCAGAAAACGTTCGAAGCCATCGAGCCGTAAGACAACCCGACGGCATCAGTGGCAAGCGCCCCGCAGAGTTTTTCTGCGGGGCGCTTGTTTTTGAACGCCGAAGCTGAAAATCCCGAATCCCAAAGGCTCACTTATGCTGTGAAATATGGTGCGTAGCGGCGATGCGGAATTGTGGGACATGGTTATCGGGTTGCGTAGCAGCTTGAGAAGACTGTGGTTATGATTGAGAGAGTTATTGACACGGTATCAATAATTATTCATAGGGAAGGATTCTACGCGTAGGTTGCAAGTTCATGCAAAGCACAGAGCTGACAACTGTTAGCTGCGGGTGCGGTTTTGGGGGCGGAATGGAAATTGTGGACGGAAGCGCAGCAGCGGTTACATTTTTCTTGCACCATTATGGGGGTTGCCGTTTGAAGTGAACGGGTAGAATTCCACATACACAACGTCAGCATTTCTGTTTTCCACCATCATGGCTTGATTTTCTGCTTGTGACTTATTAATTTATGCCAAATGACGAATAAGCGTAAAGAGCGTGCTCGCAATCTGCAAGATCAAAGATAGATGAGTATTACCCCTCCAGAACCACCTGCAAATCCTTCAATGGCGGATCATATCATCTTAGATCCACGGCAGCGCAAAATCATGGGCTGTCTCAAGAAGTGGGAGCCCCTTGGGCAGCTATACATTGCTGCACTCTATAATCTTCTATGTCCGACGTATCCGGCCCGTCTGAAGGTTGTTTGCTACTGTTGCCGAGAAATCACGAGTCATCTCGCGTCTTTCGTTTGCGAGGAGGATTTTAGGCAAGTGAAGTATAAAGAGCGGACAAACGAAATCTATGCAGCATGGCCGGAAGATATTCTTGCTGACTATAAGCCTGGAAGTGATGGGCCAGCAAAATTACAGGTTGATCTGAGCGCATGTAGAGCGGTAGACAAACTTGTAAGTGCGCACAATGAGAATGGCGAGTCGAAATCTCGCAGTATCAGCATGGCGTTTGAAATACTCGCTCCTCAAATGCCTGCTAAACGGCGTGAAGAGCTGAAATGCGATTGGATGAAGTTCGACAAAGATTGCAACAAAGGGCTCCATACCAGTCGAGACGGCTGCTTTGCCTCCGACCTCAAGAATGTCGAAGATGTGCTCCGAGGCGTTGAGAATGTCCTTATCGAATTGCTCGAATCCCCTTCTGTAATCTCCCAGTTGGATACCATATATGCCATCTTACAAGACACTAACGAAACAACAGATTGAATTCGTCGCAACGTTGCCAGAGGATTCCTCTGCACTGAAGGTCTTCCTTGACGGCCTACAGAATCCTCTTTGGATTCCTGAGTTGCGACGACTCGGGTGGTTTGACATCCCGCCACAAGCTGAGCGCGATCCTGAAACCAAGGGAGTGCGCTATCCAACGTGGCCTGTGCTCCAGTATCTTGTGCGAATGGCCGAGAAAACCCCGGAAGATGTCTTTAATATCCTGCGGGGATTGCCGGAGACGGACAATCTCTCCATACGGTCGGCGGTGATAGACGCTGCACTCAAATTGCCCGCTGAGTACTCTGCACAACTGGCAGAGAGCAAGATCAAGTCTTGGTTGGTCCAAGGCCAGACATCGTGGTTCTGGCACCGCGAAAAGGCCGTGGACTTGATTGAGTACTTGGCAACGAGTGGCGAAAAGAAGGCTGCATTCAGTCTGTCAAACACTCTGCTCGAAATACATCGGGAAGATCCCTTCGGCGCCGTCGATCAGCTTAGCCAGCCCTATCATATGGATCCAGAAGCCAAAGGTTTGGTTGACGACTCCGTGTACGACAAGTGGTTGGACCGCATCGTGCCAGCCTTGCGAGGCATCGATGAGAACGGTGTCATAGAACTTATTATCGGACTCTTGAACAGCGCAATCAACTGCTCATTTTGGGCTGAAGACAAGCGGTTTCCGCATGATAATTCTTATTTGTGGCGGCCAGCCATTGAGGACCACTCACAGAACCGCGAGCGCGGCATCCGAAACGCCCTGGTAGACGCTGTACGTGATATGGTGGTCGAAATTTGTGCCAAGAATCCGGAGCAGATTTGCCCGATGATCAAGCGATTAGAAGGTGAACAATGGATGGTGTTGCGACGGATAGCGCTTCATTTGCTTCGACTGCATTGGGTGGCAAATTCTGCCCTAACCGCGGAGCACGCATGTGACAAAGCAAACTTTGAGGAAGAGGATATTCGGCACGAGTATTCGGCCTTATTGCATGATGTTTTCGGCCAACTGTCACCCGACCAGCAGGCAAAGATTTTGGGATGGATTGACGCTGGACCCGAAACCGGACACTTGACACAGGGGCAGTCGTTTTTCTCTGGTGAGCCATTTACCCCGGAGCAAGTGCTTAACTATGTGGAGCAATGGAAGTTGGATCGCCTTGCGATTGTTTCCCATCACCTCGAAGGTGAAGCGCGCCAAAAATACGTTCATCTCGTCGAAAAGTACAAACAACCAGACCATCCCGATTTCCCGTATTATCTCAGCATGTCTGGACCTTACAGCCCATCAAGTCCCTACTCCGCCGACGAACTGTTCGCGATGAACGACAAAGATCTGCTACAGGCGCTGAGGGAGTACAGCGGAAACCGTCAAGATCCATTCGAGCGGCAGCGTGACTTAGCGATGGCTCTTCGCACCTCCATTGGGGCACACCCAGAGCATTTTGTGCCGCTTCTGAGTGAATTCCGCTCGATTCCCAAGGTGTATTTTTACTTCGTCCTCGGGGGCTTCACTGGGTCCATTCGGGACGGCATGACCGTAGATTGGGAGCCGCTTCTCGATTTCGCTAACTGGATCGTCACGCTTGGAGAGAGAGAGTTTGAAGGTGAGCCAAAGGAGGATCCCAGATGTCTGAGGCGTGACGCACGTGGCGAAGTGGCAGACCTTATCTCAAAGGGTCTCCAACATCATTCCATTCCCATAAGATTTCGCGAACAGATTTGGCCAATGTTAGAACTTCTAAGCAGAGATGGTTTTGAATCCGGAAGCAAAGTCCTTATGGGTGAGGATTGGAATGATGTGTTTGCCCAGTCATTGAACTGCACACCCGGGAAAGCACTTCATGCTGTTGTGCAGTACGCTCTTTGGATTTTCAACAGTTTCGGGGAAGGGGTTAAGGAGGCATTTTCTGGATCACTCATTGAGGTGCAACCGATCTTGGAAGAGCATCTCTTCCAAAATGCTCGTGCACATCCCATTACACACGCTGTGCTTGGCCAATGGCTCCCCTGGCTTCAGCTTATGGACTGCAAGTGGACACAAAAGAATTTGCAAGGGATACTGCCAGCTACCGATGATGGACGCCTTTACAGGAAAGCTGCATGGGACGCGTATATACGATACAACTCGGCTTATGATGACGTGTTTGAGCTCCTTCGGGGAGAATATGTTGCCGCTATTGAGGCAATGCCTCGAAGGGTTGAGCAATCGAAGAAGCGTGAGGACTACGTCACGCATCTTGTGGACCATGTCATGATATTTTACTTGCGGGGGTTGATAGATCTCAAGTCGCCGGATGATTGTCTTCAACGATTGTACCGTAAGGATAGGCCGGACATCAACGGACATGTCATGTCATTCATTGGCCGGAGTCTGAATAACGCTAAGTCTACGTGGAGGCCGGATCCTCTTGGCCGCGCGAAGCGGCTGTGGACGTACAGACTGACTGAAGCCAAGAAACAGACTCATAACCCCAAACGCACTGCTGAAGAGATGGCAGCCTTTGGTTGGTGGTACAGTTCAGAGCAGCTTGATACGAGGTGGGCCACCCAACAATTGGAAGCAGCCGTTGAACTGGCGGGTTTCCTTGAGAATGAATTTGATATTTTTGAACGGATCAGAACAGTCAGCGAGAAAGAGCCTGACTTGGGGCTTAAAGCTTTGACGGCCATTCTGAAATATGACAAATGTGGGCGGTATGGCTATGAAATTCTCACCACCGGGAAAATCGTTGTACAGCGCGCGTTGAAATCGGGGCTCTCTAACAGGAGCGAGTTCCTTGTTGAGAAAATTTGCGAAAAGGGGTTTGTTGAAGCAAGGGAGTGGCTCAAGTAACTGGTAGACGGCATTGCTGACAGGTGAATCGGCGAGCTTTGCGGTTCGCCTTTTTTTGTGCGGGAGAACACGTGCCGACACAAGGAGCCGCTTCTACAATGGTTTGCCCGCATTGTGGAGCCTTCATCCCGCATCCCTCTCCACACAGGGATCAAAAGGTGCTGCCCACGAATATAATAACTGGCTGCATATGTTAAGCTTATGTGCTCTTAGCCGAATTTAAGTCAGGATGGACTATGCCTGAACCATTCGCTGTCAAGGACTGTGCTCTGATTGCCATTGCCACCGGGAGGCACGCGCGAAATCTGCGCGAACTTGCCGGGTATCTTTCCGAAGTTCCTTTAGGCAGCATCTATCATCACTTCTGGGGCGGACGGCTGCATACACAGTTCGATGAGCCCGAATTCCAGAACGATTTTGCCGGATGGGTGCGGCATGCGCTGCATGATGAAGCGCTCTCCGAACGGTTAGGCATGCTCGATCCGACGCGCGTTTCCGATCTTGAAGCGCTGCGCGTAGAGCTGCTGGATATTCTCGATGAGAGTTTGAATTCTCTGGAGAATCCGCCGTGGGCTCAGGCCGATCAACCCTTTTCCTTTGTGCGTTCCCAGCTTGTAATCTTCGATACCCAGCACCGCATCGCCGAGCCCGCAGGCCTCAAAGACATCGCGCCGGGCTTTACCGTGGGGACGATCTTCTATCACTTTATCGACGCGCGCCGCCGCAGGCCGGAAGGCATCGATGATTTTCGCGGCTGGCTGCTGGACTTCGGCGAGGAGTACAAATCGCTGATTGATCAACTGGCAGCGATTGATCCCTACTTCCGCTCGCTGGCCGAACTCAAAGATCGCCTGAGCACCGTCTTCCAAACTTACTTTGGCGGATAGCCATGTTTACGTTGCTCGAACAATACCGCGACATTGTGGGCTCGGATGTGATTGACCATCTGCGCCAGCTCGCCACGCCGCTGGCCGGTAAGACTGTGATCCATGTCAACTCCACGCGCTATGGCGGTGGCGTCGCCGAGATTCTCTACCGCCTTGTGCCGCTGATGCAGAATCTGGAGATGGATGCCAGTTGGGAAGTGATCAACGGCACGCCGGAATTCTACCAGTGCACCAAGTCCTTTCACAACGCGCTGCAAGGCAAGAGCATCAAGGTGCCCGATCATTTGCTGCGCGCCTATGAAGAGGTAAACCGGCAAAACGCGGAGCTGCTGCGCGCCAAGCTCGAAGCGGCGGACATCGTCTTCATTCATGACCCGCAGCCGGCGCCGCTCTTGAAATACTGCGCCAATCGCAAAGGCAAATGGATCTGGCGCTGCCACATCGACGTCAGCCGTCCCTACCGCCCGGTGTGGAACTATCTACGGCAGTTCGTGGCGCCCTTCGATGCCAGCGTCTGGTCGCTGGCCACCTTTGCCCAGCCGCTGCCGCATGTGCAATATCTGATTGCGCCCAGTATCGATCCCCTCGCCGAAAAGAACATGCCGCTCGATCAGGAGGAGGTCTCCTCCATCTGCACCCGGTTCGGCATAGACTGCTCGCGGCCGATGGTGGTGCAGGTTTCGCGGTTCGATGTCTTCAAGGATCCCTTGGGTGTGATTGACGCCTACAAGCTGGCAAAGCTCTCCGTACCCGGGTTGCAATTGGTGCTGGCCGGAAGCGGCGCGTCGGATGATCCGGAAGGGGAGGTAGTCTTGAAGGACGTGCTGGACGCGGCCAAGGGCGATGAGGATATCCACGTGTTGCTGCTGCCGCCCGACACTCACCGTACCATCAACGCCTTGCAGCGCGCGGCGGATGTGGTGATGCAGAAATCCGTGCGCGAAGGCTTCGGTCTCACCGTCACCGAGGCCTTGTGGAAAGGCAAGCCGGTGATCGGCGGCAACACGGGCGGCATCCGCCTGCAGGTGATCGACCATCACACCGGCTTTCTGGTGCGCACCCCGCAGGGCGCGGCATTGCGGCTGCGCTATCTGCTGGACAATCGCGACCGGCTGCGCGCCATGGGAGAAAAGGGCCGCCGCTTCGTGCAGGAGAACTTCCTGCTCACCCGCCAGCTCAGTGAATATCTGACCATGATGGTGGCGGTGATTCACAATTTCGAAGAGCGGATCGAACTCGGATGATGCTTCGGAATTCCTCCGCTGCTGACGGTCCGTGGACTGTGGTCGATGGTGTTCCGGATTTCTGGACACAGGTACGCGCCGCGCCGCATCGCCTGCTGGGTCTCGACTATGACGGCACACTGGCGCCGTTTCACGTGATCCGTGAGGCCGCCGTGCCTGTGCCGGGAGTCAAGGAGACATTGCTTGCCATCCGCGATGAAACCGACACCACGGTAATCCTGCTCACGGGCCGGCCCGCCAAGCAGGTGCAGGCTCTGCTGGGCGCGGAGGTGAAGATTCCGATCATCGGCTCCCACGGCTCGGAAGTTTTGAATGCCGACGGTTCGGTGCGCCTGCTGCCGCCGGAAATGCGCCAGCAGGACGGCCTCCGGCGCGCGTGGAAATCCGCCGTGGAAGCAGGCTACGGTAGCCGTCTCGAAAAAAAACTCGCCAGCATTGCCTTGCACACGCGCGAGGCTCCCGATGCGGCAGAGATCGAGACCACGGTGGAGGAGCGCTGGTGGCCGCTGACCTTCGATCATAATCTGGAAATTCTGCGCTTCAACGGCGGCATTGAACTGCGGGCCCGTGGCCGCAACAAGGGCATTGCCTTTGCTGCGCACTTTGCCGCCATGCCATCCGGCACACTGCCCGTCTATCTGGGCGATGATGCCACCGATGAAGATGTCTTTCAGACGATCCGCTTGCGGGGCATCGGCATCAAGGTCGGTGATGGAATATCGCCCACCGCTGCGGCCGGGCGGCTGTCCGGTCCTCCCGCCGTGCTGGATCTTCTGAAGAACTGGCGGCGCGCGCTGGCACCGTCCGATACATCAACCTAAGGATATTCTTATGCCCCGTGAGATCAAGCGGCTGGTCGTCGTCTCGAACCGCCTGCCGGTAGTCCTCCAGAAAGATGAGCAGGACAACTGGCAGGTGATTCCCGGCTCGGGCGGCCTTGTCACCGCGCTCAGTCCCGTGCTGCGCAATCGCGGCGGCCTGTGGATCGGCTGGCCCGGTGTGGACACGGACGGCTCGGCTGAAATCGCGGCCGTAATGCTGGAGAATGACCGCCGCTCCGGTTATCGATTGCTGCCGGTGGATTTGAATCCCACGGAGATCGAAAAGTATTACAACGGCTTCTCCAATGAAGTGCTCTGGCCGCTGTTCCATGACATGGTATCGCTCTGCCGCTTTGAACCCGAGTATTGGCCGGTCTACAAAGACGTCAACCGCAAATTCGCCGATGCCATTGCCGCGTACACCAATCCCGAGGATTACATCTGGGTGCACGACTACCATCTGCTGCTCATCGCCTCCACCCTCAAGCAGATGAACGTCAACCGCCGCACGGGTTTCTTTCTGCACATTCCCTTTCCGCCGCTCGACGGTTTCATCAAGCTGCCGTGGCGCGGCGATGTGCTGCACGCCATGCTGGAGTATGATCTGCTGGGCTTTCAGACCATGCGCGACCTGCGTAATTTTCTCGAGTGTGTGCGGCTGCTGATGCCCAAGTCCCGCACCAGGGGCAGCGGCGCGGTGATCACGCTGCACACTCCCGAACGCGAGTTGCGCGTGGGCGCGTTTCCCATCAGCATCGACTTCAACGACTTTGTGCGCCGCGCCGGACAGCCGGAAACCCAGCGCGAAGTCGAGCGTATCGAAGGCCTGATGCCGCAGACCAAGGTCATTCTTGGCCTTGACCGCCTCGACTATTCCAAGGGCATTCCGCTGCGGATTCGCGCCTTCGGTGAAGCTCTGGCCACCTATCCCGAACTGCGCGGCAACGTGGCGCTGTTTCAGGTGGTGGTGCCCTCGCGGCTCGACGGCGAACGCTATCAGCAGCTCAAAAAAGAGATTGACCGCCTGATCGGTGAAATCAACGGCAAATACTCCGAAGCGGGCTGGACTCCCGTGCATTACCTGTTCCGTTCGCTGACCGACCGCGAACTGCTGGCGCTCTATCGCCGCAGTGATATTGCCCTGATTACTCCGCTGAAGGACGGCATGAACCTCGTCTCCAAGGAGTACTGCGCGTGCAGTCTGGATGACAACGGCGTGCTGATTCTAAGTGAGTTTGCCGGGGCCGCGGCGCAGATGAGGCAGGATGCGCTGCTGGTGAACCCGTTCGATATTCAGGGCGTGGCCGCGGCCATTCACCGCGCGTTTCACATGGACGCCGCCGAGCGCAAGGTGCACATGCGCCGCCTGCGTCGCGGCATTCAGCGCAGCAATATCTTCCATTGGGTCGACAACTTCCTCCGTGCCGCCATTGCCCGCACCATCAAAGACTTCCCCCGTCTCGAAGACTACGTCCCCGCCTTAGACACCGCCACCATGCAAAAGGAAGTGGCATAGCAGCACTTGCGCCCCCACTGTTTACGGACCATGCGCAGAAAGCCCCGGATCATTACCGGGGCTTTCTGCTTTGCATTTTCCACAAAAGAGAAGGCGCGGGTGCTGAAGTTCCCGCGCCTTTTCCGTGAGGCATCCCGGTACTGAAGGAGACGGTTACTTCAGCAACAGGAGCTTTCCTGTCTGCACGCGCTCGCCCGCAGTCAAGCGTGCAAGGTAGATCCCGCCGGCAAGACCCCTCGCATCGAAAGCCACCGCGTAGCTGCCGCGTACGAGATGCTCATTGACCAGCACCGCCACTTCCTGCCCCAGTACATTGTACACGGCAAGCCGTGCGTGGCCGGCTGTTGACAGCACAAAGGGAACCGTCGTCGTCGGGTTGAAAGGATTCGGATAACACGGGCCAAGCGCAAAGACCCCGGGCACGGTGCTGATCAACCGCGCTGAAATCGAGGCCGGATGGGCAACATGAATATTCGTGGCAAAGGCCGACGCCCACTGCAACGAAGAATCCACGTGGCACTTCAAGCAGGCCACGTCGAGGGGAATCGCGCCGTGCCCTTCATCGTCCAGCCGCACAAACATGGTCCCGCCGATGTTCACAAAGCTGGATTCCCGCGGCTGCGCTGTCACATTAATCGAGAAGAAGTGATCGCGCACGTCCGCCTGATACGGATTGAACGTCTGCCCCGAACGGTCCCACTCCGCCATGTGGCAGTCCTGGCATTCGAAGGTATCGTGAAACTGCACCTGATAGTTGGAGGTGTGGCAGTTGCTGCAGGTTGCCCCCGGCGTCACACCGCCCTGGTCATACACTACACTCTTGTGCGGGTTGTGGCACTGCGTACAGTCCAAAAAGGACATCGGCGAGTGCGACAACTCGTCATACTGCTGATTGTTCGCCAGCCATCCCGCGCCGTCCTGCCGCGGACGGTGCAAGGAATCGCCGCGCGTGTGGCATCTTTGACAGGCCGTCAACGGCGCGCGGTCCAGGGAATCGGGATTCTGCGTGGCCACGTGCGCGCTGCCGGGACCATGACAGGCTTCACAGCCGATTCCCGGCTCCGCCCAGTTGCCCCACACTCCGGGCCGGTTCTGCCAGTGATGCGCCACGTCGGCCGAATCCGCCGCCACCGCGCCCGTGGTATGACAGTTCATGCAGAAGAACTGATAGGGACGGCGGGTCGTCGTCAAGGAATCGACATACACCATCTGCATCGTGCGGATATTCCACTGCGCCGGCTGATTGCCGATGGAGCCGGAGGAGATTTCGTAGCCCGCCGAATCGAAGAACAGGGCCTTGTTCCAAAAGCCGCCGAGCACAAAGGACAACTGATTCCATGGGATGGCGTCCGGCGGATTGGCCGGCAAGTGCATCACCTCGGGAAACGGGTAGGTCGGCGGTGCGCCGCCCGTCACCGGATTTACCATATGCGCATGTCCGTGATTCACCCAATCCGCATGAACCGTGGAATGGCATGTATTGCAGGTCTGGGAGCCGACATACGTCCGCCCCACCGCCAGCAGGCTGACGGCCAACACTGATACACAAACCAGAAGCTTCCGCATAGGCCGGCTCCTTTAACAATTATGGACCGCCCGCAGACTTTTTTGCACACCACTAATATACGAACGCGCACGCGAGTCGCAAGTAAGTCATCAAAAAATCATGGACATAAGTGACCCCGCCCTTGTTTATCCATATGCATCTCAGAACTCCGCTATACATTAGGGCAAGAGGACTCCTCGCGGAAGCCTCGAGTTATCCACACGCAAAAAAAGAGCGGGACTGAAATTTCAGTCTCGCTCTTTCTTGCGCTCGGTTCAGGTCTTCACATCGGGGAATTGGGAATGATCTCTCATCCGCCATCCCACATCCGTCATCCTTAGTTGGGATTGCTCTGCAGCGAGGCAACCGCATTGCGCAGAATCGAAAGCGCGTAGCTGCGATTGTGGACACCCTTGCTGCCGTCGGCGTTCACGAAGAAGTACGTGTAGCCTGCGGCACGCTGCGGGGCGCTCCAGTTGACCGTATCCATCGCCGCCATCACGTTGCCACTGCCGTCATGCGGCAGCAACGCCTTCAGCGAATCCATCAGCACCGTGACTTCCGTCTGCGTGCCGCCGATGTCAAAGTCGGTGGCTCCCGGATGGCACGTCTGGCACTTGCGGATATCCGGCGCGAAGCGGTGACCGAAGTTCGGTCCGCCCGGCTGGCCACGCGCGATGGTGTACATGTGGCAATCAACGCACATGTCCGGCAGCATCGAGGTAGTGTGCTGGTTGGTGCGCTCCACGGTGCCCGTTAGTTCCCAGTCGCCATAGCCATTGATCATGTCGCCTTGCGGGCTCTCGTGCGGGCCTGGGTGGGCGCTGCCGGAGGCAATCTGTCCCTGAATGTTCGCCTGATTACGGCGGGCATGGTGGCACTGTGCGCAAAGCTGGCCCTTGCCCATACCGGTGATGGTGCGGCCGGCGGGATTGTCTTCGCCGCCGTACGCCTGCGTCACGTCCGCCACGCTGCGAAGCTGCGCGTCGTTGGTCTTATTGTGCGGATCGTGGCAGGTGGTGCAGTTGATCTGATTCGCCATCGCCAGATTCGCCGTCGTCCAGTCCGCGTCCTTGCTCTTGATAAAGCCTTCCGACACGTGGCAGGGATTGCAGGAAGCGCCACCCCATTCGGTCAGGAAGGGACCGACGCCGCCTGAGCGGGCGATCACTGTGCCGTGACCTGAAGAGTCAATTTCGGTCTGCTGAGTATGGCACTGGCTGCACTTCTCACCGCTGATCACGTTCGTGAGCTGCGGAGAATGGCCGGCCGGATCCGGACCCATCGCACCGTGGCAGGACTCGCACTGCACGCCCTGAAGTTCGGCGCGCGGATTGTCGTCATAACCACCGCTGTTCTGGCCATGCGTGGTCAGGTTGCCGTTGTGGTCATACTTGTCGTCGAAACCCGTCGTGTGGCACTGCAGACAGTAAGGATTGGTGTTCGACGTGCCCAGCGAGTCATACGCGCCGGCATGGGGAGTCGCTGCCCACTGCGCTGCCGTTGCCGAGTGGCAATGGCCGCAGGAGGTGGCATTGCTGCCCAGATAGTTGGGGAACACGGTCGGGCGCGAGGTGCTCACACCCACCGCCGTGCTGTCGCGCACCGTCTGGCCGCCCGCCGTCACCGCCACGCGCAGCAGAACAACGCCGCGGTCCGCCGGAGCCGTCCACATCGTGGCCGCCGCATTCGGGTTGCTGAAGGTTCCAGCCGTGGCCGTCCACTCATAGGCGAGGCTGTCGCCGTTCGGGTCATACGCCGAGACCAGTACCTGGCTCGTCACGCCAGGACCCACAGAGTCAGGCATGGCAACCACCGCCGTAATCCGCGGGGCCATGGAAGCATTCGCGCCAGCCGGACCCGCCGGGCCCTGGTCGCCTTTACAGCCGGCGAAGATCGCCGCAGTCAACAGGATCGCTGCGAGCAGGATCTGCAGCATGATTTTTGATTGTTTCATGGGTACCTCTTTGGCTCACTCTCGAGAACCGTTGGAAATATATCTGGAAAAAACAAGCTTTCAGCGTTCTGGATACGGTAGTCAAGTTAAGAAAATCTTCACATGTTTTCAAGAACTATTTCACGAACTCCCGCTTACTGGAGTTCATGGTCTTCTTATAAAGGATTGAATTCCTTATCATTTTTTCTGGCCTGCCATATCCCTCGAAAACTCGAGAGGAATATGCATAAGTGGGTAATATTTATCGTGTTCTAATTGGCCCTTGGCAAGGCATATAATATAGGGAAGTCTCTGCCCTACACGCTGCATCACTCTGGCAAAGAGCAAAGCTTATGCCGCGATATTGTAATACGCATATCCAGAATATTAGGATAGCATAGTGTCAGTAAGAATTAAATACAATACGCAGCAACTAAAAGCACAATTGAATGGTTTCCATAGTAGATGCACGTCTGTCCCGCCCGAGGCCGCAAAGCCGGGCGGAAGAACCGTTCCCTGCGGTGGGTTGGTTTCTGCCTATCGGTTTCGGAGGAGCAGCGGACGGTAAGTCTGTCGAGTTCTTGGTTAGTATTACTCATAATCATGGCACATTTTCAATGACTATGTAAAGGAGTCTGTATGAAGAAGCTTCCGATATCCGTACTGCTGCTGGCCGGTCTGTTCGCCTTTCATTCCAACAGCTACGCCTTGCTGCGGCTGGGAGTGAAGGCGGGCGTCAACTTCTCCAGCATCACGGTATCCAATCCCGCGCCGAACACCGTGTCTGTCACGTATAAGCGTACCCCCGGAGTGATGCTTGGGGCATCCGCCGAAGTGGCCGTGGCTCCGGCGCTCAGTATTCGCACCGAGTTGCTGTTTGTCGACCGCAGCACCAAGTTCGACGCCAAGAACAGCAATGGCACGGTCACCGCCAGCGGCACACTGCGGCTCAACGAAACCTCCCTGGCCCCCTTCCTCGTGATTCGCTATCCGACTCCGGGCGGAGTCATTCCGTTTTTGCAGGTAGGCCCCGAGTTCGGTCTGCGCACGTTCCTCAGCAAAAAGAACGGCGGCATCGGCGAAACCGTGGACCAAGCCTGGAAGAAAAGCAACTTCAGCATGAATGCCGGCGCGGGAATTATTCTGCCCGTTGGCCCCGCGATGGATCTGACGCTGGATGGCCGCTACAATTTCAGCCTGATCAACCTGCATAGCGGCGGCTCGACCAAAACCCACACCAACGGTATTCAATTCCTGGCCGGCTGGAATTTCCTGAAGATCTAAGAAGCACAATCCGGCCCATAACAAAAGCCCCGGTTCGCTCGATCCGGGGCTTTCTTTATAGAGATCGGATGTCCGTTACTTCAACAGCACAATCTTGGCGCTGACCAATGGCCGGTTCCAGATCGTATCCGTTGCCCGCACAAAATAGACTCCCGAAGCCAGCGCGCGGCCATCCACGGTGATCTCCTTCTGATCGGCCACTAATCCCGCCCACAGTTCTTTGACCCGCCGGCCCAGCAGATCAAACAGTTCCACCCGCACGATTTCCGCCTGCGGCACCTCAAGCTGAAGAACCGTGGTGCTATTGAAGGGATTGGGATAGGCAGACAGACGAAAAGCGGAAGGCGGAGCCGCAGCACGAAGCGTGATTGCACTGGGCTCTTCGCACATCACCGTGTCTTCACACCACGGAGCAAACTTGACAAAGCCCGTGATGGTGTCACCAAGACCCTGTGGATTGGCCGCCGCATGATAGGGCCCGGTGGAATCGCCCCACCAGTTCCAGCGGGCATCCAGCGTATCCGTGCTGCGGTCTATCTGCACCGCGTAGCCCGTACTGTCAAACCGGTTGCCATGCAACGCGTAATCATCAAGGGATTCCCCCGCTATGACCGGTGCCAAGGTGACGGTTGCGTTGCGCTCGCGGTCGAGATGTCGGAATCGGTTTCCTCGGACAGCGCAATCCTCCCGAAGATACAAGCCAACGAAGCCGCCCGATGCAGGGGCAAAGTTGTTTTCGAACACATTATCTTCGATCACTGCTCGGCACCTTCCATTGCCACCGTTATCGTTGACGAGGTACACTCCGAACGTGCCCTGCGCGTTCACGATGTTGTTCACCACGCGATTATTGCGGAGGGTGACGACAGACGTATCGTCGCAGGCACAATCGAGAGTAATGACTTCGTGTCCCAGATACAGACCTTCGAATACATTATTTTGTACAAGTCCGGAGGTCACCCCCAACCACAGCGCGGGATCGAACGACTGCTCGTTGGCTTCGGACGGACCAAAAATACAGTCCTCAATGCGGATGCCGCGCCCTGTGACCATGCACAGCGAGCCGTCGCGGTTGCCGAGAAAACGGCAGCGCAAAAAGGTACTGCTGTCCCCGACATGGATATTGAACAAAGCGCGACCGTGGAATACGCAATCCGTGGCGTGTAAGGCAAAGTGGCTCTCCGTGCTGTAGACGCACGCGCCCTGAATCGTACGAAACTCACACCGCTCCATGCTGATGGACCGCCATCCTGCCACGTAACCGCCCGCCGTGGAATCAAGGATGCAACGACGCAGCATGACGCCCGGACATCCCCCCGAAATTCCGCCGTTGGATCCCGGATCGTGCGGATACATGGCGGCGCCATTGTGAAAGCTCAGGTCCTCGACCGTAATGCTCAACGGAGTGGTAAGCGTCGGAAGAGTCAGGCAAGTGCGTCCGCGAGGATTCGTGAGTGATGTGGGATCTATCACCGGACGCGGATAATCGCCCGTATCGGGAATGGCGTCGCCCTTCAGAACGAAACTACGCCCCGGACATTGAAGTGCCTCTGCGTACGTCCCCAGCGCCACAAGCACCGTGTCGCCATTCTGAACCGCATTCAGCGCACTCTGAATCGTTGCATAGTCAGCGGGCACGTGCCGTGTCACGGCCCACGCCGTGCCCGCCAGCAACAACACCGCAAGCATGCGTATCATGGACATTCCCCGGTTAATCCGTAAGTTTCGCCCGTGCGGTGCACGTGGTCGGACAATCGTCACAGGTAACTCCCGGACAGTGCCGCTTACACACCACCAAACGATAGAGATTGCCTGGTTGTAGTTGGAGGCATGTTTCCGTATGCGAACACTGGTTTTCCTGGCAACTGATATGTGATGGACCACATCGCACGTCGAGGCTGCCGTCCTTGACGACATAGGCGCAGACCTGACAGTATTTGCAGTAGGCAGGATCTGAGCACTGCATTTCTGCCGTCAGATAGTACGTTCCCTCCACGGGCACGACGAATGCGGCTGACAGTCCGCAATTCGCATCCGGAGAATTGCACTCCTGCACATCGCTGCAAGTGGCGTCAGTCACCTCGACTACAAATTGGGCGGGGAGATTCGGAGAACCCTGCCCCACCCCCACCGTAACCGAACCCAGCAAGACAAGGATGCCCATGACCATGATACTCAGAATCGTCTTCATGACCCGTTCCTCCACACGTGTTTTGCCAAATCAGTTGCTTCAAACCGTTGGCATACAATATATAACAGGGGGGGGCAGAAAGTCAAGAGAAATTCACAGGTATTTCAATCAGTCTTGATTCCGTCACATTCCGGCTATTCACGCCCGCAACGGTCCGATTGACGGCAGGTTAACCGCAGAGCGCCAGTTCGTGCCCGCTCCAACAAAAGGCGCAACCCAACGGATTGCGCCTTCACCAAGTGATCCTCACGCGGCTCACCACAGCGTCTGCCACAAATAAAACGAACCGTACGCGCGGTACGGCTTCCAGAGATCGGTAATCGCGACCGTTTCGTCCAGCGTCGCCTGATGCCCGAGATCATATTCCCTGGCAATCGCATTGCGCAGGCCGATGTCTTCCACCGGACAGGCATCGGGATCGCCCACCGCGCGCATCATCGCATACTCGACCGACCAGGGTCCGATGCCGCGCAAGGCCCGCAGCCGCATCCGCGCTTCGTCATAGGGCAGGGCGCAGATCTCTTCTTCCTTCAACAGGCCGCGCTGCACCGTATCGGCAATGCCGCGCAGATAGTCCACCTTGCTGCGGGACAGGCCGCACTCGCGCATCTGCTCGCCGCTCATTTTCAGCAGATCCACAGGCGTGGGAAAGCCTTCGAACACCGTGCCGTTCCATTCCACCACCGCGCCCGCCGCGCGCACCAGCCGCGCCCGCATGGCAAAGGCCGAGGCCACCGACACCTGTTGTCCGATTATCGACCAACCCAGACATTCCCACAGATTAACCACTCCCACCAGCCGCACCCCGCGAAACCGCCGCACAATCGCGGCGAGCACCGGGTCCCTCTTCGCGTTCCGGTAGAAAGCCAGCAGCACGTCATCCGGTCCGAAGGCACGGCGCACGAACCGGTCCAGCAAAGCGTCGCGCGCTTTGGTCGCCCGGCCCGTGATGATTGCCGCCGCCAGTTTCTGTTTGCCTTCCGCGCGGATCCGCACCAGAAAATAGCCGCGCTCGTCGGCCAGCACCTGGTAGACCACTCCTTCGGAGACCGCCGCCCGCTGCGCCAGTTCGTAGCGTCCGATATAGGCAAGAGTGCGCGGAAAATTCAACGGCGCGGAGAACGCGTAGACGTGCTCTTGCGGCATGTCTCCTCGTGACCTAATCGTGCACGGAGGTATTCACACTGCTGACCGTCGTGCCGTCATCATGTTCGAGGCCCTTGCCGCCGTGATTGCCGCTCAGCGAGCAGTTGACCAGAGACACCGCCGAACGCTCCGTGCAGAACAGGCCGCCGCTCAAATTGTCGCTGACCGATGCGTTGGCAATATCCAGTGTGGAGCCGTTGCAGAAGATGCCGCCGCCGCGCTCCGAGCCACGGTTCCTGCTGATGGAACAGTTTGCCATGCTCACATTGGAGCCGTTCAGCAGCGCCACGCCGCCGTTCTCATTCTTGTTGATCGACGCATTGGCCAGATCCAATGTCGAGCCGCTGACAAAGATACCGCCGCCCTGCGACTGCCCCTTGTTTTCGCTGACCTCCGAATTGGCCAGATCCACGGACTTTACATTTTCACAGGCCAGACCGCCACCCGTATTGTGCGTAATCGAAATATTGGCCAGATCCATCGTGCCGCCGGAAATGTACACGCCACCGCCCATCTTACCCGCGGAATTTTCCGTGAAGGTGCAGTTCACCACTTCCGCCGAGGAATTCACCGATGCCAGACCGCCGCCCGATCCATCAGCCGTATTATGGCGCACCACGCAGCTCTCGAGCCGCGGACTGGAATTTTCGCAGTAGATTCCGCCGCCCAGCGCGTCCGCACCCTCGCCACTCGCGTGGCCGTTTTCAATCACACAGTTGTTCATCCGGCAATCGCTGGACGCGTTGACAAAACGGATGCCGCCCCAACCGGCAGGATTCGCCGAAGTATCAGCCGTGAAGCGGATACTGATCGCGCTTTCCTTGCGCTGCTTCAGCCGGATCAGCGAATGGTCTTCGGCGACGGCAATCAAGGTTCCGTTTACCGTGAACTTGTAGTGCCCGGTAAAATACACATTCACGTTCGGCTTAATGGTCAGCGTCTGCCCTTCCGGCACGACAACATCGCCCTCGATCACATACGGACTGTCTTTTTCCGTCCACTCACCGGACACCGGCCCAGCCGCCACATGAGTCGCATCGGCCCATGCAAGTGGCGCCAGCAGAACAATCCCGAAGAGAATGGCCCACATGAGATGTTTCATAGTTCTGCCCCTTTTGACCAAAATCGCATACTCGTCTGTTTAATTAGACTCGTCCGGCCACATTTTGTTGCACGAGCAACTCATCCCATGGTTCCTGCCTCTTCTCTTCTGCACCCCTTTCCCTATTCTATGGGTAAGGGGCAGGGGGATAGAGGTCTGCCCTCGCATGACTAAGCACCACGCTCCCGCGTGGTGCGGGTGCGGCGAATCTTTGGATTTCGGCCCCTTCCCCCTTTGAAAAAGGGGGAATAAGAAGGGGGTTCTGCATCTCACCAGCAGCACTCTCACGCTTCCAGCCTCACGTCTTCTCGCGCCGCCCTTTTCTGCCACACCAGGAACCCCACTCCGGCCAACAATGCCATGGCGGCGCCTAAATAGAACGGCGCAGCAGAGGACACATGGTCCCACAGCAAGCCGGCGGCGATGCTCGCCACAACCGCCAACAGTCCCGTCACCATGTAAAAAAGCCCAATCGCTGTGCCGCGTGCTTCAGAGGGAACAAGATTGGCAATCAGCGCCTTGCTCACTCCTTCGGTCAGGGCGATATAGATTCCATAGACCAGAAACAGCGGCCAGATCATCCACGCCGACGGCATCCAGGCAAAACCCATATACACCAGTGCAAACACCAGCAGACCATATCCCAGCAACGTTCCCTTGGGCATGCGGTCGGCGCGTTTACCAATGGGATAGGACAATAATGAATAACTGGCATTGTAACAGAGATACGCGCCAATCACCGCCTCCGCCGTCCAGCCCGCATTCCGCGCCTTCAGCAGCAGAAAAACATCGCTGCTATTACCCAGCGTGAACACCGAAAATAGCATCAAGGTCACATAATACTCTCTGCCGAACCGCAAATCCAGCACGCGCTTCTTACCGTCTGCCGCGGATTTCTTCGGGGGAATCTCTTTCACGGCAAAGATCAGCAGCACGCCAATCACCGCCGGAAGAAAGGCCAGCCAGTACAGTTGCCGGAAAGCGGTGGATTCCGTTTCGCTGCCCTTCAAAATCAGCAACAGCCCCAGCGAGATCGCCACACCCACCAGCGCGCCGGCGGTATCCATCGCGCGGTGCAATCCAAAGGCCCTGCCGCGCTCTTCAGGCACGGTAGAATCGGCAATCAGGGCATCGCGCGCCGATGTGCGCACCCCCTTGCCGAAACGGTCCAGAAAGCGCGCCAGCAACACCAGCGGCCAGCCCGCCGCCAACGCAATCAGCGGCTTGGCAATGGCGGACAAAGAATAACCCGCAAACACAAAGGCCTTGCGCTTTCGGATCCGGTCCGAATGCCAGCCGGAAAGTCCCTTCAGCACGCTGGCCGTACCTTCGGCAAGCCCTTCAATCACGCCCACGATTCCCACCGACGCGCCCAGAATCTGCGTGATAAACAGCGGGGTAATCGCATACAGCATTTCGCTCGACACGTCGGTGAGCATGCTCACCCAGCCGAGCCGCACCACATTGCGGAATCCTCCCGAGGGTGCTGCCACATCCGTCTTGGCCGGATCTTTCATTTACGGTAATGCCTGTGGTTGAGGCGGATGCAGTTGAGACAAGAAATGTGCAGTCTGCTCATCATGCGACAGGGCTAATGCCCGCTGTGCGTTTTGTTCTGCGGTGGCCTGATCCCCTGTACTCTCGGCAATCAGACAGAGAGCCAGCCATGCGGTCAGTTGCTGGTCATGGGATTCTGTCGTCCGTGCTGTGTAGTACCTGCGCATCTCCTCCAGCGCCGCCGGACTTCTGCACGCGAGCGTTTCGATCACCCGCTGGGCCTCTTCAAAACTCCGCAGTTTCAAAAAGAGATCCACGGATGCCACGCGCGGCCACGGCGAATCCGGCTGCAATGCAGCCGCAACTTCAAACGCCTGCCGTGCGTCGCTTACATACGCCTGTTCCAGATAGGAATTGCCCAAAGAAATCAGCGCCGCCGGATCGGTCACGCTGCTCTCCCACGTGGTCACCACCGAATCCGCCATTACCGAAGCCCGCGCCAACCCTGCCTGATACCTTGCATTCGGCCAGTCCTTCCGCATTCCGAAATACAGGGCGGCATTGGCATGGTAACGCGGGTTATTCGAATAGCGCATCGCTTCGAAATTGCATTGTCCCCATTCATCCATCCGGTTATGGTGGAAGTAGTAGGAACTGAGATAGTCCCAGCCGCTCTCGCTCCTGGCCGGATCCGCCTTCAGCAAATCTTTGAACCGGGCCACAGAACGCGTCTCCGAGGCCTGCACGCCCACCCACGGCACAATCATGAGCAGAATCCACACCGTCAGCAGCGCGCGAATCCGGCCCGGAGAATCGGCAAACGGATGCGTCGAATCCCAGATCACCAAAGACATAATCGGCGCGCCCGCCAACAGCGCCGCGCAAATGTCCCAGTCCCGCGCCATGCCGAGCTGCGGATTGTGCATCACGCAGGCCGCCAGCGGAAAAACCAGCGCCAGCAGCAGCAGCAGCTTCTCATCGTCCCACACCATGCCGTGCCGCTTCTCCGCGATGACATAACCCGCCAGCAGCACCAGAAATACGCCTGCCGCCAGCAGCAATCCGTTGATCAACCCCGCAAGGTGCGACCCGGTGAGCACCGCATCCCCAAAGGCTTCCGTTGTTGGTGTCAGCGGCAGCAGCACATCCGTCCCCTTATGCCAGCCCAGCGCAAAGTAAGCTCCCAGCGCCGGCACAATCAGCCCATAGCCGAACAGCAGCACCCAGCGCAACCGCAAATGGCGCGCGGAAAACATCCGCCACGTGTACGCCATCACCGCGGGCAGAAACACCACCGCCGCCAGATTGAATCCCACCGCTAAGAGCCCCAGCACCGGCACAAACAGCGTCGGCTCTGCTTTGCGCAGACTGATCACCATCACCACCAGCATCCACGTGATGATCGCCACCATCAGCACATAGGTCTCGATATAACCGAAGAACAGCGCGATTCCGCCCCACGCAAAACCGAACAGCAGACAGGTCAGGCGGTCAATCCGCAGATGCCGCGCCAGCACCAGCCAGCCCAGCACCGCCGCCGTTCCTGCAATCACACTCGTCAGGGCAAACAACCGCTCCGCGCTGATTCCTGTCAGCGGATTGAGCAAACCATACAGCGTATGCAATAGAAACAGGGTCAACGGCGCGCGGTTGCGCAGATAGTCCGAAGTCCCCGCCTGAATTTCGTTTAGCCAGAGCTGCCCATCCCCCAGCAGCGCCGTCGCCGAGGAAAACAGCAGGAACACCACACCGCAGCCCAGGGCCGTAAGCACGTCCCATTGCAGCGGGCTGAACGCAAGCGCCGGAGGCAGATCCGGCAGCAGCCCGCGCCAGCGCACGCGCGAAAAGCCCGTCAACAGCAACGCCACCGCCACAAAGGGCAGCGTCACCTGCACGGGCCAAGGGTAATAGGCCAGAAAATGTGTCCCCCACAGCCACGGCTGTGGAGCCACCAGACCGAGAATTACGCAGGCGCAGAGCAGCGCGAAACCCGCATACAGCGCCTTGATCATGTGTAAAGCATCACCTTTCGCACCGACCACTCATCTTGTAGTTTGACCTGTATGTCCGCCATTTTTCACAGTCTAAGCTACGGTAACCTCCCTTCATTGTCAAGCCCTTTCCCCCAAACGCAAAAAACCCGGCCTTAAAGCCGGGTTCTGCACATTCCCTTGCCCTACTTCGTGGGGAAGGTCAGGAGTCGGTTCTCCTTCATCCTTCATCCTTCATCCTTCCGCCTTCATCCTTGCCCTAAGCCGGGTATTTCCCCGTCACCACGTTGGTCAACTGCTGCGCCTCATGCCGGGCATCGGCCAGCATGGCCTTGACCAGATCCCCCTGTGACACAATCCCCCGCAGCACGCCGCCGGTAAGCACCGGCAAATGGCGGATCCGGCGCTCGGTCATGATCGACAGCGCCTCTTCCACACCCGTCTGGCACTGGGCCGTAATCAGGTCGGAGGTCATATGCTCGCTCAGTCGCATTCCGGAGAAATCCGGCGGGCTGGTGCGGTTCGAAAGCCGCAGCACATCCCGCTCGCTGAACATTCCCACCAGTTTCCCTTCCCGGTCCACTACGGCCAGTGCACCGATGTTGTGACGAACCAGGGTCTGCACCGCTTCCAGAACGGTTGCTTCCGGACGTGCTGTGATCACGTCCCGACCCTTGTCGTCCAGGATGTCCACGAGCTTCATGACCGCCTCCTTACTTCCCCGATAGTGTGCCTGAGACTAATTTACATGTGAAATGCACTCGAGTCAAGCGCCATTTGTTCCCATGTGAAAACAAAAACATCATTATAAATAATTCTTTACGGTCGTCGACTTTGTACAAATTTGTGAAAATAGAGGTCCTCCCCGCTCATCTTGTCCCACGGCCACAACGAGCGCGGGGGCCGGACAGATGGGGTCTGCCCTTGTCACCCGCTTGCCAGCAGTGAAACAAGAAGAGCCGCTGGACAAATCCACCGGCTCTTCCTTTCAGTATTTCAGCCTTTCAGCGTTTCAGCATCTTCTTCAGTTGCCGTCCCACGCCGTCACCATGAAGAACTGCATCATGTTGGTCGGATCGGAAATCGTGATGGTCGTCTGATCGGTGGTGTAGATTTGTGTGAATGGTCCGTCCGCCGACAGACTCGAGTAGACCTTGTAGTGCGCGGCGGTTCCCGACCAGCGTAGCATGATGTCCGTGCCGTCCGAAGCGCAGGTCAACTCCACGGGAATCGAAAGGCTCGCCGCCATCGGCGCATACACCTGCACATCATCCACAAACCAACCCTGCTGTCCGGTTCCGGCGTCGCTGCCGAACCGGAAACGGATCTGCACATTCTGCCCGGCATACGCGGACAGGTCAAAGCTCTTCTGTGACCACACCGTATCCACGCCCGCAAAACACGGTTGTCCGAGCATCGGTCCCGTCGCCGGGTTGCCGCCGCTGCTGCGATAACGGAACGTCTTGGGGTATCCCGTCAGCGGCGCGATGCGGGTGAACGTTCCGCCGTTGACTGAGACTTCGATGATGCCGCCGTCATACGCCGAGTCCGCATAAGTCCCGGAAAGCTCCGACTGAATTCGGTGCCAATAGCTGAACACTGCGCCGGCGGGAAGATTGCTCATCACCGGAGACGTCAGCCGCGCGTCATTCAAATTGCCGTAATTACCCGTGCCCGTGTCGCCGCACTTGTAGGCGTGCGTGGCGCTGTGGGACCGTTGCGTGGACAGATTCCATTGGTCAATCCACGTGCCGCCTGCCGACGCGTGCGTCCAGCCCGTTGCGCCGCTCTCGAAATTCTCCGACAGCACCAGTTGCAGCGCGCTGATCGTGAAATCCGCCGCCGAGGTGTCAGCATGCGTCGGATCGCCGACCACGGAAATCCGCACCCGGCACGTCGTAGACCGCGGGCCGGGAACCACCACAGTGTACAAACCGTTATTGGCCACCGATGCCGCCAGGGTGCTCCACGGCCCGGCCACACCGCTGCGCGACAGTTCAATCATCACATTGCCGCCTAAGCTGCCCGTCGTCCAGCGCACGCTCATGGTGCTGTCCACCGGCCAGAAGTCGCCGCCGTTTGGTGATGTCAAGGCAAATACCGGCGGAGCCGTCAGCAAGCCACGCGGAATGAAATGCGTGTAGATGGACGCCTGATGCACGCCGCCGAACAGACTCATGTCCGCCGTCAGCAATGCCTGCGCCGCCGTGGGCATGGTCGCACTGGTGCCCAGCAGGAAGTGGTGCTGCAGCACGATCTTATCCATCACGTCGCGCCCCACATCCAGCATGGTTTCGAAACACGGCTGACTCCAGATCATGCCCGCGTCGTGCACTTCTCCGTTGTTTTCCGGGTAATGGTAGTTGGCGTTCAACACACGTCCCGACCACCATTCGTTATGGCCGTCCCAGTTGAACACCCACGTATTGTGGAAGGTCGAAATCGAATTCGAATAGGAACCGGCCCAGTAGTCGCCGAAACCTTCGCCCATGCCGCCTTCGTCGCCATTGCCCCAGCCCGGCACCGAGCCGTTCTGAATCGCGTGACCGTACTCGTGCCAGATCACATCCGCATCTTCCGCGTCATCCACGCCGCCTTCACCCCAGGCCAGCCGGTTGGTGCTCGGCACGTAATAGGAGTTGTCGTCGCCATTGACGCCGTGCGGGTCCGCGTGAATCGGAGCGTGCTGAATGTTATTAAATCCGAGGGAGATAATCCAGCGCTGGCTCTTGTCGATGTTGTAATAGACGTTCACATCTTCGAAGCCCTGGGCATTGCGGTTGAAGCGGAAACTGTCGGGGTTGGTCGCCGTATTAATCGGACTCGTCGGCGGATCCCAGTCATCGTCATAGCACCACGGCCCGCGCAGGTAATAGGTTCCGGAGGTCAGTGTAATGTCCCGCAACGTATCCACAAACTCCTGCGCGAAAAGCTGCGCCGTATTGGCGTCATTGCCGTCGGTGTACCCTGTCTGGCCGTACGTCGCCTGCGCCGTCGTCAGTGGATCCGGTCGGAACACCAGCCCCGTGCCGTCCACATAGCAGAGCTTATCAACGGCGCGGCGGATCTGGCCCGTATTGGCATCCACCAGCACTTCCCAATCACCACGCGGGTCGGACATGAACTGGTTCACCTTCCAGCACACCGCAAAATCCCGGTTGTCGCCGGCCCAGATCACCAGCCGTGTCTGCGCGTCATCCCGCGGCTGAGCCTTCGGCTGCAAATGATTATGGGCGATAGACACTGCGTCCGTCGCGCTGAGGGCAATCGCCGTCGGCAGCTTCTCGGGAACAGTCATCAAACCGGAATAATAAAACAGCACCTTGTTCTGACGGCTGAGGGTCACCACCACGTCGCCCGGATATACCGGCACGCCGTTGATCATGTGCTCGAATGTGACGTGATACCCCATCGGGGTCTCCGCCGTACGCACCGCTTTCAAATTCTCTGTCGAGGGTTGCAGACCCACCCAATCGGTGTGCGCGGCCAGAAAGGCGCGCGCCGCCTGCTCCGAAGTCCCGCTATATGGGCCTTCGGAAAGCTGGCCGACACACTGCAAATGACCGTCGCGACTATCGATGACCCGGTTGCCCTCTGTGCGCCCGGTGCCTTGCTGATCCATGTACGTCGGCACGGTGGCGAGAGGATTGCTCGGCACTGGCTTCAATGCAAAAGCCCCGGTATTCAGGGCTGCCAAAAGTAAAACCGCTATTAACCACATAGTTAGTCACTCCTTAGTCGGTGCGAATATGCGGACCCAAAGCATGTTCCATCCATCACATAAGATAATACCGTCTCTCCCAAAAACCAAGCCCTCTTTCGCTTCAGTTCTCTGGTTCTTTAGCGAGAAAGATCTGAGCGTCGCGCCAGCCGTAACCTTCGCGGCGGCAGGGCTCTTGGGGCTTGCCCTGCCCCGCTGGGCGATCCCGTTGAAGAGGCGGCGCATCCTCCTGCCTTAGCCGGGCATGCGAAAACCCAAGACGCATGCCGCGGCGATGGCAGTATTTTTCCGCAGCCTATCCGTTCTTTTTCGCTACCACCAGCCAGCCGCCGCCATGCGGGCTCGGCCACGTCACGTCGATGAACATGCTCAGCGCAGCGGGCAGATAAAAGACCAGCAGCCACGGCGCCACAATCAGAATAAACCATTTGGATGTGGACAGCAGCCGCATGGGAATCCGCTGCAGCACGGTCCACGCGAACCGTCCCCACACGGGTCCATAAGTCCGCCCCATCTTTTCGATCTGAAATCCCGCCGTGGACAACTTCTCGATGAACTCGCGCTTCGTGTAGCCTTCCCGCACGTGCTCGCCGACAACACTCTCGAGGTGCTGATGGGATTCTTCCTTCGGCGTGCGCGGCGTGGCAATCACAAACAGGCCGCCGGGCCGCAGAGATTCGAATACATTGCGGTATACCGCGGCGTCATCGAGAATATGCTCCATCACATCCACCGACAGCGCCAGATCGAACTGCTCCGGCCGTTTGAACGTCGTCAGGTCATCCACCATGAACACGCAGTTCCGCTTTTTCAGCTTGTGCATAAAGCGGCGGCAGTCATGAACCTGCTCCTCTTTGACGTCTACCGCCTGGATTTCCGCGTGAGGAAACAGTTTACTCATAAAGTAGCTATACTGGCCGTACCCCGATCCCGCGTCGAACACGTCGTGCACATCCTTCTTGCGCGCGATACGCCGCAGTTCCTTGCGCACGTGCCACTGCCGCAAAAAAAGCGCGCCCAGCATCGCATAAAAGAGCTTGCGCAAAAACACATTGTGCGATACCCATTTGCCCAACACCGCTTTAAAAGGATCGTAGTCTATCGCTTTCACATCTATGTCCGTTTGATAAGTAGAAGCTTCTTTCAAATCTCTGCCTTTAGCCTTTCCAACACGCCTGCAAACTCTTGCCAACTCTGCCGCTTCGCCGCCTCACGCACGCCAGACTCGAAGGCCGCGCGGCCCCCCGCATCATAAAACCGCTTCACCGCGGCGGCGATCGCGGCAGACTCGGCCTGCTCAATCACCACCCCCATCTGCCCGTCGCGCATCGCTTCATCCAGCCCTCCGGCCCGGGTGGAAATCACCGGAGTCTCCAGCGCCAGCGCCGTGGGAATCACTCCCGACTGTGTCGCGCTGCGGTACGGCAGCACCACGGCATCCGCCGCTGCAAAACACATGGAGACCTCCTCGCCGGAGAAGTAGTGGTCGTGCAGCACCACCCGCTCGCGCATTCCCGTTTCATCCAGCAGCTTCTCATAGCGCGCACGCCGCTCATGGATCGGACCGCACACCGCCAGCTTTACGTCGCCGTTTTCCCGCACAATCTGCGGCATGGCGCGCAGCAGCAGATCCAGCCCCTTATAGTGCCGCACAAAACCAAAAAACAGCAGCACCCGCTCCGCCTCAACACCTAATTGCCTGCGCGCGTCCTGCACCGTCCCCGAAAACACTCGGTACCGGTCGAACGGCGGATGCGGCGCAAAATAGATTCGCTCCTCCGCCACATCCGGCAGCAACTGCTTGAGCCGACGCTCTTCGGCGCGGCTCAGCACCAGGAATTTGCTCGCCGTGCGCAGCGCCATCTTCGCCAGATACACATCTCCGGGCCGCCGCTCATGGGAGACCACGTCGTGGATCACATATACCAGCCGCCGGCGATACTCCGCTGACAAGGCCCGCGCCACGCCGCGATATCCCGGCCCAAACGGTGGCATCCACCACATCGCCGCAATCAGGTCAGGCCTGAACGCTTCGATGATGCGCGCGGTGGCTTTCCATGTCTTTGGCTTCCACGCGACAAACACCCGTTCCGATTCCAGCGGCACCGCATGGGGAGAATCATCCGTCTGGGATTTCCCCGGGAAAAACAGTTTGGGAAAGAGCGTTTCGAAATTGACCAGCTTCACCTCGTGCCCTGCATCCCGCAGCGCTCGTGTCAGCGCCGCCGTAAAATGCGGCACCCCGCCGCGAAACGGATACACCGGACCAAACAGCACAATCCTCACGCGGCACCCAAAGACAAAAGCAGAAAACAGAAAGCAAAAAACAAAAATGCGATGCGCCTATTTTCGCTTTTCGTTTTTCGCCTTTTCGCTTTTCCCCGTTCCGCCTTCATCCTTCCGCCTTCATCCTTTCTTCAATCGTCTTCGCCAGCGCTTCCCAGGAGAACCGCTTGGCCTCGCGCCGCACCGCGCCGGAAAACACGTCCCGTCCGCCCATAGCATAATAGCGTTCGACCGCCGCCGACAGTGCGGTCACATCTTCCGGCGGAACAATCAGCCCCGTCATGCCGTCGGTCACCACTTCTCCCAAGCCCCCCACATTGGTGGTAATCACCGGAGTCCCCAGCGCATAGGCCACCTGAATAATCCCCGACTGTGTCGCGCTGCGGTACGGCAACACCACGGCATCGGCCGCCGCAAAATATTTTCCCACCATGTCGCTGGGACAATAGCCGTCGCGCACAATCACCGCATCGGCAATATCCAACTCCACCAGCAGTTTGTCGTACTCTTCGCGCTTCTCGTAAAACTCCCCGACCACCACCAGCTTCACATCCGGATGACTCCGGCGGATGTGCGGCAGGGCGCGGAGCAGCAGATCCAATCCTTTATAGCGCCGCACAAATCCGAAGAACAGCAACAGTTTGCCATCGGCGGGCAGATCCGTCTCCCGGCGCGCATCCTGCGGCGGGCCGTCAAAGGGCAGATAGCAGTCATAAACCGGATGCGGGGAGTAGGCAATGCGATCATCGGACACATCGGGGAAGATTCGCCGCATCTCGCCCTCTTCCGTACGGCTTAACAGCAGATAATAGTGCGCCGTTCCCAGTGCCAGCCGCGACAGAAACATGTCTCCCGGCCGCTTCTCATGGGGCACCACATTGTGCAGCAGATAACCGATCCGCCCCCGGTATGCCGGCCCCAGCAGTTTGGCCACGGCCCAGTAGCCTGCCGCAAAGAACGGCATCCACCACATCACCAGAATCAGATCCGGTTTGTGCCGTTTGATCGTCCGCGCCGTCCTCAGCCACGCCAGCGGATTCCACGCCGTGAACACACGCTCCGACTCCACCTTCAGAGCGTCCGGCGAATCGTCGAACTGCGTCTTGCCCGGAAACAGGATCTTCGGAAACTGCTTGCGGAAATTGACCAGCGCCACGTCGTGCCCCGCCGTCATCAGCGCCTTCGACAGCACGCCCGAAAACTGCGCGATTCCGCCGCGAAATGGCCATGCTGGCCCAAGGATAACAATTTTCATGGGATGGTACGCAAGCAATTCAAAAGATAGGTCCAACGCGATTGAGACCGCGCGAGACGGGCACGGCATGTCGTGCCCCTACGACAGATTCCATAATCTTGGGACCGCGCGGTCCCCCGCGCTGTCCCCCCGCCGCAGGCGGCCTCAGGTGCAGGGGTTACCCCTGCCTGCTATTTCTTGTGCCAGACGGGGTAGTAGAGCGCATCTGCGTAATTCAGCAGGTAGACTCCCAGCGTGATGTAGCCCACTACGTTGCGCGTGCGGTAGGCGCTGCGGTAATCGGCATAGGCCTGATCGATGCGCGGGTCGCCGTAAACCTGCAGGTTCCGGTAATCGTCATGCCGTTTTCCCACTTCAATCTGTTCGAAAACCAGCGCCGCCAGGGTAAACACCTGTGCCACGGCGAGGGCCGTGCCCTTCAGCTCCTGCCGCTTGTAAAACTGTCCCCAGCCGGGCAGCACCAGGGAGCGCCACGATGCGGACATCCGCGCGTCCGCCTGCGGCATGCGGAACACCGCCGGCTCGCTGGCCACCGAGAGCAGATAATTTTGCCGCGCCTCACGGAACACATCCGTGATCTTGGGCGAGGTCTGTACCGGATCCAGATTGTAGGCCGGATTCACCGTCAGCACGTGCGTGAATTCCTGCAACGCCGCCGGACGCTGGTCTCGCGCCACATAGACAAAGCCCAGCAGCAGATGGTATTTCAGCTTATCCAGTTCATCCAGGCTCGCCGCCTCCCGCAGACCGCGCAGCGCGGTCAGCTCCGCGTTGTCGTAGTTGCCGTCTTCATAGGCCGCTTGTGCCGCGTGAAACAGGCTGTCTGCCGTGCTGCGCGGTTGCGCCTGCACGATGCCCGCCGCCAACAACAACCCTATGCCGATCATCGCCAGTCGAGTCATTCTCCTCCCGTTCGCGTGAAATGAAATCTTGAAAGGCTGAAGAGGCTCTGTCATCCGTTCAGCCCCTCAGCATTTCAGTCTTTCCACAGTTACTTCATCAGCACCAGCTTGCGCGTCAGCGATACCGCCGTCCCTTCCATCCGCACAAAGTACACGCCGCTGGCAAGCTGCGTTCCGTCCACGGTCAGGCGGTGCTGTCCCGCGGTAAACAGGCTATGGGACAAGGTGCGCACCAGCCGTCCGTTCACATCATAAAGGTCCACATGCAGCCGCGCCGCAAAAGGCACATCCAGCGTCAGCGTTGTCTGTGGATTAAACGGATTCGGGAATGAACCGAGCGCAAACTCGCGCGGCAGCAATACCGGTTTCGGATCATCCGTGCCGTTGGCCGCGCCGTTCCCGCGTACCAGCACCGTAGTCGGACTGCCCGGCGAATTGCTGTAAATCCGGATGGTGTCGTCGAACACTCCCAGAGAGTCCGGCTGGAAGCGCACGCTCACCAGAAAATCCTGCTGTGGCTCCAGCGAAATCGGGATCCCCGGATAGTCCGTGGTAAAGCCGTGCGGCGCGGTGACACTGTCGAGGATAGTCTCATAGGTTCCGGTCACGCGCACGGTGATCACCGAATCGCGGTGCGCGCCCACCAGCACATTGCCGAAATGGAAGGAATCGGGAATCGCGATGATCGACCGCGTCGGCGTCGCGCATTTCACCGTCCAGACATTGGGGATGCCCGCGCCATAGCTGTAGGTGCTGCCCGTCATCACATAGTCGCCGCTCATGGTCTGGGTCACGGCGCGGCCATGTTCCACCGAGGTGCCGCCGAAGACACAGTTCCACAGCGTGTCCAGATGAACGTCGGCCTTGACCAGCCAGTAATTGGCCCCGCCAGCCATGGCCTCGCTGCTGACTTCCCCGCCGATAATCAGTCCGCCGTCTCCCGTCTGCTGCAACGCATAACAGTAATCCTGTCGCGGCGTTCCCAGCGTGCGGCTGGTCAGACTGTCGCCGGTGGTTCCCGTCTGCACTATCCAGGCATCGGAATTTCCCGCGCCGAACGACTGCGTGTAGCCGCCCAGCGCCCAGCCGTTGCCCAGCGGCGCCAGTGACGTGCAGACATCCGACCCGCTGCCGCCGTAGGTCCGGCTCCACAGGCTGTCTCCCGTGGCGCTGATACTCACCAGCCAGAAATCCGGTGACCCCGTGTGGCCGTTGCCGAAAGATTCCGTGGACCCGGCCAGCATAAAGCCCCCGCCCGCCGCATTCTGCACCGCATAACACTGATCGCTGCCGTCGCCGCCGTAGGTGCGCGTCCATAGCGTATCGCCGCTGCCGTTGGTCCGCACCACCCAGAAATCTCCGCTGCCCGCACCGTAGGACAGGGTATATCCCACAAAGACAAAACCGCTGTCCGGCGTGACTGCCACCGCGGCAAATTCGTCGCGCTGCGCGCCGCCGTACTTGTGCGTCCACAGAGTATCCCCCGTGGCCGTGGTGCGCACGGCCCAGCCGCTCCAGCCGCCGCCGAAGGAGTTGCTCCGTCCCGCCAGAATCAGACCGCTGTCCGGCGTCACCTCCAGCGCAAAACAGGTTTCATCCTGTGGGCCGCCGTAGGTGCGCGTCCACAGTGTATCCCCATTAGCGGCGGTTTTGATCAGCCAGAAATCGCTGCCGCCCACGCCAAAAGACCGGGTCTCGCCGGCAATCGCGATGCTGCTGTCCGGCGTCTCGCGCACCGCATAGCCATTATCCGTCTGCGGCCCGCCGAACCACTGGGTCCAAAGCACATTGGGCTGTGCCATCCCCGTCAACGGCAGGCACAGCAACAGCAGGAAAATCGCTCGGTGATTCTTCATGGGAGGAGCACCAACTTATGGGTTGTGACTTAAGGCGCGGCTGATAGTTGGTCTGGAGATTCAAGACCACAGACTTGGCGTTCGATTCAGGTCTCAAGTCTTAAGTCTCGAGTCTCAGCGTTTATCCTTCACTTCTCAGCTTTCCGATTTCCCTGGTGAGTTCCGGCACCACGTCAAAAGCGTCGCCCACGATGCCGTAGGTCGCCACTTTGAAAATCGGCGCGTCGGGATCCTTGTTGATGGCTACGATCGTGCGGCTGGTGGTCATGCCTGCAAGGTGCTGCACTGCGCCGGAAATTCCCACCGCAAAATACAGCGACGGCGACACCACCTTGCCCGTCTGTCCCACCTGCTCGCTGTGAGGCCGCCAGCCGGCGTCCACCACCGCGCGTGAGGCTCCCACCGCCGCGCCCAGCACCTTGGCCAGTTCTTCGATCATCCCAAAGCCTTCCGGACCTTTCAGGCCGCGTCCGCCCGACACCACCACATCGGCTTCGGAAACATCCAACGCCGCGCCCGCCGCTATCTTTTCTTCGGTCACCTTCGCGCGGATTTTGCTCGCATCAAGGCTCACCGTGCGCGATTCCACCTGTGCCGTGCCGCCGCTCTCCACGGCCAAGAAGGCTTTCGGACGCAGCGACAGCACGCCGTATCCGCCCTTCACCTTGCACCACATCAGCACCTTGCCCGCATAGATGGGCCGCCGCACCAGCACCTCGCCGCCATCCAGCTTCAGTTCCACGCAATCGGTGAGCAAGGGCCGCCCCACGCGGGCCGCCGTGCGCGGTGCTAAATCGCGTCCCCGCGCCGTCGCCGCAAAGATCACCGCCAGCGGATTTTCCCCCTTGATGATTTCCGCCGCCGCCTGCGCGTACCCTTCAGTCGAGTAGTGCGCCAGTTCCGGATTGGCAATCTGCATCACCTTGCTTGCCCCGTATGCTCCCAAAGACGCCGCATCCGCCGCCTCCCCGAAGACCACCGCATGCACGTCTCCACCCAGCGTCTTCGCCGCGCTGACCATCTCCTTCGACACCGGCTTGAGCTTCCCGCCCTTCGCCTCGCAAAAAACTAAAATGTTCGCCATGTTTCGTTTGTATGGTTAGTTGAAATGATTTTCTTCTTCACATCCACCTTGTCATTCTGGACCCCGCAGGGTGTCCAGAATCCCAAACCTCAGCGGCGTCTCTTCTTATTTCCACATGCCATTATTGGCAAATTGGTCGTTTCACTTTGACTATTCGAGACTCCGGCGTACATATTATGCACCCACTTTTCCTTGGCGCATGTATCGGGTCTGCTAATACCTTGTTCGCATGAACGCCAAGCGATTCAATCCACGTCTCGAAGGTGTCAAGAAAAGGTGCATTCATCTTCGAACGGACATATCTGCCAAACCCGCTCGGAGCTATTTCCTGCAAGTGATATGGCAACGTCGCCGGACGACTTCCAAAATAATAGAAGTGATCAGACACGAGCACGTATTTTCCTTCTCTGTCCTTGCGCAAAGCATCGGTGCTGCCGCTGTGCAAACTGGGCCGTTCTATGCAGCGGCCAGAAGAAAAATCGAAAATTGCGTCACCGGCATGCCTTCGCTCGTCGGCATGCTTCATATCGGGAATCTTTCCCTTCAGTTGAGTTCGGGCACGGTCGGCATACTCCGCGAGCGTCAACTTCTCGGAAACGCGCATTGCGAATATCACCTTGAGGGTAAGATCAACGCCGCGCGAAGTATCTTTCCAACCCATTGCGGCAATCCAATCGCCCACCTCGGCGGCAAGCCGGATCTTTGGTTTGCACGTGGCAAGAGTCATCGCACCCCAATAAGGATTCGGTGCGAAGCCCTTGTCATGAACGATGCGGTACGTAAACAGAGTTGCCATACTTCCCCTTTTACCTCTCGCACGCCCACACTAAAAGTTCCCTCTCATACCACCACCCGCTTCCCTCGCATCTCATCCCGATCTTCTCGCACACCCGCTGCGAGGCGATGTTCTCCTCATCCACCAGCCCGATGATGCGCGGGATCTTCAGTTCGAAGAGTCCATACTGCAAACACGCCGCCGCCGCTTCGGTAGCATAACCGTAGCCCCACATATCGCGGCGGAAGTGATAGGCAATCTCAATCTCCGGCCCATGACCTTCGACGGGAAACAGCCCGCAGCTTCCGATCATCTCCCCCTTCTGCGTCTCCACCACCGCCCAGATCGTCACCCCGAACCGCTCTTCGAACTCCGCGCGCCCCAGAATCCGCTGCCGCACCTGCTCGTACGTCTCCGCTTGCCCATTCGACAGAAAACGCTTGACTTCCCCATCTCCATAAATCCGGTACGCCGCATCCACATCCTCCGGAATGTTGCGCCGAATCAGGAGCCGTGATGTGAGCAAAGGTAAGGGCATGGGCACGAGCGTTTTCGTCTTCCCCCTTTCTCCATTTCATGGGGAATGGGGGCAGGGGGATGGGGGTCTGCCGCAACAAAGAAGAGATACGAGCGGGTTGCGGAAGACCTTAACCCGCCCCTACACGATGAATCGCCGCGTCTATTTTCCCGAGAATTCCTTCACCCTCTCCGTCGCCAGCACCCGCTTCCGGTCCGCCAGCGCGCGGCTGAAACTGGCTCCCATTCCCACGGTCAGCAGCAGCCATACGGTGACGCGCTCCATGGTGATCTCCGGGATGGGGCTGCGCATCAGCATGGCCGCATCGAGGAAATACCAGGCCGCGCCCAGCACAATAAATCCCAACTCCAGATAGAACGGCGGGTGCCAGTTGCGCACCGCGCGGTAGAGTTGCCATTTGCCCCCCGTCATCCGGTCCAGCGTCCATCCGGCCAGCACGCCGCACGCAAACATGAGCATGAAGCTCGCCAGCGTCGCATTCCCGCTTTCCCCCAGCGCAATCGCAATCGTATCCGAGACAAAAATCGTCGTCAACAGTCCGATCACACACACGTTGCCCATCATCCGCTGTGTCATAACATCTTCCGCCTGAAATTCACTTCTTCGCTGCACATCACACAGAGAAACAAATGTCCTGCTCTTTCTTCTTGTCTTCCTTATCCCTTAGCATTTATCCCTTTTCCCTGTATTTCGCGTACTCCACCGATTCCCCGCCGTAGTGTTCTCCCCGGCCTTCCTCGGTGAATCCCAGTTTCTCCAGTGCCCGCTGTGCCGCAAAATTCTGCGGATTCGTCACAGCCACAATCCGGTCCAGTTTCAGTTCACGGAAGCCGTACTCGAGGCAGGCTATCCCCGCTTCCGTCGCATAGCCCTGGTTCCATTTGTCCTTTCGCAGATCACAGCCCAATTCCACCTCCGGGCCTTCACCCTCTAAGGGCGCCAGCCCGCAGTCGCCGATCACCTCGCCGCTGGTCTTTTCCACCACCGCCCAGAAGCTGTAGCCGAAATCTCTTTCCATCCCCGTCACCCAGCCGATGAACCCGCGCGCGTTTTCCACCGACTTGGCCAGCCAGATCAGAAAGAACCGCATCGTCTCGGCATCTCCCAGCACCTTGAACATCGCTTCGGCGTCATCCGGCGTGAAGGACCGGATGATCAGCCGCTCGGTTTCCAGTGGCAGCGGCATAACTTAGATCTTCGGAGGTTTGAGGGTGCGGAATTTCTGCATGGCGCGTCCCAGAAACAGTCCGGCGATCAGGGCGCTCATCCCGTAGGTGAGAATCACCGGCATCCGTCCCTGAGTGATGCCGTAAACCTGAATCCCCCACACCACTGCAATCCCCAGCCAAAGCACCCCGATCAAAATCAGCACCCCCGTGTTTCGCTCATGCGCCATAACTGCCTCCGTGTGGATTTCTGCTTGTATTCGAACAAAATTACTCTTAATACCGTGGTGCCATTCGTCTATTAAACTCGGCGGTGGTCAGGTCTATGCCGATGGTTGCATAAATAATAGGTCCACCACTACGGAACGCAAGTGTGGTGAGCATCGAAAAAACATCTGTCTTGACATATCCAACTTTGGCTCCGAATGCCGCGCCGCCTGTCTCCTTATCAACAAAAAGGATAGCCGCCGGGCCAAGCCAAAGATATCCTCCGTGCGCGTTCACGTTGAACCGGGGTCCCAACCCCATTGCATAATACCCGTGAACATATCCCGGAACGCTGCCTTCGCATTTGGATTTCGAGGCAAACTGCCCCGTTACCGTATCCCTTCAATAGGAGCGCCCCAAGCGATCAGTCCCGGTTTGGTATCTGGATCCAGAAGATTCGGAGGCTCCCCATCCATAGCCCAAGCCCGCCTCGGTATCAAACCGCAGGCCGCTGTACCCAAAAGCTGTAGCGGACCTATAACCGAGGTTGATATGAACGTTAGGGACGTTAAAGTACCCGACCCCGATTCCGATTCGGACGCTACCATCGGTAGGTGCTTGTGCGTTCGCCGTGCTCAAGATAAGCAGAGTGGCACACGCCAGAACGATGAACCGTAAGATTTGCCGCGAAAAAAATACCCAGACCATAATTGCCCTCGTTTTTTCGCCGTTCAATGTGCATTATAAAACTTTCGCTTCTTCCTTCAGCTTCTTGATCAGCACCGGCACCGCTTCCACACCCTTGCCCACAATTTCGCCCGGCTTGCGCGGCGGACGCGTTTCGATGGAAAGCACCTCCACCTGCACGTCCACGGCAGGCGCGGCCACTTCGTCCAGTGGCTTCTTCTTGGCCGCCATGATTCCCTTGAGGGATGCATAGCGCGGCTCATTCAGTCCCTTCTGACAGGCTACCAGACAGGGCAGCGGCGCTTCCACCACCTCCACTCCGCCTTCCACTTCACGCTCGCAGATCACCTTGCCGTCCGCGCGGTCCAGCTTGGTCACCACCGAAATCGACGGGATGTCCAGCAGTTCGGCCACCATCACGCCCACTCCGGCGTTGTCATGGTCAATCGCCTGCTTGCCGCACAGAATCAGATCGTAGCTCATCCCCTTCACCACCTCGGCCAGCACCTTGGCCGTGGCCAGAGCGTCGAAGCCCGCATTGCCCTTGATATGCACCGCGCGATCCACCCCCATCGCCAGGGCCGTGCGCAGCACCTTGGGCACATCATCGCCGCCGAAACTCACCGCCGCCACCTCGCCCGCCCCGTCCGCGTCGCGCAGCTTTAAGGCTTCTTCCACCGCATACTCGTCGTAAGGATTCAAAATCCAACTGATGCCGTCCAGCGCCACGGACTTGCCGTCGGCCGCCGGTTTGATGGTGGCCTCACTGTCCGCCACCGCCTTCAGAAGCAAGAGAATGTTCATCGGTTCTTCCTATATGCCATTTGAAAAAAATGTCGAAATCAAAAATCTGGACTTGTGGCCGCGCGATTCATCGCGCTGATGGGGACAGGCGCTCCGCCTGTCCGTCGGAGGGGCGGATCTCAGATCCGCCCGCGTAACATCCATCATCCGGCAGGCGGGCACGACATGTCGTGCCCCTACGGCAGATTCCATCATCTTGGGACCGCGCGGTCCCCCCGCCGAAGGCGGCCCCGGGTGCAGGCCTCAGGCCTGCAGAATTTCAAGCTGCGCAGGCTTGGGCTTGGTGCGGTCCCAGGCAATGATCAGAATGATCATCACCATGCCGGTCAGCAGACCAATGCCGAAATGGTTTCCAAAGCCCGTCCACACCAGCACCAGCCCGGCATAGCCGCCCAGCACCAGAAAGTGGAACAGCATCGCGCCGATAATCCCCACTCGCAGCATCAGCCAGCCCGCAATCAGTCCCCAGCCGATATAGAACAGCCCGCCGATGGTCAGAAACTGGTTAATATCATAGCCCGCAAAGAAGGCCGCGGCACAGGCGGATAGAGGGATGGCCAGTACCGGCAGCCGCAGCCAGAACAAAAACAGCGTGAACAGCCACAGGCGGTACAGGCATTCGTCCCAGGCCATATCCAATCCGATCTGCACCGGCAGAGCCAGTCCGGGCATGGGTGAGGAAAAGGCTCCGGCAATCAGGCTGGGCACCTTGCCGCACAGCCCCACCGGCCCCAGATAGTGCATCGCCGCCGCTTCGTAAACCAGCACCACCGCCGCCGCGGGGAAGGCCCACCGTGCCGCCTGTGCCCAAGCCGCGCGCCAGTCGCGGATCCCCGGCGCCAGCCGTGAAAGCGTCGTCGAACCGCGGAAGACATCCCGGGAGAGAGCTTCTCCCGTCGCCACAATCAGCCCCATCATCAGCCCGCTCTGCAAGGCATCCACCACCGCGCTCAGAGCCACCCTCGACAAATACCCCGTCAGAGAGTCCTCTGCCGGCATCAAGATTACCGACTGGGCAAAGGTCAAGCCGCGCCAGGCCAATGTCAGCAAAAAGACAATTCCGCCCCACATTCCCGCGCTGCGCAGCACCAGCGGTGTCCGGTGATAGTGCATCATCAGAAACACGCCGCCCAAAATCAGCGCAAAGCCCAACAGCCGTCCCGAGCGCGACGTGCGGTGGGGAAGAGTCTTGACTGTGCCGGGTGGCGGTTGAAAATGCAGATCACTGATGGTCTCACCCGCCAGTGTCACCTTCAGGGAGCCGCTCGAGTCCACGGCCTCCGGCCAGGCAAAGGCAAAGGTCCAGTCATTGCGCTGCGGCATGAACACCAGGGTGTCCGAGAGCGGCCTCAGCTTGTAGGAAGGAATCCCGAGGTCCGTCGCCAGCTTCTCGACGGCCAGCCGGAAGGCCGGCACATACTCCAGCCGCGCACCGGGCTCATCATCGAGCTGTTCGCGCTGCACTCGGTAGATCTGCCCGCTGGGAGCCACCGCCACCGTCCAGCCATCGACTGTGCCCTTGCGGAAAAACCGCAATAAATACCCCAC
Source organism: bacterium (assembly GCA_036504735.1). NCBI lineage: Bacteria > bacterium. Next base: position 292,241 of record DASXUQ010000002.1, read on the forward strand.
CGCCGGATCCACGCCAAACCGCAGAGCCTGCCCCTCGCGCGCCGCCCATATACCCTCCCGTCGCCGCTCCACGGCTCGAATCAGGGTATAGTGCTCAAGGTCCGCGCCCTGCTTGACCAGAAAGCTCTCGGCGATGCTCTGGGCTTCGTCGATCCGCAACCAGCCCAGATGCCACGGCTTCGCCCAATGCCACACCGCCCACAGCGCCGCCAGAAATACCAGCAGCCGCAGCAGCACGCTACGGGTCAGATAATGCGCCGCCGCCCCAAACAACCGTTTCGGTTCAGCCAGCGCGCGTAGTCGGTATGGTCTCAAATAAGTCACAATCTCTGAAGAAAAATCTGAAATGCTGCCTCTGTCTTCCCCCCGTTCACGGGGGGATCAAGGGGGGTCGGGTCTCCCCCCTTAGAATAAGGGGGGACTAAGGGGGGTCTCTTCTTTCAGCGTTTCATTTCAGCCTTTCAGCATTTTCCCTAAGCTCCTATCAACGCCACGTCGCCCTTGCCCTCGCGCAGAATCACCGGATTATCCGAATCCGTCAGGTCCACCACCGTCGAATGTTCCGGCAGCAGAATTCCTGAGTCCAGTACCACCGCCAAATCATGCCGCCACTCGTTCTCGATCTCTTCCGGATCGGTCATCAATTCGCCGTCGCGGCTCGTCACACTGGTCGACAGAATCGGCCGTCCAAACTCTTTCAGAAGCGCGCGGCACACCGGATGATCCGGCACGCGAATTCCCACGGTCTGCTGCTTGGTCAGCAGCATCCGCGGCACTTCACGGCTCGCCGGCAGAATAAAGGTGAACGGCCCCGGCAGTGCGCGCTTCATTACCTTGTATGCCGGAGTATCCACATGCGCATATTTCGAAATGTCCGACAGGTCCGCACATAAAAAGGACAGAGCATGGTACTTGGAATAGCCCTTCAGTGCCAGAGCCCTCTCCATCGCCTGCTTGCTGTGAATATCGCATCCCAAACCGTAGACCGTGTCCGTCGCATACGCAATTAATTCTCCCGATTCCAGAGCGTCAATCGCCAGCCGGATATGCCGGATGTTCGGGTTGTCCGGATGAGTTTTTAGAATCATAAATGGTTTCTCCTTTCACCGCACATAACTTCAAAAGCACAGGGATAGAGGCTGATCTTCGACCGGCCCGCGCCGTACAAATCGGGACCTTCAGGGGCACCTCGCCCCACCAGCATCGTCGACCCGGCCCGGTCCCCCTAAAAGTATCAAAATACTCGAAATAATCCTTAACCGCAACTCCTCGCCCCCAAAAACAAGAAGACCCGGAGTCTGCGGACCCCGGGTCTTCGGAAATTCTGTAAAAACCGCTATTGATGCTTGGCTGCGGTCGGCAGACCCGCCACATCCTCGAAGAAATAGTCGGTCGGATCCACGGGACGGCCGTTCAACCGGACTTCATAATGGCAGTGCGGTGCCGTCGAGCGGCCCGTCGAGCCTACCTGGCCGATATCCTGTCCCTTATTGACATACTGTCCTTCGCGGACTTCAATCTTGGACATATGGCCATAAGCCGTCTGGTAGCCAAAACCGTGGTCAATCACTACAAACTGGCCGTAACTCGAGTAGTATCCCGCATAAATCACCTGGCCGGCAGCCGTCGCCATGATCTCGGTGCCGCGCTCCTTGGGAATGTCCACACCGGCGTGGCTTTCTACCCGCTTGGTGAAGGGATCCCAGCGCACTCCGAAACCGGAGGAAATATAGCCGCCATCCACAGGCCGAAGGGTCGGCGTGTGCTCCAGCAGATCAGCATTAACGGTCAGTTTATGATGAATCTCTTCAAAACTCGTGCGCTGGAAATCAATTTCCCGCTCGATTTCATCCAAGGTCCAACGGGCATTGGCGATTCCCGGCAGATCCGCGTCTACGGGAGCTTCCATCGGAGCGCCGCCGATACCCAGCTTCTTGGAATCATCGTCGATGGACGGAAGATCCGCCATCATACGCAAAAGCTTGTCCGTCTCACCCAGGACTGACAACTGCTGGCTGACACCCGCCATGCGGGTCTGCAAAACGTTGACCTGGGCCTTGAGTTGACGATTTTCTTGTTGCAAGGAATCACTCTCGCGCGAGTTCAAAAGAAAACTCGCCAGCAACCCTGCCACCACATTGGTGGCCAAAAAGCAAACCGCAAGCCCGAGCAAAGCTGCCCGTACCTTGCGGTGCGTCAGAGTAACCTCGACCTTTTTCGTTAGGTCATGCGAGAGGTAAATCAGTTTAAACCTGCGTTGCGGCATTGACTCCTGGGAGTTAGGGGTGTGCAGTTTCACGATGCCGTTACATGACGTAGGCGGTGAGCGGACTCACCTGACATGCGGCGAAAGAATGCTACGGGTCCAACAAGTCCAGAGATTATACGGTTTGCCGGGGCATACCTTCATTGACCCATAGGGAAATTAAAGACTTTTGACCTATTTGTCAAGCCTAAAAGAAAATTTTATCAAGATATGCCAACATAGATCCGGATTCGCGAGCCCGCCCTCATGTGGACAAATTCTTTAAAGATAGCTATTGTGACTTGTTAAGGAGACAAAAGCCTTCTCATATCATGAGAGGCAATACTTGTGCCGAGTTAGTGGCAGCAGGAACAACCCGCGCTGTGATCGCCGCAATGGCCTTGAGCACAGCAATCCGGCATCGCCGCGCCGTCCGTTCCCCGTCCATGAGCGGCAAAAGTGGAAAACAACCGGGTAAAATTCTGCTCCGTGCCACAGGTGCAGGAGACCGGCGGCTGAGCCTGATCCGTTGTCTGGCCATACACCTCAATCTGGCGTCCGCACTGCTCACAGCGATATTCGTATATCGGCATTCCAAAAACCCTTAGGATGTAACGTTTGAGACAAATGTCGGTTCCACAATTACTTCCGCTTTTACCGACAGCGTAATAAAACAGTTGGCGTGGGACTTCTGAATCAGGTTCTCCAGCTTCTCCCGTTCAATCGGCCCGTCTATCACCATCCGCGGCCTCAAGGTAACCCGCGTCACCCTGAAACGGCGCTCGACAAACTCCAACAGAGCCTCCGGCTTGTCGTCATAGGACAGTACCGTCACCCTCGACTTGGAGAACACCGCCAGAATTGTCATCAGCATACACGTGCCCACCGCCGCCGCGAACACCTCTTCCGGGTTCGTCTGTGCAGGATCCTGCATACTGTGCGCCGGCCCGGTGCGTAGTTTCTGCCCGCCCGGAAACACCACCTCGTTCAGCCGGGAGAAGCTCTCGAAGTCCGCGGTATTGCCTTGCCAGTGAAGCTCACAGACGTGCAAAGATGGGTCCGTGTTCATCATGCCGGGCTCCTCGCTTATGCCAACACCCTTAAGATACGATAGTTACATTTAGACCGCGTCCACCGCGCCGATCTGAATATAGAGATCCTTCGGCTTATGTGCAATATGGTTAGGGCAGAGGGTCAGCACCCATCAAAATGTTATGGGATAATCCACTACGGCTTGCTTTCCCAGCAAGTATTGAGTAATTTGCAGCAGTTTCGAATTCTTGGAAGAGCATTCAAGACCACCAAGTAATAAAAGATGAACAAAGAAGAATTAGCAACAGCAGTGGCCGCAAAGACGGGCATCACAAAGAAAACAGCCGAAGAAGTCGTGACGGCGATGCTGGATACGATATCCGACATCGTCCGTGACGGCGACAAGGTCACCTTAGCCGGCTTCGGCACCTTCGCCCTCGTCGAACGCGCCGCCCGCAAGGGCCGCAACCCCAAGACCGGCCAGATGATCGAGATCGCCGCCACCAAAGCCCCCCGCTTCACCCCCGGCAAAAAGCTCAAAGAAATGGCCCGCTAACACCGATACCTCCGCTCTCCCCCCGTTCACGGGGGGACCAAGGGGGGTCCGGTCTCCCCCTTAGAATAAGGGGGGACCAAGGGGGGTTCTGCTCCTGCCCATCATGGAACCGCAAACTCCCGCCAAGCGTGTACAACGTGACGATTTGTTCACGTCTTTGATGCTATCCGGGAGGTTTCCTTTGCACCGGTTTCTGTTGGCTGTTATCACGCTGGTCGCTCTCAGCGCGGCGGCGCGGTCGGAAGACAAGCTGTTCCGCACCGTGCCCAGTGATCCGAAGAATGTAATCCAGTTCACCTCCAAGGCTACTCTGGAAACGGTGATTGGCCGCACGTCCGCCGTCATTGGCCATGTGGCCCTGCGGCTGGACAGTGTGCTCGCCACCCATGATGCCCAGTTCGATGTGGACCTGAACACGCTCGACACCGGCATCGGCATGCGCAACAATGACATGCGGCGTGATTTTCTGGAGACCGCCAAGTACCCCGCGGCCACCTTCAAGCTCACGCGCTTCATCTCCTCGGACAAGCCCACCCTTTCCCCCGGTGAGACTGCCCATGCCGTGGCTGAAGGGGATTTCACCGTGCATGGCGTGACCAAGTCTTATCAGATTCCCCTGACCATTACCTATGGTAAGGGCGACGCCGCCTCCAAAATGCGCCTCAGCGGCAACACCGGAAATATTCTGGCGGTGGACGGCGAGTGGATTCTCAAACTGGCCGACCACAATATTACCCGTCCCCAGATGCTCTTCATGCGCCTCGCCGAAGAGCAGCACGTCGCCATCAGCATCGCCCTCACCGACACGCCCTGAAAAGAACTTCGCCGAGCCGGGTTGAGCCGCACAGACCGCTGACATCTACCACGCCCACAACCCGGCCGAAACGTCGCCACTCCCAATCCTGCTGAAAAGGACCGCCCAACGCGGTCTTTTCTGTTTTCCAAGCTCGCGCTTCATTCGGAGTGCTTCAGATCAAGTAAAGGATGGTCCACTTCACGTCGCAAAAACGCGCGGATCTTTTGCTCAGAGCAGACAGTTTGCAATATGTTTGCCATAATTTGGTGTCCGATCCCAACCATCACGCGTAAGAGGAGAAACATGAACAGGATTTTGATTCGTATCGCCGGCGGGCTTCTGACGGTGGCACTTCTCGGCTTTGCCGCTGCCGCCCATGCTCAGGAGAAGAAGAGCCATGAGATGAAGATGGGCGCGCCGTCCATTGTCGGCACGTGGAAATTTGTCTCCCGCAAGTTGCCCGACGGCACCACCATCACGCCGCCGATGTGCATCGGCCTCCAGACCTTCACCAGGTCCATGCGCAATTTCAATGTCGGCTGGGTGGACAACACGGGCAAGCATTTCTCCTACTCCGTGATTTCCGACTACAAACTCACCGGCAAGGAATACAGTGAAACCGTCGAGTACAGTTGCATGGTTGACGAAATCGGCGTCATGAAGGACAAGGCCGCCGGCAGCGGCCCGACCTACATCATGAAAGGCATCACCAAGACCGAACCCGTGACCATGGACGGATCCAAAATCACCTTCCAACTGCCCTTCGATCCCCCCAAGGCCGTCTTTGATGGCAACACCATGACCGCCACCCTCGAAGGCGGATTCGTCGACACGTGGGAACGTACGCACTAATCGCGCGACGTACTGGCACCAATAGCGAAGCCGCAGGATCACTCCCGCGGCTTCGCTCCATCCCGTCGTCTCGCTGACTCTCCCTGCCACCGCTTCCTCTTGGTAGCCGTGCGATTCATCGCGCCCCCCACCCGCCCCCCAGCGCCTACCCTTCAGCTTGTCATTCAGACGCGCGCTTCGCGCGGAAGAATCTCGGGGTCGCTTTCCATTCAACCTTCATCGCAATCTCGTATCGCACTCTTCCTGACTCTTTGGCTTCTGAACGCTCACCCCGTCGCCGCAGCGGGTAGGGACACGGCTTGCCGTGTCCGCAACACAAACCCGTCTGCCAACTCCCTGATCTCCGCACCGTATGACCTTACCGCCGCATTATCCAACCCGCGCCCGCATCTAAACATTGTCATCCTGCATCCGTCTTCGGATGCAGGATCTCTCTGCCCTCTTCCCCCCACCCGCCTTCAGCTTGTCATTCCGACGCGCGCTTCGCGCGGAAGAATCTCGGGTTCGCTTCCATTCAGCCTTCGTCGCCATGGCGTATCGCACCCTTCCTGACTCTTTGGCTTCTGAACGCTCACCCCATCGCCGCGGCGGGTAGGGACACGGCCTGCCGTGTCTGCGTCCCACAAACCCGTCTGCCAACTCCCTGATCTCCGCACCGTATGACCTTACCGCCGCATTATCCAACCCGCGCCCGCATCTAAACATTGTCATCCTGCATCCGTCTTCGGATGCAGGATCTCTCTGCCCCCTTCCCCGCACCCGCCCCATCAGCTTGTCATTCAGACGCGCGCTTCGCGCGGAAGAATCTCGGGTTCGCTTTCCATTCAGCCTTCGTCGCCATCGCGATGCATCAGACAGTCTCTGTTGTTACCTGAGCAACATCTTGAAAGCGACGTCAATCAAGATTTCGGTAACCTTATCCAGAATCGCGTCTTTGCGCGCTTTTGCAAGGACGACTTCTGTCAGAGTATGCATCTCCGCCGAGCCGATGAAAGATCGCATCTGTGACTTGAATTCGGCTTCCGTCATTTCCTTCTGCGCATACTAATTACGGTTAAAGTGGCATCTTTGTTAACTCCGATCAACAAAGCCCAATAATTATAAAGTAAGCAAACACCTCATCTTCACAATTGATACCGCAATTTATAAGAGCCGTCGCATCTCCAACCAAGAATAGCCACACACCCGAGAACCTCAAGGAGGCCCCTGCCTCCCTTTCTGCCCTCCATTTTCCTAATTCCAAATTCTGCGTTCCTCCCCTCACTTGCAATTCTGCACATTTGTTCATATATTATAATGCCCTTCGTGGCTGCAGGCCTCTTGGCCTGCCCCGCCAGTTTACCGCTCATGAAGAGGGCACAGCAAGCTGTGCAACTACGGTCCGATCCTGTTCTGAAGTAGTTGCGCAGCTTGCTGCGCTCTTCTCCGATCCTTCCCCCTTTGAAAAAGGGGGAAGCAGAAGGGGGTTCTGCACTGGTCCCCTTCCCCTACGGTAGGTCCCCGATTTATCGCGGGACGGGAAGGCCTGGATGGGGGGGAAGTTAGATGGGGGTAACGCACAAGCCGGGGGATGGGTGTCTGAGGGTAAAATCCAAAGGAAAATCACGCTGTTTTTGCCACTTTTTTCAGCCTTTCAGTGTTTCAGTATTTCAGCGTTTTCTTAAGGTTACCCAGTTCGTTTGGTCACAAAATATTTTTCTGTTAAGAAGCCCCTTTCGCACTATCGCTGCCCTCCGGGCTGACGGTCCGCTGAAGGCGAGATCTCGGCTTCGCCGGACCGGAGGCCGCCGCTAGGGATCAATACGGAACGGACCGCGCGGTCTTCACGCAGAACTCCTAAGCCGCCGAGCAGGCGCCACAGGTGCAGGGGTTACCCCTGCTGGTAGAAGAGTGTAGAGTTTGTTATATTGCGGATGGACCATTCAAGGAGGGTGTGTCATGACCGGTTCAGATGGAGAAGTAATTGTCCTGACTACGGTTGCCGACACCGATCAGGCGGCACTGCTCTCGCGCGGCCTCGTCGAGCAGCGGCTGGCGGCCTGTGTTACCTGCATCGGCAGCGGTCTGTCCTTCTTCCGCTGGAAGAGTGAGGCCGTCACACAGGAGTCCGAACAGGTGCTGCTGATCAAAACCCGCCGGGACAAGCTGGCTGAAATTGAACAGCACTTCGAGACCGCTCACCCCTATGAAGTCCCGGAATTCGTGGTGCTGGAGATCAGCGCCCTCTCCACCGCTTATGGCCAGTGGATGCACGGAGAGCTGATGCAAAAACCCAAGGGAGACGCATGAAGGACCGCTTTACGGATTTTGGACTGTTACTGCTGCGTGTGCTGGTGGGCCTGGCCCTGATGTATCACGGCTGGCTGAAAGTCGTACACGGTGTGCCGGGCTTTGCCGAAGGCATTACCAAAATGGGACAACCTTTCGACTCTGCTCCGCTGCTCTTTGCCTGGCTCTCCACCGTCACTGAACTTTTGGGCGGCTTCTTTCTGCTGCTCGGGCTCTGGACCCGCTATGCCGCCATCGCCTTGATTATTAATCTGTCCGTCGCTGCCTTTGTGCGCAACGCCGGCAATCCCATTATCGACCCTTCCACTACCGCTACCATGGAATTGGCGCTGACCTATTTGACAATGGTCGCGGCAATCTTTATTATGGGACCGGGACATGTTTCCGTAGACGGCAGCCGTGGCGGTAAACGGTCTGCCCCCAAGAAACCTAAAAAGTAGCGCGCGGAACCTGCTCCGTGCCGCGCACGTTTTATTCATATAGACAAAGTGTGATGGTATAGATGATGAAAGGGGCGCCCAATGGCTACATCCAATCCCTCACCTGATGAGAAGAACCTGTGGGAGGATTTCCGCGAGACCATTCGCGGCGGCATGCGGGACCTGCGCACCGTCGGCGATGAACTGGCCCGTCAGGGGAGGCTGCGCATGGATATTTACCAAATCGAGCGCCGCCTGAAAACCGCCTACGAGGACCTCGGCCGCGCCACCCATGTCCGATTTACGCAGGAGATGACCCTCTCTACTCAGGACACCACCCTGACCGAACTGAATGTACGCGTCGTCTACTATGAACGCGAACTCGAGCGTCTGCATGACGAACTGCAGCAAAGCACCGGCTCCATGAATTAGTCCTTTTTCTACCTCTATATCCAAATTCACCAGTCCGCCCGGGAGTTCCGCCTTCCGGGCGGACTTTTTTCCTGCTGACCCATCCCCGCTTTGACATTGCAACTGGAAAGGCGTATTTTTTGTACTGTCTCCCCCTAATCCGACTCTATGCTGGACCTCTTATGCGCCAATCTCTTCTGTTGTTCTGCCTGACCCTCTTCGTCTCCACCGCTTGGAGCAAACCCGCCCTGCTGATCATCGACCGCAAGGATGTCCCTGTCGCCAAGGTGCAGGTGCTGCGGGAACTCAAGGATCAGGTGTTTGTCGCCGCCGAGGTTTCTGACCTCAGCACCGCCAACATCCCCTTCACGCTCATCGATGCCGACTATTCGGCGGACCACTACCTTGTCATCTCTGTGCTGCAAGCCCGCGAGCAAGGACTATCTGCTCTCTGGCAGGATGAGAAGCGCGCCCTGGTGAAGTTCGACGCTCCGGTCATGGAATGGGAAGGGCCGCATCAAAGACTCGAGCAGGGAGCGATTATCACGCGCGAATCGCGGCCGCCATCCCATCTCGATGATCCGGCGCTCGATGCCTGGCTGTCGCAGCTTGCCGCGCAAACGAACGCGGATACGCTGTTGTCCTTTGTGACCACGCTGGCGTCCTACAACCGCTATGCGCGGTACACGTCCAATGACAATGCCGCCACCTGGATCCGCAGCAAATTTTTGAGTTATGGCTATGACTCGGTCTACTATCACGCCTTCACTGCGCATGCTTCGGGTTGGAGCCGCACGGCCAACAATGTGATTGCCGTGCTCCCCGGCACAGCATCTCCCGATTCGATTGTAATCATCGGCGGGCACTTCGATGCGACCTCCGAGAGTCCGAGCAGCGCCGCGCCCGGCGCGGATGACAATGGCACCGGCACCGCGGGAATGCTGGAGGCGGCGCGGCTGCTGGCCAATCAGAGCTTCACACACACCGTCATGTTCGTAGCCTTCAATGCCGAAGAGCAGGGGCTGCAAGGCAGTGCGGCGCTGGCAAGCCTGATGGCCAGCCAAGGGCGGCGGGTGATCGGCCTGGTCAACATGGATATGATCGGCTATTATGATCCGGCGGGCGCGGACCTGTGGATCGAAGGCTTTCACACCGGCACCAATTCCCTGTGGCTGGAAAATGCGCTGCGGGATAACTGCCTGCAGTTCTCCTCGCTGGTGCCGTATCTCTATCCCGATGACGGCTGGGGAAGCGACCATGAGAGTTTCCATGCCGCCGGCTTCAATGCGGTATTGGCCATCGAAAATGAGTATGAGACCTATCCCTGCTATCACCGCACCTGCGATCTGCCCTCACAGGTCACGGCAAGCTTTATGCGCAATATGGCTTCGGTGGTGATTGTCACCGGAGCGGAACTGGCTCTGCCGCACGGGACAGGCAGCATCAGCGGACAGGTGACACTGCAAGGCTCATCCAATGCCGCCGGAGTCGCCGCCTCTATCGCCGGCGGCGGTGCGGCAGATACCACCGATGCCGCGGGTGCTTATGTGCTCTCAGGGTTGCTGCCGGGCACCTACAGCGTGGCCTTCGCGCGCACGGGTTTTGTGAGCGACACGCTGCATGGCATTGTCGTACTCAGTGACCAACAGACCGCGAACCAGAACATCACCCTGACCGCAACTCTCCCCGGCTCCGTGTCAGGTACTATTACGCTCTCCGGCGGCAGCGGTGTACTCACACAGACCATTGTCTATGTGGATGATGCCCTCGCGGCGGTGAACAGCAGCGGGCAATACACGCTCGCGCCGGTCTACTCCGGACAGAAAGTCATCACCGCCAGTCTGAATGGCTATGCGATAGGCTCGCAGATAGTAACCCTGAGTGACGGGCAGCAGATGAGCAATGTGAACATTACCCTGTATCCGCTGTGGGATCTGGAAGCCTCGAACTATGGTCTGGATAATCACAGCACGGGCTGGGGCTGGGGAACGGACGCGATCACCGGCGCGCATTCGGGCACGCATGTGTGGGGCACGGTGCTCGGCGGCAGCTATGCCAACTGCACGGACTACACTCTCGATATGCCCGCCGTATCTCTGGCCCATCTTGATTCGGCGCGGCTCACGTTCTATCACTGGTACAACATCGAACCCAACGGCGCCACGCAAGCCTATGACGGCGCCAATGTGTCTGTTGCGCCGCTGGGTAGCAGCACGTGGACAGTCCTTCAGCCTGTGGGCGGCTATCCGGGCAATGCCGGCGGAACCTGCAATCCGATTCAGGGGCAGGCGGCTTATGACAGCATCAGTCCCGGATGGGTGCCGGCCAGTTTCAACCTGAATGCCTATCTGGGGCAGACCATCCGCGTCCGCTTCCGCTTAGGATCCGATCAGGGAGTCACGCGGCGCGGCTGGTATCTCGATGATCTGGCACTGCTCGGTTATCATACCGTGCAGGTGCAGCCGCCCACCCGCGTGCAGGATCTGACCGTCTATCCGGTGGAGGGCGGTTTGTATGTGCAATGGAGTGCCACCAGTGGCGCGCTGCGCTACAAGATCTATCGCGGCACCAGTTTCGAGCAACCTGTGTCCGGCATGACTCTGCTTTCCACCCAAACCGGAACAAGCTTCACCGACACCGCCGGGCCAGAGTTACTCAAGGCTTTCTACGTGGTGATTGCGGAAAATTAACCCCCAACCCTAACCCTTCCCGTCCCGCGATAAATCGGGGACCTACGTAGGGGAAGGGAACCGGGCAGTTGTTCAGCGGGCGACCATCAAGGTCGCCCGCTCTCATTCACACGCCGAAATAATGCAAAAGCCGTTGGCGAGTGCAAATCACGCATAGTTATTGGGTGCGTTTGCAGGGGCGAGCGCAGGAGCAGGCCGCGAACTCTGCAAGCCAAAGAGTATCACACCCATTTGAATTTCCGGAACTTGGGCAATCAATCCAACGGCTCCATGCACGAAAAATGACTTGCTTGCAGAAATGGTATGCCGCTTGCCTTAGCATACAGTGGGAGACCGCAGAGACCGCTTCGAGGTTTTTGCCTCGCGGCACAGTACGGGGAGTGAACCGGAAGAGTTGACCTGTTTTATGGCTTGCGGCAGAAAAACACACACGCACAGCCCACCGTCTTGCGGCCGTAGAACAGGTTAACTCTTTCGGATTTTTCTTGCAGGCAAGGAAAATGCTCTTCACCAAATAGCACACACACCACCTTGCGATGATCGCAGGCTCCTTGTCGGGCGCGAAGTGAACACTCACTTCGCGCTTTTGTTTGGGACGTCGTGCAAACTCTGTCCGTCCGTGCAAAGCAAGCATGGTGAATGAGAAATCAAGGAGTCCGATCCGGTACGATAGAGCATCCTGCGGCACTCTGTCTCGGTTATGTTATACTCTATTTGTTCAGCATTTAACTTGAAAATTGCGACGCCTGTGCAAATTGAACGCGAGTTCTGCGCAAATGGTACACGGCTTGCGATAGCAGGGTTCAGGAGACCGCAAGATTGCTTCCCGGATGTTGGGTTCGTGCGCAGCTTCATCCTGAAGATGCCACGGGGAAGTATGGGGTTGGGACGGAAGTATTGGCCTGACTTACGGCTCGCTGTAAGACTGCATCTTGGGCACGGGCTGCTTTGATGCGGGCGTAAGGCAGGCCAATGCTTCCAGACTTCAAAACACCCCTCAACCCAACCCAAGAGGCAGCTATGAAGACTCCTTGCGTTCTCCTCCTTATTGCTGCATGTCCACTTCTGCTCTTTGCGCAAATTCCTCCAGACACGCTCTGGACACGCACCATCCCCTCCACCTATATGGAAGCGGCCTACAGTATTCAGCAAACCGCCGACGGCGGCTTTGCCGTTGCCGGGGGACGCTTCATCGAGGGCTTTGGTGATGTCTATCTGGGCAAGACGGATGGCGATGGCAACCTCCTCTGGTCACACACCTTCGGCGGCGGCGTCGATGAAGAAGCCGAATGCGTGCGCGAGTGTCCTGACGGTGGTTTCATTTTGTCCGGCAGGAGTAATTCCTGGTGTCCCCCCGGTATGCAGGACTTCGGCGATTTTTATTTCGTGCGCACCAATGCCGACGGCGACACTCTGTGGACACGCGTCTACAATCTCGACCTTGATGACGATGCCCATCATATCGAATGCACGCCGGACGGAGGATTTATTGCGGCGGGCGAAGTCCATGCCCTATCGACAGGGACGCGCGCCTGCCTGATGAAGCTCGATGCGAACGGCGACAGCCTGTGGACGCGCTTTTACGGAACAGACTGGGCCACCTACGGTTACTCGGTGAAGCTGACGGAAGACGGCGGGTACATTCTGGCGGGTAACACGCTGGAGCCGAGCGGCAGTGGAACAAATATCTATGTTGTGAAGACCGACTCGGCGGGAAACGAGTTGTGGCATCGGGTCTTCGGCGGCTCGATGCATGACGATGGCTATGACGTGGTGCAGACGGAGGACGGCGGGTACGCGTTGTGCGGCGGGCTGTATGCGTCACCGGAGCATAATACGGACGTCTATCTGATCCGGATGAGCGCCACGGGGGATAGTTTATGGGCCTTTACCTATGGGCGGGATACGGGCCTGGAGACATGGGGAGATGAAGGCTTGTCCATCGTGCAGGATCGCGACGGTGGCTTCATCATCAGCGGCAAGACTGGCGCCAACATGCCGGACCGCGCGTACTATGAACTGCTGAAGGTGGATGCGTCGGGGCAACAGGTCTGGTTGACGGTGTGCACCGCGGGCAGCGATTTCTGTGACGGCGCGTGGATGTGCCCCACCAGCGACGGCGGCTTTGTGCTGGCCGGGATGCGGTGGAACACTCCCGGCAGTGGGCATATTTATCTGGCACGCTATGAAGGCTCGGAGCCGCCGAACCGTTGCGGTCCGGATAACGCGCTAAGCGCCGCGTGCTCGCTGGCGCCGAATTATCCGAATCCCTTTAATCCGAAAACCGGGATTGCTTTCGATCTGCCGCGCGCGGCCCACGTGAACTTAGCCGTGTACGACATTCTCGGCCAGCAGGTTGCGCAGCTTGCCCTCGGCATGCAAAGCGCCGGGCATCATGCTGTGAACTTCGATGGCTCCTCCCTGCCGACGGGAACCTACTACTGCCGCCTGAAGGCAGGGCAGTATACCCAAACCCGGAAAATGCTTTTGCTGAAGTAGATTTTTTTCGCGCCATCCTGAGCCGCCTTCACGGCAAAGGATTCTCTTCTCCTCGACCCGGACACGGCGGCCCTTATGGGCCGCCTGACGTTTACGCCATGCCGTGAGTGCCACTCATGCCAAGCGGGCACCCTTTCGGGTGCCCGCTTGTGCGTATGGCGTTGCCTAATCCGGCACGCCGGAGCGTGCCAGCCAGTGACGCGTCAGGGCGTTACTTCACGCCCAGGAGTTCGACTTCGAAGACCAGGGTCGAATTGGGGGGGATGGCACCGGGGAAGCCGCGTTCGCCGTAAGCGAGTTGCGGCGGAATGAACAGCTTGCGGGTGCCGCCGACTTTCATCGAGCCCACACCTTCATCCCAGCCCTTGATCACGCGGCCCTGTCCGATGGGAAACTCGAACGGCTGGTTGCGATCCTTGGAACTGTCAAACTTCTTGCCATCGGTCAGCCAACCCGTGTAGTGCACGGAGACGGTCTGTCCCGACTGCGGCGAGGGGCCGGTTCCGACTTTGACATCGACATATTTGAGGCCGCTGGCCGTGGTAACGGTATCCGTTTTAGCTCCTTCGGCTTTTGCGCCGCTTTTAGCGCCCGCCTTGTTGCAGCCACCGACACTGAAGACGAGGAGGCTGGCGGCGAGCATGATCATGATAAAACGCGCCATGATGAATTTCCCTGACACTTTCCGCTTGTTTTGGGTGTTAAAAGTCTATACCTTGGGAGTTAAGCGGCGATGCGCTTTGCTGTTCCCGCTCCGGTACGACAGAGACCATTAATATAACAATATAAGCCATATTGTCAAGCTCGTTTTCAAATTACTCTGAGGCAACCCTTACGCAGGGAGGCATCCTGTGAATCCTCCGCAGTTTATCCTCGAAATCAATACCCGTGTCTGGCTGCGCGAACTGGGAAGGGGGACTCCGCTCTCTTTGAGCAAGGTGCCGGAGAGTTTCTTCGAGGAGTGGCAAAAACAGGGGTTTGACACCGTGTGGTTGATGGGCGTGTGGCTGCCCAGTCCGGGAAGCTACGATGCCGCGCTGAAAGATCCCTTTCTGCTCGAAGACTATCACCGCGCGCTGCCGGATTGGCGGAACGAAGATGTGGGCGGCTCTCCCTATGCCGTGCGCGGTTACACCGTAAATTCTGCTCTGGGCGGCGAAGCGGCGCTGGCGGATTTCCGTGCGCGGCTGGCCAAGCGTGGCATGCGGCTGCTGCTGGATTTTGTGCCGAACCATCTGGCCATTGACCACCCGTGGCTCAGCGCTCATCCCGAGTGGTTTGTGACAGGCACGGAAGCGGACGTAGTGCGGAACCCCGCACACTATTTCTGGATCACGACAGCCGAAGGGCCGCGAGCGATTGCTCATGGCCGCGATCCCTATTTTCCGCCGTGGACAGACTCGGCGCAGCTCAATTATCACGATCCGAATTTGCAGGCTGCCATGCGCGGCGAACTGGCGCGGCTGGCTACCCTCTGCGACGGAGTACGCTGCGACATGGCCATGCTGGAACTGTCCGATGTGTTCGAGGAGATCTGGAAGCGGCGGCCCCTTGAGTTCTGGCCGCGAGCCATTGCCGAGACGAAGAAGGTCAATCCCAATTTTTTTATGATGGCCGAGGTTTATTGGGGACTGGATGGCGTGCTGCGGAACATGGGCTTCGATGCCACCTATGACAAGGAGTTGATGGACATCGTGGCCTATGGCAAGCCGCTGCGCCGCGCGATGTTCGACATCCCCGCGTCCGAGCACCGCCGCCGGGTGCGCTTCCTGGAGAATCACGATGAACCGCGGGTTGCGTCACGATTGGATCCGCCGCAGAACATCGCCGCCGCCACGTGGGTCTTTGCCTTGCCGACGGTGCGGCTGCTCTATGACGGACAGCTCGATGGCCGCAAAGTCCGCCTGCCAACGCAACTGCTCCGCGAGCCTGACGAGCCGGTGAACGCCGAACTCCGCGCGCGTTATGCGACGCTGCTGCACACGCTCGAGCACCCTGCGGTGCGCAACGGGCATTGGCACCTGCTGAGTCCGCAGAGCGCGTGGGTGGGCAATATCACCTTTGAAGCTATTCTCGGTCAGGCCTATGATTTGGACGACGCGCATCTGCGGATTTTCATCAACTGGTCAGAGAACCGCAGTCAGTGCTGGGTGCCGCTGGGCCTTGAAAGTCTGTCGGGAATGGAAGTAGAGCTGCACGACTTGGTGGGACCGAAGAGCTTTGTGCGCGACGGTATGGAGCTGATGATGCGCGGCCTGTACCTGGATCTTGAGCCGTGGGAAACGCACGTCTTCGAATGCGTGCTGCAGCCTGCCCCGGCGGCAAATGAATAGAGACGCTAAGATCCGGAATTGGAACAACAGACGCGCGGGAAACTGCGCGTCTGTTGTTCGGTTCAGCCAACGCGGAAACGGATATATATGTCCATTTTGCAAAATTGCTCAAATCCCTTGCGGATGGATGTGAATTTGCTTATTATTTAGCCGACCTCCTTTCGCTGATGTCTTTTTGCAGAGGATTCCCGAACGGAACCCTTTGCAAAGTGACACTCTTAGCAGCTCCAGAAAGGATGGCACGATGATTCCCTCCCCTCACTCTTTCCACCCTGCGGCTCCCCTCCCTGCCGCGTGTTTTCTGCTGACACCTTTCCAGACCATTCTAACTGCTTTTCGGGCTTGTGGTTACAAGTCGAGGCGGCTTATTGCCGTTTTGGCCTTGCTTGTGACTGCGAGCCCGCTTTTTGCCGCGTGGAATGCGTTGCCGGCCGGTCAGCCCGAAGTCGTCTCTCTGGCAGCCAGTGCGGACGGCCAGCGGCTATGGGTAAGTTTGCGCGATGCAGGGATCTGGAGGAGCAGCAACGGCGGAGAAACCTGGATTGAGGCAGACAGTTGCTTCGGAGAGTCCGATCAGGCCGGAACGGCCAATTTTGCGGCGGTAGATCCTGCCGGCGACACCCTCGTAGCCAATCTTCAGCGCGGACAAACGCGGGTACTGTACTCGACGTTCGACGGTGGGATCACGTGGCATGCCAGCACAAATACTCTGCTGCAAAATCTCCTCGGAGATATTCTGGTCATGCGGAGCCACCCGAACTTGTGGATCGCCTTAACCGACTTCTATGTGTGCCGCACCACAAACTACGGCCAGACATGGAGTGCCCCTACGGAAAATCATCTGCCTCAGTGGTTGAGCGAAGACCCTCAGGTAGACGGCGGACTGTTTCTTATGAGTCGCTCCAGCTATCCGCACAGGTTGACGCGCAGCACCGACTATGGGGCAACGTGGACAAGCAGTGTGCTGGGGACAGGAAGTTATGGATATCCCGGAGCGGCTGAACGCTTGAGCAACGGCGAAATCCTTATCCCGTTTTGCGATGGCATATCGTATTCGCTGGTGCGATCAACCGACAATGGCCAGTCGTGGAACCGTACGGTTCCCCTTTCCATCTACACGGATCCTTGGGAGACCAGTCTGTATTGTCTGGAAGACCGGGCCCATCCGGGACGGCTGTTTTTGACGACCGCGATGACGGGAGGACTCCGGCAATCTGAGGATTTCGGCCAGACATGGTGGCCAGCCGTCAATGGGACGCCACTGCACTTGACCCGTGCCCGGTGGTTGCAAGAGAATCCCTTCACGCGCATCATCTACGCCGACTTTGCCGACTACGGCTTGTTTGCCTATACCGCTCAAATTGAAACGTGGCAGCCCATCCCGCTGCCGCCGGTCGGAACACGCGCCGCGGTGCGGTTTGTGGGGGATGCCGTATTCTGCCAAAGCGACGGCGAGGTCGCTTTGCGCGAATGGGAAAGCGCGGATCCGTCTGCCGGCTGGCACGAAATCTCCATGCTGCCCAGTCGCGGAGACACGGTCGTCGAACGGAGTCCCGTGCTCTGCAAGAGCGGCGACACCCTGACGGCGATCATCGTGAAGACTCCCTCCAGCAACAGAACGTTGCATCTCTCCTATTTTACGCAAAGCACGGATGATGGCGAGAGCTGGCAATATGGGCCGCAACTTGACGTGAATCCGGACCCCACATGCATCCGGCCACTCACCACGCCGACAGGATTGAAGCTGTTAGCGGCGCCGAATCATGCCATAGGTAACGCTCGACAGGACGTCTTTTTTTCCGCAGACACGGGCAGATCGTGGCGCACAACGACACGGCTCCCGAATAGCGGACTGATAGATGCCCTCTGGCTGGATTCCGCAATCTGGGTGATGGAAGGCTATGATGGGGAAGCGGTTCGCATCACCCGCACCACGAACGAGGGCATCACGTGGAATTCTTTTTCCTTTCCCGCGCTTGCGAGTAACGTCGTCAGTCTGGCCGGACAGATGTTCTGCTTGACGCAAGGTTACTGCGCGCATTGGACCGGCCAGAACTGGAGTATCGTCTCCACGCTGCCTTTCTCGGCTCAGTTCAACGTCCGGTGGAGCCTGATCGGCATCTCCCTGCCCGACCCCCTGCTGTTTGCTGCCTGTGAAAACTCGAGTTCCTTATGGATGTCGGAGAATCTCGGCACCACTTGGCAAGCGCGGGATTACGAATTGCCCTGGCCGGGCCAAAACCATATGCTGTTCAACCTCCGCTATGATGCCGTGCATCAGCGGCTCTGGGCCAGCAGCGGCGTGGGTCTGTGCTATCTGGATCGGTCCGATTTTCTTTCCACCGGCAAGCCGTTAGTCTTCAAGCCTTCCGATTACGCGGTGTTGTCGGCATATCCCAATCCTTTCAACGGCAGTACGCGCATCCGCTTTGATCTTCTGACACGGCAGAAGGTGAAGCTGGATCTGTATGATCTGCAGGGACGGCATGTGCAAACCCTCTGCGATGAGATCCGGGACGCTGGACGTAATGAGATTGCCGTGAAAGGCGAGGGGCTGGCTTCGGGGACCTATTTTGTGAGATTGAACTCAGCGGAAACACAACGCACGGAAAAAATTCTGCTGTTAAAGTAATTGTCGATAAGGGGAGGGATGATGCATTTACGTTATTGGCTCCTGCTGAGCGCCGGAGTACTGCTGAGTTGCAGTCCGCTCATGGCCGCATGGACACTTTTTCCCGCCGGGCAGCCGACCTATGGAGCGGCGATTGCCGATTCTTCCGGCCAGAAGATGCTTCTTAGCTCCGCTGTGGCAGGGATCTGGCAGACTGAAAATGGCGGTGGAGACTGGCAGCCTGTCAGTGACCGGTTTCCGCCGTATCACCGCATTGGGCACACCGATTTTGACGCGCTGGACGCTGCGGCGGACACTCTGCTGGCTTCAGTAGACGTTTACAGTCCCGCCGTGTCCGGCACGCTTTGCTTGCATGAATACAGCTTCGACGGAGGAAGAAGTTGGCGTATCCTTGCCGACAGTTCGAGCGACGAGTCAGGCGACGTCGCCTTCTGGCGGGTGCAGCACAATGTCTGGCTCCACCTGCGCAACGGTCGGTTTCTGCGTTCGCAAGATTTCGGTCAGACATGGGATACGGTCAGCACGACCCCGACAGGCTTTCAAGTCAAACTCTACCAGCCTTCCGGACAGGACAGCACGCTGTATTATGTTGCTCCGACGCGCGGCGAACTCTACCGGAGTGCCAATCTCGGTGATACGTGGACCCGCATTCTGTGCCTTGCGGATTATGTTCCGGGTTACTTAATGAATCTCCGCAGCATGGTACGGGTTTCAACGGGGCGGCTCCTCGCAACTTTTGGTTCTGCTTGGGGAGCCAGATCGTGCGGAGTGCTGTCCTCATGGGATGATGGGCAGACGTGGGATATTCTCGAAGGACTGGAATCGCAGATTCAAGATGCGGTGCAGATCGTCGAGGATGATTTCCAGCCGGGGTTGCTCTTTATGACGGGCAGATGTCCGGGCGGCCTTCTGCGTTCGACAGACGGTGGCGATTCATGGATGCCTTGCGGCAGCGGACTGCCGCAAGATACGGTGGGTGCGCTTTCACTGTACCAGAACCCCTTTAGTGGATCGCTCTACGTGGTGCTTTCGGATCATGGCCTCTATCAATCGCGTGACCATGGCCAGACATGGCAGCCCTTGAGCACGCCTCCGCTGGGAAGGCCGGACGGCGACTTTACAATTCTCGACGATGTCGTGCATTACACTGGCTACCGGTTGGAGCCTCCCTATTCGGCATGGCAGCCGTTTCCGTATCCCGAATCCCATTCCGATACGGCGATCATTCTAAGCCGGGTGCTTCGCAAATCCGGCGACACTCTTTTGTGTTACGCAATGAAACATCTTGCCGACGATACGGGTGACCACCGCTTCGGCCAGATGGCTCACAGCAGCGATAATGGGACGACGTGGACGTTCGATCCCTTTCTGCCTTGGGGATTCAGTCCATGGAACGTCCATGAGCACACAGGTTCATCCGGCACACGCCTTATTGCCTCGATGAGTGATTTTTATGGTGACACTCTATTCCTCTCGCAGGACCTTGGGAGCACGTGGCGGATGCTGCCCCGCTTGCCGTTCCAAGCCAGTGCCAAGGAGATCGTTCTGACCGATAGTTGTGTGTATATTCTCCAGGACGGCTCTCTGGGCTCGCAATCAGCGGTCTGCAGGTCGGCAGATCTGGGCCAGACATGGCAGTATCTGGGGTCTTTGACAGGGCCGCTCAGCAATTTGACGGTCATCGGGAATGATGTGTTTGTAACCTCCGCCACCGATTTGCTGCACTGGGAAGACGGTACCCGGCATTCCAACGGCCTGCTGCCTTTTGGGGAATCCTACTACGAGATTCCGGGCAGCAATCAGGTCATTGTCATACCGCGGCCCAATCCGGTGCTTGTGGCGATCCAAATGGATTCCAGCGCACTCTGGATCTCCTCCGATCTCGGCGCAAGCTGGGAGGTGCTGCAAGCTGAGTTTCCGTTTGCTTCCCAGAATGTATTGATGGAAAATCTCACCTACGATGCCCCCCGCAACCGGTTATGGGTCGCTGCGGGCATCGGGCCATGTTATCTGGATCTCTCAGAGGTGCTTTCCGACACCGGCAAGCCGTTAGTCTTCAAGCCTTCCGATTACGCGGTGTTGTCGGCATATCCCAATCCCTTCAACGGCAGCACGCGCATCCGCTTTGATCTGCTGACACGGCAGAAGGTCACGCTGGATCTGTATGATCTGCAGGGACGCCATGTGCAAACCCTCTGCGATGAGATCCGGGACGCTGGACGCCATGAGATCGGCCTCGATGGCGAAGGGCTGGCCTCGGGGACCTATTTTGTGAAATTGCAATCTGCGGAAATGACCAGAACCGAGAAGATTCTGCTTCTGAAGTAAGCTGTGGACGGGCGGGGGCCCGCCTCCAGTCCATTTTTGGACCTGAAAACGGCGGCATTTGGCCGCCGTTTTTGTTGCCCAGAGAGGTCAATAATGGAGGAATACTTGACTTCGACATCCTCAATGAGGTGCTGCCGCTATTGGTATGAAAAATTACGAGTAAGAGTGGATAATTCTACGCTGGAGTTGGGAAAATCGGCAACATATTCCTATGGAACTTTTTGCTTGCATTCGTGAAAACTCTCCTTATATTTTGAC
Source organism: bacterium (assembly GCA_036504735.1). Classification (NCBI taxonomy): domain Bacteria; species bacterium. The sequence goes on from DASXUQ010000002.1 coordinate 313,581, forward strand.
ATAGAGAGATCCATTGGCGGCTGAATCCTTCTTGCAGCGTGGAGAACATGCGTCTGAGCAGTTTGCGACTTATTTCACTTCTTCTGGTGCTGAGTCTGGTCTGCATGTTTTCGGGCCGGGCCGCCAAGACGGACGCCACCTATCTGCCGGCACCGGACGGCACCACGGTGGAGATTTCCCGGGACACCTACGGCGTGCCGCATATTACGGGTGAAACCGAAGCGGCGGTCTTCTTCGGGCAGGGCTTTGCCGTGGCGGAGGATCGGCTGGTGCAACTTGAAACCTACCGCCGCAGCGCGGAAGGCAAGCTGGCCGAGTGGTTCGGTAAGAGCTATCTGCCGCTGGACCAGAAGATGCGCACGATGCTCTATTCCTTCGATGAGCGGCAGGCCACCTTCCGCAGCCTGTCGTTGCCGCTGCAGACGATGATCGAATCCTATGCCTCCGGGATCAACGCCTATCTGGATTCCATCGCCGTGGATTCTGCGCACTACAAGCCACGCGAGTTCGCGCACGTGGACTTGCAGCGCTGGACGGTGGAAGACGTGGTGGCGGTAACGCAATTCACCACCAGCGTCTTCGGACAGTTCGGCGGCGAGGAGTTGACACGGCTCGCCGAACTGGAGACCAATGGCCGCCCGTGGTTCGAGAGCCACCGTCCGTTGAACGATGCGTCGGCGCCCACCACCATGCGCGGTGAGGGCAAGCGCGCGCCACGGGCTTACCACTACTCGGGCATGAAGGTGCAACTGGAGCCGGTGCGCAAGCTGGCCGAGAGATGGAAGCAGTCGCGCGACCTGATCCGGCAGATTCACATGCCGCTGAAGTTCGGCAGCTTTGCCGTGCTGATTTCGGCGGAGAAGTCCAGCTCGGGTAAGGCCATGCTGCTGGGATGTCCGCAGATGGGCTCCCCACAACTGGGACAAGCCAATACGATCCATGAGGTGGAGCTGTCCTGCCCCACCCTGCACGTTAGCGGCATGACCATCGCGGGGATGCCGGGCGTGCTGATCGGACGCAATGACCGTCTGGCGTGGACCTTTACCAGCGGCTACAGCGACAACAGCGACATGTATATCGACTCGACTGAAACGGCATCCTACAGCCGCTACTACTACAAGGGAACCTGGCATGAGTTCGAAACGCTTACCGATACCATCTACGTCGAAGACAAGGCGACCGTCTTCACACATTACCGCACTGCGCACGGTCCAGTTGTTGGCGCTGATCTGGAAAACCACCAGGTCTTCGCGCTGAAGACGACCTTCCGCGGCAGTGAACTGGATATGCTCCAGTCCCTGTACGAATCGGCGCGGGCCCAGACGATGGAGCGCTTCGAGCAGGCGCTGGTGCTCAATCCGATGTCCTTCAACGTGTTCTGCGCGGCGGACGATGGACGGGTGCATTACTGGCACATCGGCAAGTATCAGAACCGCGCCGACGGCATAGACCCGCGGCTTCCCCATCGCGGCGACGGCAGCGAAGAATGGGCAGGATTCATCCCGTTTAACAAGCTGCCTTCCTCCGATCAGTCCGGACAGGACTACTTTGCCAACTGGAATAATAAGCCCGCATCCTGGTGGGATCAGGGCGACAACGTGCCGTGGATGGGCGGCAACCATGTCACGGAAATCGAGGACGTGATCAAGCCGGCAGACCTCTTCTCCTATGAACAGCTTACGGCAATTCCGGAGAAGATCGGCGATCATGGAACATACCAGCAGGCTTTCGAACTGGGCGCCGGTCCGTGGCGTTCGCAGAATATTGTGCCACCGGGTCAGAGTGCCTTTGTGGCCATGGGCGGCGAGCCCAATTCACATACCGTTGATCAATGGAGTCTGCATTCCCGCTGGCAGTTTAAAGAGATGCGTTTTGCCGCTCCGTGGAATGCGCAGCAGAACTGGATCGCCGCTGCATCATTCGGCAATTCGCAGGGCGACATGAGCCCGCCCGTCTTCTCGCGGTTGATTGCCGACCGTTACCTCGAATCCGAGTACCCTATGTTGGATGCCAAAGCGCGGCCACATACGACGAAGAGCAGTGCCTTGAAGACGAGGATTATTTTGCCGAACTGAGGCATGAATCGCCTACCTATCGGGGTCAGTAATATAGGACGGTTAGAGCCTGTGCACCATGCCACAGGCTCTTTTTTTCTACATTCTTCACGGTATATTGTTTGCAGTTGTCCGACTGCATCAATTTAAGATTGGAATCCGGCCCTTCTAATAATTTTACTGACCCCAATTTTCTCTTGACTTCCGGTTCAGGCCGACCTAAATTAATTCAGATACTTTGACGTTACCCGAGAGCACCTGCGAACTGAAGAAGATTTAGTTATTTAACGTTCGCACGCGTGCTTTTTTTGTGCCCTGAGGTGGATAACTTGCCTCAAAGGGATTCCATAGCGGGAGTAGAGAGCCAACACATCTGTGCGGTTGGGTCTTCAATCCTTCAAGGAAATAAAGCAGACACAGAGAAATATTACGGGACACGGGTCTGTTCCGTACTCTTTTTGAAAAATCGCGTTAAAGCGGGATACCGCACGGAAAAGTCCGCGTTGAATAACATGCCAGCATGCTTGATCCCGAATGAAGGATACCTTCAGGAGAGACCGTATTGAAGCGACCGATACTCATATTTTTGCCTCTTATCGCGCTATGGCTGAGTGCGGGGACGGCGCATAGTCAGAGTTGGTTTGACAATGCGTGGACCTCGCGGCGGCCCATTACTATCAGCAACACCGCACGCACAGTGGATCTGACCGACTATGCGGTAAAAATCACACTCACTACGGCTAATTTTGATTTCTCCCTGGCTCAAGCCAATGGTGCGGACCTGCGTTTTACCGACTCGGACAGCCTGACACCTCTCGCGTATTGGGTTCAATCGTATGATGCGGCGGCACGGAAGGCCGTCGTATGGGTCAAGGTGCCTCACATCCCAGCCGGCTCGACCTGCTCGATTTTTCTTTATAGCGGCAATTCATCCGCGCCGGACGCACAAAGCGGAGCCGCCACATTCCCTCTGTTCTCGGATTTCGATCAGACCTTCAATGTTGTCGCCCCGGCGCTGCCCGGAGCCTTTGACCGCATGATCCGCTCCCCCGAATGCGCGGCGCCGCTCGTGGCCCCGGGGACCTTCGGAGAGTATGACCATTTCGGTTTCCGGGAGCACGGCAATGTGCTGGTGGACAGCACCGAGCCCGATCCCTCCCGCCGTTACAAGATGTGGTTCTCCGCCTACCGCGATTCAATCTACACGACCGACCGCGTGACTCAACTGGGAGCGGCCTTCTCCGCCGATGGGTACACATGGGTAAAGCAGGGGCGGGTCAACCCGTGGACCTACGGCGAAGACCCGTGGGTGGTCAAGGTCGGCGGCACCTATTTCTTATATTATGAGGATAAGACCAATCCCACCTGGGACCGCGTCGGTCTGATGACCTCCACCGATGCCTTGAACTGGACCTATCAGGGCTTCGCCGTACCGCCCGATCCCACGCGGCCATGGATGGATACCAGCCCCAGTTCGCCCACCGTCTGGGTAGAATATGGCGCGACCGATACCACGTGGTATGTTTACTTCGAAGGCAAGGGAAGCTGTCAAAATTGCGGCGGTGGCTCCATTGGTTTGGCCACGTCGCACGACGGCTATCATTTTACCGTTTATGGACAGGATCGCATCATCCCGCTGGGAAGTACCGGCCAGTGGGACGATGGCGCGATGGTGCCGGACAATATCATCAAGATCAACGGACAATACTGGCTGATCTATCATGGGCTTTCCAACTCCAATCCCAATTGGAAGGCGGGCTTTGCGGTCAGCAACGACCTGATTCATTGGACCAAAGTCACCAACGGTTCCAACAACCTGAATGCCTCAGATACGGGGGACCCGCAGCTTTTCTGGGACCGGAACGGAGCCCTGCAGGGCACCGAGTGCATCGACTATTACCCGGTCAACCGCAGTGGCATCTTCCGAACCTATCTGTGCCGGCGGGATACCGCACAGTGGCCGTACAACAGCGTGTTCACTCTGGTGCAGAAGGGCAGTAATTACGGTCTGGCCAATGATTCGGCGAGCGTCCTGACGCTCAGCGGCGAGGCGTTTCTGCGGTCTTCCGCCAGCATCGTCAGCACCCAGCGCTTCACCGACGGCTTCTCCATCGAGATGAAAAGCAAGTGCCAGAACTATGGCACGGGCAGTCCGCCCTATTGTTCGGTAGCCATCGGGTCAGGCGAAGTTGTGGACATGAACGTAGGCGGCGTGGCACAGTGGGAGACCACGGTCCTTCAAAGCGGTTACGCCTGGTTTACCTCGGGCAGCGGCGTAATGGTGCGGATGCCTGCCTCCGGCGGCAAGACCGTACTCTCGTCCTGGTCGCCGTCCCCGGGGCTGATGCAAAATTACAACATCCACCGCTTTATCTACGATGATACGGACAGCTTGAAATGGTATGCGGGCGATACACTACGCGCCGCCTTCCGTGATGCGACATTCCGTACCGCCAACAAGCGGGTGCTGGTTTCGCAGGGAGAGTACGTTTCCGGTGCGGGCGGCGAAATGTCCCTCGATTGGATGTTCGTTCGCAAATACATCCATCATGAGCCGTCCACTCTGGTCGGAAATTCGGAGAACCATGCCTTCGTGCATCTGACCACTCCCAACGGCGGAGAGATTTGGCAGGCGGGGTTGCCGGCAACGGTGACATGGACCAGCCGCGGCATTACCGGTCTGCTGCGCCTCGAACTCAACCGCAATTTTCCCTCGGGAACGTGGGAGATGGCGGCGGACAGCCTGGCCGATACCGGCACTTACTCCCTTACTGATAATGGGATAGCATCTGATCACTGCCGTATCCGCCTGAGCGCGGTGTCCGATATGCTTTCGGATATGTCCGATGCGGACTTTCATATTCTCCCGCGCCTGATGATTACCTCGCCATCGGGCGGCGAGCGCTGGCTGATCGGAGAGGTTCATACGGTGCAGTGGCAATCGTTCGGCATCGGCGGAGCGATCCGTGTGGAGCTTGACCGCCATGCTGCCACCTCATCCTGGGCTATTCTTGGCGACAGCCTTCCCAATACCGGCAATCTGAGCATCACGGTGGCCGGGCCGGTATCGGACAGTTGCCGGATCCGCATCACGGATGATGCCACAGGTTTCACCGCCGTTTCCAATTCCGTCTTCTCCATTTCCGGAGCGACGATTCAGGTGGTATCTCCCAACGGCGGTGAAGAGTGGAAAGTCGGCGTGCCCGGCACAGTTCGTTGGACCAGCCAGTTTGTGTCCGGCGCCGTGCGCGTTCAGTTGAACCGTGACTATCCCGATGGTCCATGGGAATCGCTGGCCGACAGTATCGACAACAGCGGACAGTATGATGCGGAAATCATCGAGCCGGTCTCGGATCATTGCCGGGTGCGGGTGCAGGAATTAGGCGATACTCTGAATGATCTCTCCGACGCGGATTTCCGGATTATCCCCAATTTGCTGCTGGTTGCGCCCAATGGCGGGGAGCGCTGGCGGATCCATGAAACCAGCACGGTGCAGTGGATCGGCGCGGGCTGGCCGGGACTGGTGAGACTCGAAATGAACCGCAATTATCCGCAGGGTGCGTGGTCGCTGCTGGTGGACAGTCTGCCGAACACGGGTATAACCTACATCGACGCCGGCGATTCTCTTTCGGAGACCTGCCGCATCCGCATCAGCACATTGGGCACCAATTTCGAAGATGTTTCGGATTCCGATTTTTCGATTCTGGCCTCCGACGGACTCCTGGTGTTGGTGCGGCCTAACCAGCCGGGACTGCCGGTGACCAACTGGGATATCGGCACGGTGGAATGCCCGATGGTGGCCAGCGATACCTTCATGCTGCGCAATCTGGGCTCGCAGGACGTGAACGTGTATTACTCGCCCGAGCCGGCCAGCGGCATGTTCAGTGAGCGCAGTTCCTGTGGGGATTACATCACGCTGCCCCCGGGGCAGATGAGCGCCTGTGACATGGTGCTGACCTTCGGCCTGCCGGACCACGACGGCCTGTTTGAGGATACTCTGCTGATTCCCACCGACGCCGCCAACCAGAACGGCGGCTTTGTCCGCATTCCGCTCTCGGGACATCGCGTGACCACACCCCCCGCGCCGCAGGTGACGATCAGCATGGAAGGGGACGACGCCCGGCTGACCTGGCCTTCGGTCACTCAAACCGCCGGTGGATGCGCGCTCTCGTCCGTGCAGTACAATGTGTACGGTGCGCTTACGGCGGACGGACCCTATGATCTCCTGACCACTACTCCGGACACGACCTATCTGGATCCGGGAGCGGTGCAATCCACTCAGCACAGACTGTATGCCGTCACGACGGTCACCAATAATACCGTACTGCAGCTTGCCGGAATGCCCCACGGAAATTCCGGCGGACAGAAAAATGGAGGGCGCAAGGTCAGCCTGCATTAACCAGCCACACCCCGAAGGATTTTGCCGAGAGTGCACCCACGTGTACTCTCTCGGCGTTTATGGGGGTGGCTGGACAACATCGGCCAACAGGGATAGGCGTTGCGGTGTTCAGATCAGGCGCGCCCGTCACTGTGAAAAATATCGCATAGACTGGATCTGTTCGAATCAGCCTCGACGTAACGGTCGCTCCTTGCCTTGGCAAGGAACGATGAGAACCCGCTCACAGAGATGATGAGGAGATGGTATCTTGAAGCGATGTGCAAATCTTAGTTTACTTTTCAGTATTGGTATTATCTGCAGCACGGCGCACGCCCAGAACTGGTTTGACAGCGCCTGGGCCATTCGCCAGCCCGTGACGATTAATAATGTCACACATAATGGCGACCTGACCGACTATGCGGTCAAGGTTATCCTGACGGCTTCTGCCTTTGATTTTGCACAAGCCTTGCCTCACGGCGAGGATCTGCGTTTCACGGACAGCGATGGCCTTACCGCGCTGTCCTATTGGATTCAGGCCTATGATCCGGCGGGAGCGTCGGCTACCATTTGGGTCAAGGTGCCGCAGATTGCCGGCGGTTCCGTGCGCAGTATTTACCTGTATTCGGGCAACCCCAGCGCCCTGCCCGCTTCCAACGGGGCGCAGACGTTTTTGATGTTCTCGGATTTCGATTCCACCTTTAACGTGATAGCGCCGGCCGGCCTCGACACGTTCACGCGCGTGGTGTATGATCCGCACTTTACCCAACCGGTCATCCCGCGCGGCCCCGCCGGGTCGTGGTATCACTGGGGCATCCGCGAAGCAGGGAATATTCTGGTGGAGCCCTGGGATCCGAATCCCAATCACGTCTACAAGCATTACTTCGGCGTGCTGCATGACTCGCTCTGGAACAACGACGTGGACATGCGCTCGCTGCTCGCCCAGTCGTTCAGTGCCGACGGCAGAACGTGGTCTCCCCCGGAACTCATTATGGATGCCTCGCAGGGCGGCGACACCATCTATGGAGACCGCCCCACCGTCGCCTTTTTCAACGGGCTCTATCACATGCACACCGAAGGCAAGGTTGCGGAACTGGCGCACACCGGGCCGGAGAAGGTGGAGCACTGGACATCGCCCGACGGTGAGCATTGGACCTGGCAGGGCGTGGCGGTAGACACAAGCACGTCGCAGCTCTACCGGTTTTCGTATGTCTCCCATCCCACCACGATAGCTACGGACACAGCGCTGGTGGTGTTCTTCGAAGCCTGTGGCATCTCTGGCGGTGAAGGCGGCAAGACTCCGGGCATGGCCTGGTCTACCGATGGCGTGCACTATTCGGTGCGTTCCGCGCCCGTGTTAGGCCCCGGCACATACGGCGCTTGGGACGGCCCTCCCGGCCACACCCTGTTTGCCGACTATGTCGTGTGGCAGGACTCCGCCTACTGGATGGCCTATCAGGGGTTCGGCAACGGATCCTTTGCCTGGAAGATGGGCTACGCAACCTCGACCGATCTGATTCACTGGACCCGCTATCCGCGCATGTCCGGTCTCGATATCTACACCTACGGCCCGCAAATCTGGCTCGACCGCGACGGATCGCTGCAATGCTTCAAGGGCGGCTCGCAGAACATGAGCGGCTCCGGCAGTCAGAACTACTTCGGAAATATTGTGCTGCGCGATACGACAAAGTGGCAGTACGGAAGTCAATGGCGATTGTCCAACTTCAACGCCAACCATGGACTGGCCAATAGCGCCGACGGAGTGATCCAGTTGGCCGCAGAGGCCTGGGTCACCGGCACACGGGCGATGATCAGCGTTCCCGCGTTCTCCAGTGATTTTGAGGTGATGGTACGCCATAAGGTCCTGAACGGAACGGTTAAACAGCGGTCCACACTGGCTATCGGCAGCGGTGCCTTTTCCACGGTCAGTCCGGGAGCATGGAATCTACCGTGTCTGTTGTCCGGATATATGTTCACCATCGAGGGCCGGGGATTCGTGCGGCGGATGGCGGCCAATGGCGCTCAATCGCAATTGGCGACGATGCTGCTCCTGAACCGCGACCTCTCCGACTATGCCGTGGAGAAGCTGTCTTTCTTCTGGGACGCGCAGCATGGGCGGGATTCTTTGATCTGGACGATGGCCGATTCGGCGGTGTATCGCGCCAGCCTCGATTCCACCGGCTATCACGCCAATGCCAAGAAGATCATGCTGGCCGAAAGTGAATTTGCGGATTCGACGGGCGGTGTGCGCTACATCGACTGGGTCGCGGTGCGCAAGCGTGTGGACCGTGAGCCGGCCCTTCAGATTGGCACGCCGGAAATTCACCGCTTTGTGCGCGTTGTCACTCCCAACGGCGGTGAGATCTGGACTATAGGCGTGCCCGCCGGAATTCAGTGGACCGGCCAAGGGGTATCGCATCCGCTCCGGGTGAGTTTGAACCGCACCTTTCCAACCGGAGATTGGGAGATTCTGGCTGATAGCGTGGTTGACCCCGGGCCGCTGACGGTAGAAGTCTCCGGGCTACTTGCCGAGCATTGCCGGGTGCGCGTGGAGGTCATAGGAGACACTCTGAGCGACGTGTCCGATGCGGATTTCAGCATTCGACCGGATGTTCGCCTGCTAACCCCCAACGGCGGCGAGCAGTGGCGAATCCATGAGACCCACGCCGTGCAGTGGATGGCGATCGGCTGGCCGGGGCTTATGCGGCTGGAACTGAACCGATCCTACCCATCGGGAGAATGGACGCTGCTGGCGGACAGTTTGCCGAACAACGGTGCGGCCTTTGCGGATGCGGGCGAGACGGTTTCCGACGCCTGCCGGATTCGCCTCAGCACCCTGGGCGCCGATTATCAGGATATGTCCGATGCTGACTTTGGGATTACCGCCTCGCAGGGATACCTCGCGCTGGTCCGGCCCAATCAGCCCGGCGTGCCCATAGTGAATTGGGACGTCGGCACGGTGGAATGCCCTTTCACGCCCACGGATACATTCCTCCTGCGGAATCTTGGACAGCAGGATGTAACGGTCTACGCGGTGCCGCTTCCTGCGGACAGCGTCTTTTCCACGCGCAGTTCCTGTGGGGATTACATCACACTGCCCCCGGGGCAGATGAGCGCCTGTGACATGGTGCTGACCTTCGGCCTGCCCGATCATGACGGCCTGTTTCAGGATACTCTGCTGATCCCCACCGATGCCGCCAACCAGAACGGCGGCTTTGTCCGCATTCCGCTCTCGGGACATCGCGTGACCACACCCCCTGCGCCGCAGGTCACGATTATCATCGATGGCGATGATATCCGCCTGCACTGGCCGCCGGTCAGCCATTCTGTAGCCGGATGTACGCTGCCGGACGTATGGTACCGGGTCTATGCCGCGCCGGCTTGGGGAGGGCCCTTCACCATAGTGGCCAACACCGGTGACAGCAGCTATGTCGATGCGGGAAACGCGGATCTGCCGCAGAGCAGAGTATACATGGTCCGCACCGTGACCAGTGCCATGCTGCAACTGTCGACGCACCCTCAGGCACCGGCGGTTATTGCGCCGCAACACCTTGATAACACCGAGTAATCGCTCGCACTCTTCTGCCTGCCAAAGGGCGCACAGACGTGCGCCCTTTGCGTTTCCCGCAGATGAGAGTTCGATACGAATTATAGGATTTGCCAATCCCGTTAGGAATTACTCTCACGTCATACGCGATGGTCCAAAGTGTGGTTAAATTCTGCTCCCGCTTCGGCTTAGATTCACCACATGAGGCTCCACAAGTGGGAACTTTCATATAGCGGTTTTGTGTAACAAATAGCTTGCCGAAGACATTCTGGCAAGCAAGCGACACATTCGTGAATAATTTAGAACGATTAAAGTGTATCAGGAGAATGTAATCATGGCACCGGAAGAACGTCAGGGTATGTCCCGTGAAGAAGCTGGGCGCAAGGGCGGCCAGAGCCAAGGCAAGGAGAATAATCCGGGCAATTTCGCCAATGATCCGCAGAAGGCCAGCGAGGCCGGACGCAAGGGCGGCGAGCATTCGCACGGCGGTCACGGCCGCGAGCCGGGAAATCGCTGATCACGGCAGTAACTAAGCGGTAAAGATGTTAAGTCTGGCCGTGAAGATAGATCCAGCCGTGTTAAGCGGCAACTATGTTGAGGCCGAAATGGCTTCTTAGCATGAACGTCCATTGCAAGGCGATGGACGTTCTGCCTAATAGGAAGAACCGGCGAACATCATCAACGACGAGGGAATCATGGCAGGTAATAAGCGGGGCTCCTCTCAAGGGGGCAGTAACCGTAGCGGCGGTTCCACTACTCGATCTGGGGGCAATTCCGGCGGTTCCGGACGCGGCCAGAGTGGTGGCGGCAAGGGCAAGTAGGGAGATGGATGACAGCGGAGACAATCATGCCAGATCAAAAGCAAGACGGGTCGAAAGCTGGAAAAGGGTCGATGAGTGTGGCCGAAGCTGGACGTCTCGGCGGCCGAAGCCAGGGCAAAGAAAACAATCCCGGCAACTTCGCCAATGATCCGGAGAAGGCTCGGGAGGCGGGCCGTCACAGCCATGACAATGATTCGAACCGAGGCGGTTCCGATCACTGAACTTTTTTCCGCGGAATAAGTCAACTTCGCGGATTGTTTGACCATCGTTAAGCCATCATAATCACGGAGAGACAATCATGCCAGATCAGAAGCAAGGATCACAAACCGGCCAGGGTCAGAACAAAGAGAATATCCCGGGCAATATGCCCAACGATCCCGGAAAAACCGGCGAGGGCGTCCGCAAGGGTGGGCAGCAAGGCGGGCAGCAGGGCGGCATGGGCGGTCAGCAAAGCGACCGTTAACCGATCTGCCGACACGGCAATGGAAGAGGGCAAACCCCGCAAGGTTTGCCCTCTTTTTATTTGTTGACTTTTCGCTCCACAATATAGCAAACCATACTTAGTAGCACAGGATGTGATTTTTAGGTAAAAATCCAGAACGATTGCTTGCATTTTGCGGTAGCAGGCACCTTATTGAGGTAACACGCGAGAGCAAACGGTCAGCAGCGACCGTCGAGTGGACCTTCAGCACACCTCCAGAACAACATGAGGCAGCACATCATGATCCGCACATTTTGGTTTGTTCTTTTTCTTACGGCGTTTGCAGTGCAGACGGCTTTGGCGGCCGCCCCTTCGGTGTCTCCCCGGACATCAGCCGCAGGGTCTCCCTCCGGTGCCGTACTGCATGGGACACGCCACAGCCTCGATGATGTCATCTTCTATGAGGATTGGGAAAGCGGCACGCTGGATGGCTGGACACCGATTGATCTGACCGCCGCGCCGAGCATGTGGCATCTGGACAGCTACAACGCGTTCGGCGGCAGCGGCACATCCTGGTGGATGGCCGATCCGGCGTTGCACGGCTACCGCAACGGGTGGTACATGGTGCTGGACTCCCCGCCGATCCAGCTTCCGGCGAGCGCCGGCATGTTCTTCTGGCATCGGTATAGCTGTGAGACACCCGGCGGCGAACCTGCCGGCTACAACGGCTGGGACGGGATGAACCTCCGCATCTCCACCGACGGCGGCTCGTCGTGGTCGATTGTCCCCTCCACTGCTTTGAGTCCGGCCTATGATCGCACAAGTCTTTACAGCTTTGGGTTTGAGCACCAGGAGGGCCTGAACGTTCCCGGCTGGTGCGGCGCCCGCACGGCGTGGCATCTTCAAACCGTTGACCTGAGCGCGTGGGCAGGGCAAAGCGTCATGCTGCGCTGGGCCTTTGCGTCAGACGTCGCCTACTCGACGCCCGACAATCCGGCCATGTTCGGCTGGATGGTGGACAACATTCGCGTCTATGCGGCGGGAGGTGATACGATCTTTGCGTCGAATGCGGATAATGCTGCGGACTGGAGCACCCAGTCCATCACACCCACCGGGGGTAACTTGTGGCGCATAGCTACCGACGCTACGTCTCCCGCGGGAGAACACATTCTGGCGTGCAACAATGCGGGCACGAACCTGTACAACAACAACATGAATACGGTGATCGAGTCACCGTATGTGGATCTGCGCACGTTCAATGGGCCGGTGGAGGCCGACCTCTGGGTGACCGGCTCCCTTTATGACTGCGCGGAATTTCCCGATTGCGATTACTGGGGCATGCAGGTCTCCATCGATTCCGGTGCGACGTGGTGTCACATCTCGAATCCAACTTGTGACGTCAATGGCCAAAACTATGTGTACATCGATCTGCCGGTGACGTGGAGTCTCTTTAATCAGACATACCTCCCTGTCATTGACCTCACCTCGCTCACCGGCCATGTGCTGAAGTTCCGGATTGCCCTGCAGACCAATTCGGCCAACACCGATTACGGCCCGATGTTCGATGGCTTTGTAGTCTCCGGAACAAACCTCTGTTCGGGAGCAACGCTCTGCTTCCCGCAGGATCCCGCCGAAGTCGAGCCCAACGGCAACTGCATTGCCGATGAGATGCGCATCCTCGATCTGGCGTGTCTGTCCGGATCAACCGTCCATTATGGCGGCATCATCTGCAATGTCGACGATATCGATTACTGGCGGGTGCCGCCGACCACACCCGGGCAAAGAACCGTTGTCAGACTTTATTCCGGGCCGGGGTGCAGCACCTATCCGCCGCAGGGAATCCGTCTCGGCTGGGCCACGCTGCCCAATGGAGATTGCGGCACGAGCGCCTATCCCATCGGAACTCCGCTGTACACGTTCGGCGGATGCGATTCTGTCTGGAACGGCGGTTGGATTACCGTGCGGCCCACGTCAGCCTATACTCCGGGGCAACCGTACCGGCTGGAAGTCACCACCGAACCTGTGTCCTGTCCGGCAGAACCGATGCCGAACCAGCATTGCATCGGTCCGTGCGTGGGACCGATCACGGATCTGTCCACCGTGGTTTATCCCATCGTCGTGGCGGCTCAATATCACATTACCGATTTGAATGTGCGCGTGGATTTGAATCATCGCCGCGACCGCGATCTGTTTATGTATCTCATCACTCCGTGGAACGACACGCTTGAACTGTCCACCGCGAATGGAAACTCCGGGCAGAACTATTCCAATACGGTCTTCGACGATCAGGCGAGCACGTCGATCACCACGGGGTATCCGCCTTACTGGGGAAGCTACCGTCCGGAAGAATTTCTGAGCGCGGTGAACGGTCACAATGCGGCGGGCATCTGGCAGATCCTGATTCGCGATGCGCAGGCGTCCTATGGTGGTTACCTGAATTGCGCGTGTCTTGAATTCCAGTACGATGAGATGCTGCCCGTGGAGATGACCGCGTTTACGGCAACGTCCGCGGAGCGCGGCATTGCATTGAATTGGGCAACGGCATCGGAAACGCGCAATGACCATTTCGAAATCTGGCGCGGTACATCCGCCGACGGGGAGTTCTCCCGGGTGACGACGGTGCCGTCGCAGGGCGCGTCAGCCATTGAGCAGCGTTATGAGTTCACCGACACGCACGTGACGGCGGGAGAGTCCTACTGGTATTACCTGTCGGACGTCGATGTGAACGGTGCGCGGACGGAGCATCGCGATAGGATGGCTTCGGCCACGTGGCAGTCGGCGGCGCTGGCGCTGGACTATTCGGTGGCCGCGTATCCGAATCCCTTCAATCCTTCCACCACACTCTCCTTCACGCTGCCGGTGGCGGCGCATGTGGAGCTGCAGGTATATGACGTGGCGGGACGGCTGGTGCGCACGCTGGCAAGCAGTACGTTTGACGCGGGCCGCCATACTCTGAGCTTCGATGGCGCGGAACTGCCTTCCGGGCTGTATTTCTCGCGCCTGACGACGTCAAACCGTGTGATGACTCAGAAGCTGCTGCTGCTGAAGTAGCCGCCGGGAGATTTCTTCTAAACAGAACAGGCGAACTCATCCGAGTTCGCCTGTTCTGTTACGCCTTGGTGCCTCCGCTACTTGCGGCGGTAGTGGATTTCCATGGTCTTGCGTTCTTTGCCGTCGGGGCCTTTCTCGTAGGTCTCGAAGGTATGCTCGTTGTCACTTGCGAAATGGTAGACGCCCTTCGACTCCACATCCTTGCGATCCGGACGATCCGACTTGCCGGTCATGGTGATGGTCTTGCCGTCCGGGCCGGCGGTGCCTTCGCCCTTGAAGATGGCGGTGCTCATGTTGTCATTCCACGTCTGCCACCAGCGGCCGCGGTTGTTGTCATAGCCGATCATACCGTGGCCTTCAAAGGGCATGCCCTGAAAGTCGCCGCGGAAATCTTCCACCAGCACACGACCCCCAAGGATCATCTTGTAGCTGGCCGTACCTTTGTTTTCGGAGGGCGGCTCATCGGGGTTCATCCACGTGCGGAGGATGACATTCCACTCGCCTTCATGCCGCGCGAGCATCTGATGTTCTTTGCCGGGCGTTCCGCGCTTAATCCATTCCTGCTGCATGGTTTCCTGCTCTGCCATGGTCTCTCCCTTAGTGATTTGATTACCTGACGGATTTATGAGGGTGTGTGTGAAACTCTATTTGCGGCGGTATTCCATCTCGAGGGTGCGGGACTCTTTGCCACTGGGGTCTTTCTCGAAGACTTCGAAGGTGTGAAGGTTGTCATTCACAAAATGAAAGACGGTGCGGCGCGGGACGTTCGTGCGGTTCAGTTCGTGCCGGTCCGTCATGCCGGAAATGGTAACTGTTTTTCCGTCGGCGCTGGCCGTGCCTTCGCCATGATAGAGACATGTATCCCAGTCCGTCCATGTCTGCCAGAATCTGCCGCGGAAGTTGTCATGGCCCATGGTGCCGAAGCCCTCGAAATCCATGTCCCCGAACTTGGCGTGCAGTTCTTCTGTCAGCAGGCGGCCGCCAAGCAGCGACTTCACGATTGCAAGGCCCTTGGCTTCGGCTGGCGGATCATCGGGCGACATCCACACACGCATCACGGTATTCCACTCCCCCGCGAGTTGCGCGAGGATCACATGTTCCTTTCCCGGCTGGGCGGTCTTCATCAGATCCTGCATGGTCTCTTGTTCCGGCATGACTACTCTCCTCATAAATGCTGAAAGTCTGAAAATAAGAAGCCAAGAGCTATAGAAGCCAAAACGGATACGTCTATACCTGCTCACGCACAGCAGGGCAGATTTGATCCGGCATCTTTACAGAAAGTGCGGGCACGGCATGCCGTGCCCCTACGGCAGAAAAAGGGGCGAAATGAGTGCTGCAGGGCATCAAATCGCTTTCGGTTCGGCCTACCGACTGATGGATGGTTGAAGCACCTTTTCGCAGAATGCACGGGTATAATATAACATCTGTTCAAGAAGAAGACAAGAAAGAATTGAACTGATGCGCAAGTGACGTGTGCGCTTGAAGGTGAGTTGTGAAAATGGGGGCAATAGAGTTGGAAGAATCGGATTTTCAGGCGGTTGGCTGGGTGTGGAGGATGAGGATGTTTGGGGGAAGATGGGGAGGCGAGGGAGGCTAAAGAAAGGGCGAGCCTTGCGGAGCTGGGCCGGATGATTCATGATGGCGGTCGAATCTGAGATCCGCCCCTCCGACAACCGCCCGTGGACGGTTTGGTGACCCGTCAGGCGGGCGCACAATCGCGCCCCTACGGTGGGTGTGGATGGTTTGGTCTTCCCGGACGCAGCAAGCTGCGCAACTACACGAGGTTTATTCAGTACAGAGGGATGAGTGGTGGCCGGCAGTCTTGAACCGATCCCTACGACAAGGGCGAGCCAAAAGCCCGCCCTTTGTTCGGATATGGAAAAGTTCAGGCTTCCTGTTTAGCCGCTTTCTCTTTTCCGAACCAGGTGGCGAGCGGGCGTCCGGTTTCGAGGAAGGACTTCATGCTGGAGAGCACGCGCGGCCAGCCTTCGGTGATGCCCTGCTCCATGTTGGATCCGGGTTCGAGGTCATCATGGGTGACGGTGAGGCGGACCATATCCTCCATCGGCTCGATGAGGAAGGTGACGCGGCTGTGCCCGGCGGGGACATCGCGGTCCTGCGGAGCAGCCCAACTGATGACCAGTTTGCGGGGCGGCGTGGTTTCCAGCACTTTGCCCACCAGATCTACGGTGTGCGCCGCATCGGTCCGACGATGCTCCCAAGGGGAACCGGGCTTCCAGTCGGACACATTTTCATGTTCCCAGTACTGGCGCGTTACGGGCCCTTCGGTGATGGCTTGCCAGACTTTTTCGGGGGTGGTGCGGATGTAGGTGACGTATACGAATTTCGTTTTACTCATTACGGCCTCCTTCAAGATCCTGCTTCAGGTTACTTAATACTTGCAGACGATTACTCTCGAATTTCTTAATCCAGCGATCATAGATTTCATGGATAGGAACGGGGTTCAGGTAATGAAGCTTTTCCCGACCGCGCCAGACGGTGGTAACAAGGTTGGCGGCCTCGAGCAGCGCCAGATGCTGTGCCACCGCCTGCCGGCTCATCTTCATGCGGGAGCACAGGTCGCTTAAGGTCTGGCCGTTGTCGTCATAGAGGCGGTCGAGCAACCTGCGGCGGCTGGGATCGGCGAGGGCCTTGAATATTTTGTCGTCGTCTTTCACGGCGCCTTTATGCAAGTATTTACTTGCATGTTAGATCTTGAAAAACCGCCCCGCAGAGACGAAGCCGCGGGACGGAAGGTACCAATGTCGTAAATGTAACGACGGATGCGGGAAAAGGGTTCCCGGAAAACGGCCAAGAATGCAACCTTGGGGCGGGCCGGGGGTTTTACGGGATGAAGACTGTCAATTCCACCGGACCGATTATGCCATCCAAGCCGTCCTTTACCGAAGTCTACGAGAGCCATTACGACCGGATCTGGCGGTTTGTGCTGCATGCCACGGCAGACGTGCACATGGCGATGGAACTGACGTCGCGCGTGTTCTACCGCGCGGTGCGTGCCTGGCCGCGCTATGAGATGTCTGCGGCGCCGGTGGAGGTGTGGCTGCTGCGGATTGCGGTGAATGAATGGCGGCGGGAACTGCGGCGGCGCAAACTGTCGCGGTTGCTGCCGCTGCCTGAACCCTCTGCCACGGACTGGGAAGCGGAGCACGTGGATTTGACGGAAGTCAACGCCGCCGTCGCAGCGCTGGAGAAGGACGAAGCCTACCGGTCACTGCGCAGAGCCATTGCGGCCCTTCCCGAAAAATATGAAACGCCGCTGCTGCTGCACTATTTCGAATCGCAGACGTTTGAAGAGGTCGCCGCTGTCCTCGGGCGGCCGGTTGGCACGGTGAAATCCCTGGTTCACCGGGGCCTGGCGAGACTGCGGCAGGATCAGGGCCTGCGCGAGAGTCTCGGTTTGTCCTTCACTGAGGCAAGACCGCAACCCACGAAAGGCCAAGTATGAAATCCGTAGAAGACCGTCTGAAAGAGGTGCACGCGCCGGACGTGCACGTCGAGTCGCACCGCACCCAGTTGGGCTACCGGCTGATGCGCCCCGTTCCGGCCAGAGTCCCTCTCTATCGCCGCAGAGCACTGGCACTGGGAATGCTGGCGATGGTTCTGCTGGGCGGGTTGACCGCCGTCCATCCGAGTTGGGCAAAAGATATTATCCACTTAGTGCTGATCCGCGAGAGCAAGGTGACGACGCAGGATGGGCACAAGGCCACCGTGCGCACGTATCAGACCGATGCGCCTCCCGGAGGCGGCACCACACATGTCACGGTGAACGGGGATGGATCGGTTTCCGCCACGCAGACTTCGGGCACTGATCCGGCTCTGGAAGCGATGCATACCGAAGCCGAAGCCCAGGTGCGCAGCGGGCAGGCGGTGCAGTTCCTTGTGCAGGATGGCATGCGCTTTTATCGTGTGACGCTGCGCGATGGGCGGCACATCACATACACCGCAGGACCGGGAACGAGCTGGAGTATTTCGACGGGACAGTAACGATCCACGGCAATAAGGGGAGGCGGGCCGATGCAATCGGCCCCTACAATGAAGGGCGAGCCGATGCGGCTCGCCTTTTTTTGTGGTCTTTACACGGAAATTATTTTGTACCAAACGAACCCCCTTACCCTTAGAAAATGCTGAAATTCTGCAACTCTGAAAGGCTGAAAGGAAGGCATTTTTCGGCTCTTTTTGGGGCAAAGAACGGGTGAAAATGGGTTTGGCGGAAGAGCGACGAATTGGTTGTGTTCCGGCTGACCTCACAGCTACAATATAACATATGTTCAAGGGGAAGGCAAGAGAAAAGTGAACCGATGTGCAAGTGCTGGTCCAGACTGAAGGTGGATTGTGAAGGCGGGGGCAGGCTGCGGGGAAGGGGTTGAAGGCTTTGGGGTTAGGGATGGGTGAAGGATGGGGTGGGGTGTGGGGGGATGGGGAGGCAAAGGAAGAAAGTAGCCGTTGGCTTCGCCGCATGTCTCGGACCGTACCAGTCACTCCATCAGTCGAAACCAGTCCCGAACACTCAGGCGAAGTCGAAGGGCTTCGTCTTCCGCAAGAGTGCAGCAATGTGCTATCGGCCCTCGCAGAGTGTTCAGAGCAGACATGACCTTCTCTACGGCTTTCTGGCTGTTTAGGATTGACCCAAAGGCGTCCCAGTTCACCTTGATAATTTCGGACAACTCGCCAAAGTTGGTATAGTCTAGCGGCTCGTTGGATCGACGTGTGACACCCGAATCGCGTTCTCTTTGCATTCTCATTGCGACATCGTCTCGCAGTTTTGAAGGCACTTTATCGCTATTCCACCAATCGGCACCATGGACACCTTCCATCGTATCGCACACAAGCTGGCGGATAGTGTTTTCGAGACAGTAGAACACCTCGTAATGCTCTGCCATGCTTGAAGCTTCTTTACGTAGTGCTTGCTCAAATTGTGGGTAATATGTGCTGTCAATCTCGGCGAGTCTCGGAGCAGTCCGTCCCAAATCAACACCTAAGTCAGACTCGACTTTCGACAATTCGTTGTCAATGAGTTGGTGCGTGACTCCAAAGAGCTTCAACCTTTCTGTTGTGGATAGGGTTCGGTTCATCGGCTGAGGAGATGCTCCTTAAGACTTTTGAAGATCGCGTTGAACACATTAATATCGGAAGTCGCCGGCAGATTTAGGGTGATCGTGTAAGAAAAGTTGAGAGGCAACTCTTGACCGGACTCTTCTTCGTGTCCGTTGAGCACTGAGGGTTGAATGGACTGCGACCCGTTGCTCGAGGCTGGAGGCAGTGGCTCGTTACTGAACGATGCCTTTGAGCGGAGTGTTTTGAAAGTAGTGTGGATTGCCCCCACAATCCTGTTATCCTTCTCGAGCCCGGTAATCTGCATGATGATGCCGCGCAGATCTTCATCACCAAGCTGATGTGCCTTCTCGTTGATATTGAATACTTGAGGATACGCACGCCGCATCGCTTCACCTAAGGCGTGGCCTGAGCTGCTGGGGTTACGAAATCTGCTATAAAGTTCAGTGGGAGTGCCATCGCCCTTGAGAAGCCCTATCTTCTTCAAGAACGGCATGAGGCCACGCGCGGTGCCACCTTTCATCAAAAGGGTGTTCTCAAGGAACTCTGTTGTGAACTTCATTGGCACTGCTGCCGTCTGGATCTTCTCCAACATTTTGAGCAGCGTACCAGCATTGGTCGTGTACGGCAAGTTTTCAGGCATCTTGAAGACCTTCTTGTATATGCAAAGGGCGAACCAAAGGTTCGCCCTTTGCAGTTGCGTCATTACTTTCCACTCTCGTTCTTCGTCGGGTCGACGATTTTCAGCGTCTGGCCCTTCTCTGGTGTTGGCGGGATAATGGTTCCTTTGGGGATCGTGCGCTCGACACCAGTGTGGCCGCCGCGCGGGCCGATGATTTCGTACTGGCCAGAACGCGGAGCGGTCTGGCCGGGTTTGAGTCCTTTGTCAGCCATTAGACAATTCCTTTCTGTTTTGAAACGCGTGACCGAGAACCTGATGGGCTTCGGCCAGACCGTTTTTTAAAACAGGCCGGAGTCCGGAACAATGATGATTGAGCGGATGAAGCTCGTTGTAGGTATGTGAACGCCTTGCCTGGAGTGCTAGCTGTTATGGTTCCCAGATCAGACTAATCACTGTATTCATGCTCTTTAGGTAGAGTGGGCTTTCACACACCTGCTCGTGCCAGTTGGTGGTATCGCGTAGCCAAAGGTCTGAAGGCAGGATTCCAGTTGACTCGTCATCGTCTTGTGTCAGGAAGTAACTGCCAGCCGATGTGTCGTCCGACACTGTCGTTCCAATCGGCAAGATCTCATTGAGCGAAACGGCTGATGATGCTCTGAACCATTTCACCCTTCCGTCAGCTACGACGTACATTATGAGTCTATAGGCGGCGAGTTCTACGAATCTCACACATATCGAAGTCCACGATGTCCCGAAATACTCTGCCTCATGGCGAACAAGAGCCGCCGTGGCGTTTTGACCCTTGGTCCTCGTGCGGAAGTCATCCTCCGGCATCAGTAGCTCAGCCCCAAATGAGTTGGCTTCGAATTCTGCACCGTTCGCTTGGTACCAAGGGAGGAACATTTCGTCGGTGCAACTGAACGCCGATTGAAGCTCACGATGCAAGAAGAAATGACCTAGCTCGTGCGCGATGGTAAAGCGATAGCGGCCTTGACTTGGAGCTAATGCCTGGTCTACCGAAATCACCGCTCGCTCATTG
This sequence comes from bacterium, assembly GCA_036504735.1. Classification (NCBI taxonomy): domain Bacteria; species bacterium. The sequence continues at coordinate 334,584 of DASXUQ010000002.1, forward strand.
CTGCGCAAGAGAGTAGCCGTGGTACCAACCAAAGCCTTGCGCTCCACGTTGACATCAAACACAGCAGCGAAGTCCTCTATGTCCATTTCACACAAGCGCAGGGAGCCGTATTGTGTCAACAACTGTTGCGCTTTCCGTCGCGCGACAAGCGTACTACTCATTCGCCGCTCTCTGACCTTGAGATTCTCTCGAGTTCTCTCAGAATATCGGCATCCTCTAGCATTGATCGCATAGTGGACTCATCCATGCGTTCGAAGTCTCTGAATGACGGTTGGAGTTCGGCTTGCGAAGGCTCAAACATGGCTTTAACACGGGTTCTCAATTCCGCGGTTGATAGCGAATCATATCTCCCTCGGATTCTCGATGCTACTCTCTCGAATAGAGCCTTCTTCACCTTTGCCGCCTGAACAACGTGTTGTCCCACTAGAGTCTTGACTCGCGAATCTATTTGCACGAAAAGTGTCTTTGGGTCGTCTCCAATTTCTCGAATGCGCTCGTCGAGAGCTTCGGGATGTTCCGCATAGAAGCTCTCAAACGCCCTCTCGATATACTCGAAAGAACTCGGGATTTTGGTTTCACCACACATTTTTGCTCCTCTTGTATCCTTGGTTAGCGACCGCTCAACAATCGTGGCAATCTTTTCATCGCATCAATGACTCTCTCAACCGAGATTTCGGTCGCTTTCGATATGTCCGCAACTTTCTCGTGTCCGTCCAAAATGGCAAGGAGAACCATTTCGCAATCACTGTCACCGGATACGCGATTAAGCAATTCCTTGATATTGTCCTCAGTTTCGGCGAGTTCCTCAATAGACGGGCCTGAAAGCGGGGCAAGCTCAGTCTCGCCTTCGCCAGTCTCTTTCAGGTACTCCCAGGAGATGTCCTTTGCGGACTTCTTAGCACGCGTATTACTGAGAATGCTGCGCATCGTCCACTTGAGATGCGTTATGATACTGTGGCCCGATTGGGGATCCCACGGCCGCGCTTGGGTGTAAACCTTGAATACGGCCTCGGCAACAAGCTCCTTTCGGGCCTGTTTGTCCAAATCCGGATAATGAATGTCAAGAAATACATACAACTGCTTGTAGATCGATTCCCAATGCTGAGCATCCATCAGCGCTTTGTACGGTGGATCAGGTTTGTCAGGACTCATTACCGCTCCTTGATGTTTCTAATACCATATACTATTTAGTTTCGAATTAGCCTTATCGCTAATAAGTATATGGACTTAGGAAAAGTTCATTTCTATCAAATAGAGGTGACTCTTGTACCCGGGTGACTCGAAGTGGCAGGTTGCGACCTCCATGCTGCGAAATGCGACAGTGCGGGAGGAGTATTCAGACACATGGAGACGCTGAATAGCCAATAGAATAGCCTTTGTCGGTTGACTGAGAATTGACCTATGAAACAAGACGGGCGGCCCTTTGTGGCCGCCCGTCTCATGGTCACTGGACGAAACTTAGTAGTCCATGCCGCCCATACCGCCGCCGCCGGGCATGGCCGGGGCTGCTGCTTTGGGCTCCTTCTTCTCGTAGATGGCGCAGTCGGTGGTGAGCAGAAGGGCACCGACGGAGGCGGCGTTCTCGAGGGCGACGCGCACGACCTTGGTGGGGTCGATGACGCCGTCATCAATCAGGTCGCTGTAGACTTCGGTGGCGGCGTTGAAGCCGTAGGAGTACTGGCCATTGTTTTTGACCTTCTCCACGACGACGCTGCCTTCCCAGCCGGCGTTCTGCGCGATCATGCGGATCGGCTCTTCGAGGGAGCGGCGCACGATGTTGACACCGAGCTTCTCATCGCCTTCGAGCTTCATATCATCGAGGGCCGAAGCGGCACGCAGCAGGGCCACGCCGCCGCCGGGGAGAATGCCTTCTTCGACGGCCGCGCGGGTGGCGTGCAGCGCGTCTTCGACACGGGCCTTCTTCTCTTTCATTTCCACTTCCGTCGCCGCGCCGACCTTGAGCACCGCGACGCCGCCGGCGAGCTTGGCCAGACGTTCCTGGAGCTTCTCGCGGTCGTAATCGCTGGTGGTGTTCTCGATCTGCTTGCGGATCATGCCAATGCGGCCCTTGATGTCTTCGGGCTTGCCGGCGCCTTCGACGATGGTGGTGTTGTCTTTGTCGACCAGAATACGCTTGGCTTCGCCGAGGTCGGACAGCACGGCATTTTCCAGCTTGAAGCCGGCTTCTTCGCTGATGACGCGGCCGCCGGTGAGGACGGCGATGTCTTCGAGCATGGCTTTGCGGCGGTCACCGAAGCCGGGGGCCTTGACGGCGACGCAGCGCAGGCGGCCCTGGAGCTTGTTGACGACGAGGGTGGCGAGGGCTTCACCTTCGACATCTTCGGCAATGATGACGATGGACTTGCCGACCTGCGAGACCTTGTTCAGCACGGGAACGAGTTCGTTGATGGCGGCGATCTTCTTGTCATAGATCAGAATGTACGGCTTCTCGAGTTCGACGTCCATGCTGTCGGGATTGGTGACGAAGTAGGGCGAGATGTAGCCGCGGTCGAACTGCATACCTTCGACGACTTCGAGGGTGGTCTCGGCGGACTTGGCTTCTTCGACGGTGATGACGCCGTCCTTGCCGACCTTGTCCATAGCATCGGCGATGAGCGTGCCGACTTCCTTATCATTGTTGGCGGAAATCGTGCCGACGGCGGCGATGTCCTTCTTGCCGCTGACCTGCTTGCCATTGGCCTTGAGGTGAGCGACAACGGCGGCGACGGCCTTGTCGATGCCGCGCTTGAGGGACATGGGATCGGCGCCGGCGGTGACATTCTTCAGGCCTTCGGCGATGATCGCCTGGGCGAGCACGGTGGCGGTGGTGGTACCGTCGCCGGCGACATCACTGGTCTTGGAGGCGACTTCGCGGACCATCTGGGCGCCCATGTTCTGCACGGCGTCTTCGATTTCGATTTCCTTGGCGACGGTGACGCCGTCCTTGGTGACGGTGGGCGCGCCCCACTTCTTCTCGATCACCACATTGCGGCCCTTGGGGCCGAGGGTAACCTTGACGCTGTCGGCGAGGATGTCGACACCCTTCTTCAGCGCGGTGCGGGCTTCCACATCAAAGGTAATGATTTTGCTGGGCATGGTATTTGGAATCCTTGTAGTTGACAAATGAAAAACGAGAAATGAAAAACCAAAAAGGAGAGACAAACCCGAGATCCTTCAGCCTTCGGCTTCAGGATGACCCTGAAGGGTCATTTCTGGACGATGGCGAGGATGTCGGTGCGGGAGACGAGGAGATAGTCTTCGTTGTCCATCTTGAATTCGGTGCCGCCGTAGCGGGCGTAGACGACGCGGTCGCCGACTTTGACGATGTCGGAGAGCTTCTTCTGCTTGCGATCGGCGATTTCGACGTCATCACCGACGGCGACAACTTCACCCATCTGGGGGCGTTCTTTGGCGGTATCGGGGATAATGATGTTGCCGATGCTGCGGGCTTCTTCTTTCAGCGGCTTGATCAGCACGCGCTCGTCAATGGGGGTAATTTTCATGGATGGGCTCCGTTTGGATTATTGGATTGAACTTATGGGCAGGGTTATTAGCACTCTCTGGGTGCGAGTGCTAACCATCCTACAATATAAAAAGAGGAAAGTTCCTTGTCAAGCATAACCCGATGAGGCGGATAGCGTGTTTTCTAAGCTTACGAAATCGGCGGGGAAAAGTGGCAGAAGTCCTCTCCGCAGGGCGGAAAGGCAATCAGGGGATCAGAAAAACCAGAGGGGAAAAGGATCCCACGGAATTGTTCAAGGTTCTTCAAAAAATACCGGATCATCACCCTGCTCTAACCGGGCTTTGCCGGAGCACTTTGGGTAGGGCAGGCTCCGAAAAAGAGCAAAGGCCAGAAGGGCGTGCCCCTCTGGCCTTTGAGTAAGCAGGTTTGATTTTTTTACTTGATCAGTGCCATCTTCCTGGTCTGGGTGAAGGAGGCCGATTCGATGCGGGTAAAGTAGATGCCCGCGGGCAGGGAGGCCGCATCGAACAGTACGGTGTGCGTTCCGGCGGTGTAGTTCTTGTCCGCCAGAGTGCTCACCACACGACCGGTGACATCGTAGACCGTCAGCTTAACCTTGGCCGCATCCACTAAGCTGAAGGAGACGGTGGTCGTGGGGTTGAAGGGGTTCGGGTAGACGCTTAAGGCATACTCCACCGGCACCGGGGTCGACAAGGCCGTGGCCGAACGCAACAGGTTGCGGTGTTCGCGGCGGTCACCGTTGATGGAGACATCGGTCAGATAGTAGGAATAGGTGGTGCCAGCCACCACATCGGCATCGAGGTAGCTGTACTGCTGGGCCGTGCTGGAATTGCCC